>CALMYE010000013.1 GCA_937873425.1 uncultured Sphingopyxis sp. | reverse complement strand
CGGCGGGCGGCCCGGCGGGCGGCGTCCCCATTCCGTCGCGGCTGATCCCGCCGCACACCGCGACGCGCGCGCCGGTCGCGATCTCACCGAGCATGTCATTCAGGATCGCACCGCCGACATTGTCGAAGACGACGTTGACGCCGCCCGGGCAATGTTCGCGGATCTGCCGCCGGACGTCGCCCGCCTTATAGTCGATCGCGGCGTCATAGCCCGCCTCCTCGACGAGCCAGCGGCACTTGTCGGCGCCGCCCGCGATGCCGACCGCGCGGCATCCCGCGATCTTCGCGAGTTGGCCGACGACCGACCCCGTCGCCCCGGCCGCGCCCGAGACGAGCACCGTATCACCCGCGACCGGCCGCCCGACCTTGAACAGCCCGCAATAAGCCGTCACGCCGGTCGTCCCGAGCACCGAGAGCATCGCGGTCGGTGGCAGCCGCGTCTCGATCCTCACCAGCCCTTCGCCGTTCGAGAGATGCCATTCGGTCCAGCCCGTCGATCCCATCACCAGGTCGCCGGCAGCGAAACCCGAATGGTTGCTCTCGACGACTTCGCTGATCCCGCTGCCGCGCATCACGTCGCCGATCGCCATCGGCGCGACATAGTCGGCGATATTCTCCATCCACCCTTTCTGCGCCGGATCGAAGCCGAGATAGAGCGTCCTGAGCAGCAGTTCGCCGTCGCCGGGCGCGCCGATTTCGACCTCGACGAGCTGGAAATCGCCGTTCTCGATCCCGCGCCCGCGCGGATGTCCGTTGAGCAGCCACTGGCGCGATGTCGGCATCTTCATCCTCTCCCGTTCGACGGGGAAATTGCGCCTGCGCCCGGCGCGCAGCCACCGCCAAAAGTGCCAGTCGATTGCCCGCTCGCGCGGCCTAGTGTGCGATCAGGGAGAGAGACGATGCCCGAGGTCCGCCGCAGTTTCTGCCGCTTCTGCCACGCCAATTGCGCGATGCTCGTCACCGTCGAGGACGGCCGCGTGACCAAGGTTCAGGGCGATCCCGACGACCCGGTGTTCGGCGGCTACACCTGCATCAAGGGCCGCCAGCTGCCCGAGGCGCACCACGGCCCGCAACGGCTGACGGTGTCGCAGAAGCGCGGGAGCGAAGGTTTTGCCGACATCGCGACCGATGCGGCGCTCGACGAGATCGCCGCGAAGCTGGGCGCGATCGTCGCCGAACATGGACCGCATGCCGTCGCCGTCTATGGCGGCACCTACGCCTTTCAGAACAGCGCCGGGGTCGGCAGCGCGATGGCCTTCGCGCAGGGGCTCGGCACGCGCAACATCTACACCTCGGTGACGCTCGACCAGCCGGCGAAGGTCTATACGACCATGCAGTACGGCAGCTGGATGGGCGGGATGCACAGCTTCGCCGAGGCCGACGTCGCCTTCTTCATCGGCAACAATCCGATCGTCTCGCACTATGGCCCGCCGGGCGGCCTACCGCCCTTCTCGCCCTCGCGCCGGCTGCGCGACGCGCTCGACAAGGGCCTCAAGCTGATCGTCGCCGACCCACGCCGGAGCGACGTCGCGGCGCTTGCGCATATCCATCTGCCGGTGCGGCCGGGCGAAGACCCCGCGCTGCTCGCGGGGATCGTCCATGTGATCCTGTCCGAAGGGCTTTACGACAAGGCGTTCGTCCAGCGCTACGTCGACGGCCTCGACGAATTGCAGCGCGCGGTCGCCGGTTTCACCCCCGCGGTGGCCGCAGCGCGCGCGGGGGTCGAGGAAAGCTGGCTCGTCGCGGCCGCGCGCCTGTTCGCGGGCGGGACCAAAGGCGTCGTCTCGACCGGCACCGGCCCCGAGATGGCGGGCAACGGCACGCTCACCCAATATCTCGTCTCGTCGCTCAACATCATCTGCGGGCGCTTCTGCCGCGAGGGCGAGAAAAGCTCGATTCCGCGCGTCTTCACCCCGGTGACGCCGCGCCGCGCGCAGGTCGCGCCGCCGATGACGCCCTATGGCGAGGGCTTTCCCGCCTCGCGCATCCGCGGCCTCACCCACCTCGGCATGGAGATGCCGTGCAACGTCCTCGCCGACGAGATGCTGACGCCGGGCGAGGGGCAGGTGCGCGCGCTGATCGTGATCGGCGGCAATCCGCTCGTCGCCTTTCCCGATCAGGACAAGATGGTGCGCGCGCTGGCCGGACTCGACCTGCTCGTCTGTATCGACGTCAACGCCGAATCCGCCACCGCGAAGCGCGCCGACTATATCCTCGCGCCCAAGATGTGCCTCGAACGCGAGGACATCAGCAACCTCAGCGAATGGTGGTATGAAATCCCCTATGCCCGCTATACCGAGGCGGTGATCGACGCGCCCGAGGGGCTGCTCGAGGAGTGGGAGATGCTGTGGGAGCTCGCGCACCGTCTCGGCACCGGCCTGCCACTCGCGGGCGGCGCCTGCCCGATGGACGAGCGGCCCACGAAGGAAGAATTCCTCGACCTGATGGTCGCGGGCTGCGCGGTGGCGCCGAGCAGGGTGCGCGCCGATACGGAGGACGGCAGGGCGGTCATCTATCCCGAGCTGCACCCCGTGGTCGAGCCGGGCGATCCCGACGCGCCCGGCCGCTTCGATCTGGGCGCGGGCGGGCTGCCCGGCCGGCTCGTCGCCTATGGCGCCGCCGAGCAGCCGACACCGGAATTTCCCTGGCGCATGGTGTCGCGGCGGAGCCGACACCGCTTCAACTCGACCGGGCAGAATCTGCCCGCATTGCGCGCCAGACGCACGACCAACCCCGCCTTCCTCCACCCCGACGATCTCCCGCGCATCCCCTGCAACGACGGCGACACGGTGCGTATCCGCTCGGCGGCCGGCGAGCTGGTCGCGGTCGCGCGTGCCGCCGACAATATGCGCCCTGGCGTGGTGTCGATGGCGCACGCCTTCGGCGATCCCGATATCGGCCCCGACGGCGTCCACGAGCACGGCGCCTCGACCAACCGCCTCGTCAGCGAGAGCGTCTCCTACGATCCCGTCACCGGCCAGTCGCTGCAGAGCGCGATTCCCGTTTCCATCGTCCCCGCCTGAGGAGCCCCCATGCCCGACAACCGCCGCTTCCTGCTCGTTCGCCGCCCGAATGGCGAACCGGTGGAAGAAGATTTCTCGCTCGTCACCGAACCCGTCCCCGAGCTGGCGGACGGGCAGTTCCTGATCCGCAACCATTATGCCTCGCTCGACCCCGCGATCCGCGGCTGGATGGACGATGCGCCGAGCTATATGCCGCCGATCCCGCTCGGCGACCCGGTGCGCGCGACGACGGTGGGCGTGGTCGAGGCGAGCAAGGCCGAGGGCTTCGTCCCCGGCCAGTGGGTGCTGGGCCTCAACGGCATCGAGGATTATTCGGTCGGCGTCGCGGGCGGCTTCACCCAGCCGATCGACGCGGACGCGGTGCCGAGCGTCACCAATTATCTTTCGGTGCTCGGCGCGGTCGGGATGACCGCTTACTTCGGCTATATCGAGGTGTGCGAGCCTCGGCCCGGCGACGTCGTGCTGGTCACGGGCGCGGCGGGCGCGGTCGGATCGCTCGTCGGGCAGATCGCGAAGATCAAGGGCGCCGGCAAGGTCATCGGCATCGCCGGCGGCGCGGAGAAATGCGCGCGGCTGACGGGGCGCTACGGCTTCGACGCGGCGATCGACTATCGCGGCAAGGACGTCCGCGCGCTGACCGACGCGATCCGCGCCGAGGCCCCCGAGGGGGTGGACATCATCTTCGAGAATGTCGGCGGCGACATTCTCGACGCGGGGCTGATGAACCTGCGCCACGGCGCGCGCATCGGGCTGTGCGGGCTGATCAGCGAATATAACACCCTTGAGAAGGTCGGCGCGCGCAACATCTGGCAGCTGATCGTCCACCGCGCCTCGATCCGCGGATTGCTCGTCGCCGACTATATCGCGCGCTTCGCCGAGGGCGGCGCGGAGATGGCGGCGTGGCTGCAGCAGGGCAAGCTGGTCGCCGACGAGCATGTCGACGCGGGGATCGAAAACAGCTTCGACGCCTTCATGCGGCTGTTCGCCGGGAGCAATCAGGGCAAGATGATCCTGAAGATCGCATGAGCGCCGCGCGCCGCCTGCTCGTCCTGTCGGGCGGCCATCCCTATGACGCCGATGCCTTCGCGGGGCTGCTCGCAAGTTTGGACGGCTGGACGGTCACGCACCTGATCCACCCGGAAGCCGAGGCGGCGGTCGCCGCGGGCGCGGCCGAGGAGGCCGATGCGATCCTCTTCTACGACATGCCTGGTTACGGCTTCGCGAGCGGCAAGATGACGACGCGGCCGCCGTCGCCGGCCTACCGCCGCGCGATCCCCGGCCATTTCGCGCGGGGGCGCGGGGCGGTCGCGATGCACCATGCGCTTGCCGGCTGGGCCGAATGGCCCGAATGGGCCGACATGCTCGGCGGGCGCTTCCTCTATGCGCCCGGCGAGGCGAACGGCGAGGCGCATCTCGACTCGGGCTATCTCCACGACGTCCGCTACGACGCGGTCGTGATCGACCCCGATCATCCGGTGACGGCGGGGCTGCCGCCGCGCTTTCCCCTGTGCGACGAGCTTTATCTCGCGCCGGTCTGGGGCGCGGCGACGCCGCTGCTGCGCGCCGACCATGATTTCGTCAGGGGCAATTTCTATTCGGCGGCAGAGGCCGTCGCGGGGCGCATGTTCAGCAACACCGGCTGGAATCACCGCCCCGAAAGCGACCTGATCGCATGGGAGAAGCCGGTCGGCGCGGGGCGGCTCGTCTATCTCCAGCCCGGCGACGGTCCCGCCGCCTATGCCGATCCGCATCTCCGCCGCCTGATCGCCAACGCGCTCGCCCATGTCGCCGCCGCCTAACGAAATTGAGCATCGCGCGCCCGGAGCGCGGGCATATAGTCGGGCGCATAAAGAGAAGATTCAGGGAAGAGGCGCGTGAACGACATCGCCGCAAACAGCTTTTTCGATCCGCAGGTCATCGCGGACCCGTTCGACTATTATCGCGCCTGGCTGCCGAAAAGCCCGGTCGTGCAACTGTCGGAGGGCATGTTCCTCGTCCTGTCCTATGAGCTTTGCGCGCAGGCAACGGGCGAGGTCGACGCCTTCTCGAACAATTTTCAGGCGACGCTGTCGGGCGCGATGGCCGAGGACGGCGACGTCGCGGCGATCCTGGCCGAGGGCTGGCCGCAGGTCGATACGCTGCTGACCGCCGACCCGCCGGTCCACACGCGCTTCCGCAAGCTCGTCAACCTCGCCTTCTCGATGAAGCGCGTCGCGGCGATCGAAGCGGACATGCGCGGCGTCGTGGTCGAGCTGATCGAGACTATGGCCGACCGGGGGGAATGCGACTTCGTGCGCGATTTCGCCATCCCGCTGCCCGTCGCGATGATCGCGAGCCAGATCGGCATGGAGAAGGACCTCGACCGGGTGAAGCGCTGGTCCGACGCCTTCGTCGACCGGCTCGGCCGGATGATCCCCAAGGAGCGCGAGCTGGAATGTGCGCGCGAGGTCGTCGAATTCCAGCATTATGTGAAGGCGAAGATCGACGAACGGCGCGCGGCGCGCACCGAGGATCTGCTGTCCGACCTCGTCCATGCCGAAGTCGACGGCGAGCGCCCGCTCGAGGACGCGGAAATCCTGTCGATCATGCAGCAGCTGATGGTCGCCGGGAACGAAACGACGACCTCGGCGCTTGCGGGCGGGCTGCTCCAGCTCATCGAGAACCCGGACCAGATGGCGAAGGCGGTCGCCGCGGTCGATGCCGGCGACGAGCGCGCGATCCTCAATCTCGTCGAGGAGGTGCTGCGCATCGAAAGTCCGACCGCGGGCATGTGGCGCATGGTGCTGAAGGATAGCGAACTCGGCGGCGTCGCCATCCCGAAGGGCGCGATGGTGCAGCTGCGCTACGCCGCCGCGAACCGCGATCCCGCCAAATATCCCGACCCCGACCGCTTCGACATCGCGCGCGCCAATGCGCGCAGCCATCTCGCTTTCGGCAAGGGCATCCATATGTGCGTCGGCAACATGCTGAGCCGCAAGGAAATGGCGGTCGCCTATACCGAGCTGCTGAAGCGCCTGACCGGTTTCCGCGTCGCCGACGGCCATGTGCCGAGCTGGCCGCCGAACATGCTGCTGCGCGGGCTGACCACCCTGCCGATCAGCTTCCGGCGCCGCGCATGAACTTCGATCTCGACGAAGGCCAGTTGCTCGCGCGCGAATCGATCGGGCGCTTTCTGGGGCCGGTCGACATCGCCGCGCGCCACGCGATGCGCCGCGAGCCGGGCGGCTATTCGCGCGCGCGCTGGCGCGAGCTCGCCGATCTCGGCCTGCTCGCGCTCGCGGCGCCGGAGGCGATGGGCGGCATGGGCGGGACGATGGTCGACCTCGCGCTCGTCGCCGAAGCGCTCGGCAAGGGGCTCGCGATCGACCCCTGGCTCGAAAACGGCGTGCTGCCGATCCGGCTCGCGGCGGCGGCGGGCGACGAAGCGCTGGTGGCGGACTTGCTCGCCGGGACGCGCTTCGCGGCGGTGGCCTTTGCCGAGCCGGGGCGCCGCTACGAAACCGAAGCGGCCACGACCGGGGCCGATGGCGGCCATGTCTCCGGCGCCAAGAGCTTCGTCCTCGGCGCGCCGCTCGCCGACATTCTGCTGGTCACGGTGGCGGACGACAAGCTGGCGAAGGTCGCGCCCGATGGTGACGCTATCGTGCGGCGCGACTATCCGGTCATCGACGGGTCGCATGCCGCGACGCTCGACCTGCGCCGCGCGCGCGCCGAAATCCTGAACCTGCCCCGCGCGGGATTCGCGCGCGTCGTCGGCGATGTCCGCCTGCTCGCCGCCGCCGAGATGCTGGGCCTTGCGCAGACGATGTTCGACGACACGCTCGCCTATGCCCGCGAGCGCCAGCAGTTCGGCGCCGCGATCGGCAGCTTTCAGGCGATCCAGCACCGGCTCGTCGAATGCCATGCCGCGCTCGAACAGGCGCGCTCGATGATGCTGCGCACCGCGATGCAGGACGCCGCGGCCGGCGATGCGGACTGGCCGCGCCTCGCCGCGGGCGCCAAGGCCTATGTCGGCGAGGCGGCGACGCGGATCGGGCTGGAGGCGGTGCAGATGCACGGCGGCATGGGCCAGACCGACGAGCTGGCGATCGGCCATGCGTTGAAGCGCGTGATGCTGCTCGACCGGCTTTTCGGCGACCGCGACCATTGCCTCGCCGCCTATGCGAGGGCGGCATGAGCGCGCTCGCCCCCATCGCGCCGGGCCTGTGGACCGACGAGCCCGAACCGCGGCTGATCGGCGGGCGCCGGGAAGACGGCGAGATCGTCTTTCCCGTGCCCGACGGCGACGCCGCCGCGACGGTCGAGCCGGTCGCGCTGTCGCGGCGCGGCACGCTCTGGTCGTGGACGACGCAGGGGTTCGAGCCCAAGGAGCCCTACAGCGGCCCGCAGCCCTTCCGGCCTTTCCTGATCGGCTATGTCGAGCTGCCCGGCGAGGTGATCGTCGAGACGCGCATCGTCGAAGCCGAGCCCGCCGACCTCGTCATCGGCATGCCGATGACCTTCGCCGTCGTCCCCTTCGACGAGCGGCGGGCGACCTATGCCTTCCGGCCGGAGCGCGAGCCATGAACGACGACGTCCATATCATCGGCGCGGGCATCCACCCGTTCGGCCGCACCGACGGCCGCTCGGGCCGCGATCAGGGCGTGTTCGCGGTGCGCGAGGCGCTGAAGGACGCCGGGATCGAATGGGGCGACGTCGAATTCGCCTATGGCGGCTCGGCTGCCGCGGGGTCGGCCGACATCATGGTCAACGAGCTCGGCCTGACGAGCGTGCCCTTCATCAACGTCGCCAACGGCTGCGCGACCGGGGGCAGCGCGCTGACGGCGGCGCGCAACGCGATCGCAGCGGGGGCGTGCGACATCGCGCTCGCGGTCGGCTTCGACAAGCATCCGCGCGGCGCCTTCAACGCGAAACCCGCCGATTACGGCCTGCCCGACTGGTATGGCGAGACGGGGATGATGCTGACCACGCAATTCTTCGCCCTGAAGATCCAGCGCTATATGGCGCTCCACGGCATCAGCCGGCGGACCTTGGGTCTGGTCGCCGAAAAGGCGTTCCGCAACGGCGCGCTGTGCGACCATGCCTGGCGGCGCTCGCCGGTCGATCTCGACACCATATTGAACGCGCCGGTCGTCAACGATCCGCTGACCAAATATATGTTCTGTTCGCCCGCCGAGGGCGCGGTCGCGCTGGTGCTGGCGAGCGCGAAGAAGGTGCGCGAACTGGGGTCCGACGCGGTGCGGATCGCCAGCGTCGCCTTCCGCACCCGGCCCGAGGGATCGTTCGAGGTGTTCGCCCCGTCGATCAGCGTGAACGGCGGCGGCAAGCCGACCGAGATCGCCAGCCGCGCCGCCTTCGAAATGGCGGGCATCGGTCCCGGGGACGTCTCGGTCGCGCAGTTGCAGGACACCGAAAGCGGCGCCGAGATCATGCACATGGCCGAAAACGGCTTTTGCGCCGACGGCGAGCAGGAGCAATGGCTCGCCGAGGGCTGGAGCGAGATCGGCGGGCGGATGCCGGTCAACACCGACGGCGGCTGCCTCGCCTGCGGCGAGCCGATCGGCGCGTCGGGCCTGCGGCAGGTCTATGAGAATATGGTGCAGCTGCGCGGCCGCGGCGGCGCGCGGCAGGTGCCGAACGGCCCCAGGGTGGGCTATAGTCATGTCTATGGAGCGCCCGGCCTGTCGGCGGTGGCGATCCTCGAACGCTAGCAGAATCATGGATATCGACCTTTCCAAAGACGAGCTGGATTTTCGCGAGGAGGTGCGCGACTTCCTGCGCACCTCGCTTCCCGCCCATGTCCGCGACGGGGCGCGGCGCACGCCTGGCGTCTTCGTCGAGCCCGACATCGGCCTCGTCTGGCACCGCATCCTCCACGACAAGGGCTGGGTCGCCTATCACTGGCCCGAGGATTGCGGCGGCACCGGCTGGACGCCGATGCAGCGCTATATCTTCGAAAAGGAATGCGCGGTCGCGGGTGCGCCGGCGCTGTCGGTGCTCGGCCTGCGGCTCGTCGGCCCGGTGATCTGCGCCTTCGGCACGCAGGAGCAGAAGGACCGCTTCCTTCCCGGCATCCGCGCCGGGACCGATTATTGGTGCCAGGGCTATTCCGAACCGCAAAGCGGCTCCGACCTCGCCTCGCTCCGCACCCGCGCGCGGCGCGACGGCGACGACTATGTCGTCGACGGGTCGAAGATCTGGACCACCCACGCCCACCACGCCAACTGGATCTTCTGCCTCGTCCGCACCGACGGCGAGGTGAAGAAACAGGCGGGGATCAGCTTCCTGCTCGTGCCGATGGACCAGCCCGGCGTCACCGTCACCCCGATCATCACCATGGCCGGCGATCACGAAGTCAACCAGGTCTTCCTCGACGGCGCGCGCACGTCGGTGGACAATCGCATCGGCGAAGAGGGCCAGGGCTGGACGATCGCCAAATTCCTGCTCGAAAACGAGCGCGGCGGATCGTTCCACGCGCCGCGGCTGATCCGCGCGATCGACCATCTGGAGGAGCTCGCAGGCATCGCGCCGAGCGGGCATAACGGCGCGCTCGCCGGCGATATCCAGATCGCGACGCGGATCGCGCGGCTGCGGCTCGAGGCCGAAGCGCTCGAAACCACCGAGCTGCGCATCCTCGCCGACATCGCCAGGGGACGCCCGGCGGGGCCGCAGACCTCGCTGGTCAAGCTGATCTCGTCGGAGCTGCACCAGCGGATCGACGGCCTGGCGATGGACCTGCACGGCTATGACGGGCTACAACTGCCGACCGTCCGCCCGCTCTACGGCAATGCCGCGCCGCCGCCGGTCGGCGACGCCGACGCCCAGCTCGCCGCCGCCCGCTATCTGAACAGCCGCGCCTGGACGGTGTTCGGCGGGTCGAGCGAGGTTCAGAAGAACATCATAGCCAAGACGGTGCTGCGCCTATGACACATGCATTGCGACCTGCCCCCCGGTGTGAAATAATCCCGGCCATGGGAGAGAAGGCAGCCAGACTGCCGAACGACGGGTTCGCACCCCCGATGGCCACGCGGGCGCTCGTCGAAGCGGTCACCGTCCGCTGCGTGGAGGATATCCACGGCGCGGCGGTCGCGCTGCGCGATTTTGCCGCCGCACACGGCCTGCGCGCGGCGCTGTGCGACGATATCGCGTCCAAGGAAACGATGGTCGACGCCGACGGCGCGGTGCTCGCCGCCGACCTCTTCGGCTGGCTCGGCGACGGCGAGCGCTGGTGGGAGGATCACCGGCTCGCGCTCCATTCGCCGCTGCCGCGCTCGTGCCGCTATGAAAGCGAGCCTTTCTGGTGCAACGGCGAGGGGTTCCGCACCGCCAACCCCAACCCCTATCTCGACGACATCGACCTCTCGCGCTATTTCGCCGCGAACGATCGCTACAAGGCGGCGATCGTCGTGCCGGTCCATCTGCCCTTCGGCCAGATTTCGGCCAACAGCTATCATCCGATGGATCATGCGATCACCGACCTCACCGACCAGTTCGCCGCGATCGGCCATATCCTCGGTGCGGCGACGCGGCGCTTCATTGCGGGCTATGCCTCGGCGATGCGGACGAAGCGGCGCATCCCGTCGGACTGCGAGCTGTCGAAGCGCGAGGTCGAATGCCTGCGCTGGGCGGCGATCGGCAAGACCGACCGCGAGATCGGCATGATCATCTCGCTGAGCCACGCGACGGTGCGCTATCACGTCCACCGCGCGGGCGAGAAGCTGAACTCGGTCAACCGCGCGCAGACGATCTTCAAGGCGGGGCAGCTGGGCTATCTGGGGGCGAACAGCTAGCCCAGGCTGCGCAGCGGTTCGCTGCCGTCCCAGCCCTTCGCCGCGTCGCGCATCATCGCGAACAATTCGCGCGTGCCGGGCTGCGGTTCGAGCAGCTCGACCAGATTGCCCGGCCCCGTGCCGGGATCGGCGTAGATCACCCCGCCGCTGTCCCCAACCGGTGCCTCGAAGACGATCTCCGCGCCCACCGCCGCGCAGCGCGCCCGCGCCTCGGCGATCGACGCGACGAGGATGCAGACATGGTGCAGCCGGTCGGTGACGCCATAGTCGCCGCGATAGAGCGACGGCGCGTCATTCTCCGGCCGGATCAGCTCGATCTGCATGTCGCCCCAATAGCCCAGGGCCATGGTGAAGACGGGGTCGCTCGGCTCGCCGCGATAGCGCCCGCCGGGAAGCGACATGTTCGGCAGCAGGAAGAAGGGGCCGGCGCCCATGACTTCGGTCCAGTGCTTCACCGCCGCGTCGAAATCCGACGGCACATAGGCGAGCTGCATGATGTCGCCGAGCGATGCGAGCGTTCCGGGTCCGGGCATGGGTCTCCCCCTCAAAAGCGATAGCGCACAAGCGCCGGGCTTTGTGCGATAAGCCCTTCGGGACCCGGAGTCATACTGGGCAAAATGTGAGGGAGTGCCATGGCCGAGTCCGATCCGCAGATCGTGCCGAAGGACTGGTTCGCCGTCCGCAAGCGCAACGCGCGCGCCGGACTGCGCAAGCTGGTCGCGATCGTCGCAGAGAACCGCACCGACCGGGCGGAGGCGCCGCTGCCGCTGCACAAGTCGATCTACACCGGCGAGGCGCGCCACGCGGCCGAGATGGCGCATATCTTCCGCAGCGAGCCGGTCGTCGCGGGGCTGTCGGGCGACATTCCCGAGGCGGGCGACTGCCTCGTCTTCGATTCGGTCGGCCCGTCGATCCTCGTCACGCGCGGCAAGGACGGCGTCGCCCGCGCCTTCCTCAACATGTGCATGCACCGCGGCGCCAAGCTGGTCGAGGAAAGCGAACCGTGGCGCGGATCGCGGCCGCGCATCGTCTGCCCCTTCCACGCCTGGACCTTCGATCCCGCCGGCACCCTCGTCGGCCAGCCGGGCAAGGAGGGCTTCGCGGGCTGCGAGATCGGCGCCCGCAACCTGATCGCCCTGCCCTGCGCCGAGCATCTCGGCCTGATCTTCGTGCGCGCCGACCCGGGCGGCGAGCCGATCGACGCCGCGGCGCATCTCGGCGACTTCGGCCCGGTGCTCGCGCAGCTCGAACTGCACCGCGCGGAGCCGGTGAAGAAAGGCATCCTCACCGCCGATTCCAACTGGAAATTCGCGCTCGACACCTATGGCGAAGGCTATCATTTCAAGATGCTCCACGCCTCGACGATCGGCGGGACGCATTACAGCGACCGCAACGTCTACGAGCCGATCGGCCGCCATCATCGCGTCAGCTTTCCCGACCTGTCGATCGGCAATCTCGTCGGCAAGGAGGAGAGCGAATGGCCCGAGACCGACTATGGCGGGGTGCATTATCTGTTCCCCAACACCGTCGTCTTTTTCGGCGCGGTGACGCCGGGCGTCTATTTTACGCAGGTCTTCCGCCTGTTTCCCGACGGGGCGGGCAGGATGTTCTGCCAGTTCGCGGTCTATGCCCCCTTCGGCATCGAGAGCGAGGAGCATCGCGCGATGTGCGAGATGGCCTATGACGCGACCGCGACGGTGGTGCAGACCGAGGATTATCGCGTCGCGAGCAGCGGCTATGCCAACCTGCTGACCGCGCCCGACGATTTCCATGTCGTGCTCGGCGCGAACGAGCCGGCGCTGCACGGCGTCCACCGCTCGATCGCCGCCGCCTGCGGCATGCCGCTCGACCAGATCGCCTGACCCTATCGGAGCTTCAGATGAACGACCTCAGTCCTCCCCAGGCGCAAGACCGCGACGACCGCTGCCCCGGCACCAGCTACACCGACATGCTGAAGGCCGACACGCGGCGCGCCCCCGACTATCTGCTGCTCGAATCCAACCAGGAGCTCGGCGACGCGCCGATCGCGATCGAGCGTTACGTCAGCGAGGACTGGGCGAAGCTGGAACGCGAAAAGATGTGGCCGAATATCTGGCAGTTCGCGGCACGCGAGGAAGATATGCCGGACCCCGGCGACACGGTCGTCTACGACATCAACGAAAAGAGCGTCCTGCTCGTCCGCCAGAAGGACGGGTCGGTCAAGGCATTCTACAATGTCTGCCTCCACCGCGGCCGCAAGCTGAGGACCGAGAGCGGCCCCGCGGTGCATCTGCGCTGCCCCTTCCACGGTTTCGCCTGGCATCACGACGGCCGCTTCAAGGAAGCGCCCTGCGCGTGGGACTTCAGGCATCTGGAAGGCAAGGACATGCGCCTGCCCGAGCTGAAGGTCGACCGCTGGCAGGGCTTCATCCTCGTCACCGAGAATCACGCCCTGCCGCCGTTCCGCGAGTGGGTCGGCGCGGGGATCGAGCATTACGACAATTGGCGGCTCGACGAGTGCCACACCGGCGCGTGGATCGGCCGCATCATCCCGGCGAACTGGAAGGCGGTGGCCGAGGCGTTCATGGAGGCGTGGCACAGCATCGTCACCCATCCGCAGATCCTGGGCTTCACCGCCGACGCCAACACGCGCTACGACCTTTACGGCGACTTCCTCAACCGCGCGATCACGCCGGCGGGCGCCATGTCGCCGCACATCAAGGGCAAGGATCAATTCTATGTCCTGAAATCGCTCGAGGAGTTCATCGGCGGCGGTGACAGCCGCGCGCGGCGCGCGACTGGCGATCCGAAAGATCTGAAAGGATTTGACGCCGACGATCCGATGCTGGCGCGCAAGGTGCTCGCACAGGCGAACCGCGACGCCTTTTCGGCGATGAACGGGCATGATTATTCGGACGCGACCGACAGCGAGATGCTCGACAATTTCACTTACAACATCTTCCCGAATTGGGCGCCGTGGGGCGGACTGGTGCCGAACATCGTCTATCGCTGGCGGCCATGGGGCGACGTCGATCATTGCCTGATGGAGGTGCGCATCCTAATGCGCACGCCGAAGGGCGAGAAGCCGCCGCGGTCGGCGCCGATGCACCTGATCCCCGACGACCAGCCCTTCGCCAGCGCGAGCCACCTGATCGGCGCTGCGCTCGCAGGCGTGTTCGACCAGGATATGGAGAATCTTCCCTATGTGCAGGAGGGGATGAAGTCGTCGCCGGGCGGCGTGATCGAACTCGGCCATTATCAGGAAAGCCGCATCCGGCATTTCCACCGCACGCTGGAGAAATATGTGGAGGGGCAGCTGCCCTGACGGGCGCGCGTCAGGCGGCCGGCGACCAGTCCTGCCGCGCCGCCCAGTCGGCGAAAGGCGTCGGCGTTACGCCGAGCAGCCGCGCTGCCGGCACCGCATCGAGCGCGACCGGCGACACCGGCTGGTCATTATACCAGCGATAGAATTTCGCCATCCCGTCATAGATGCCGTGCGGCTGCATGTGGCGCGAGCCGGTGACGAGCTCGCTCATCCGCGCGGCGAATTCATCGGGGCTGAGACTCTGGAAGCGCACCGGCCGCCCCACCGCGGCGCTCAGCCGCTCGGCGACCTCGGCACCGACCAGCGCCTCGGGGCCGCCCACGGCGATCCGGTCGGCGACCAGATCCTCGTGGAGCAGCGCCGAAACCATATAGGCCGCGACATCCTCCAGACATACCCAGCTGATCTTCAGCGTCTCGGCCGCCGGATAGGCGAAGACGCCGCCGTTCACGATCGCCGGGCGCGACCAGATGCGGACGATATTGTCCATGAACACCATCGGTTCGATAATGACATAGGGCGTGCCGCTTTCGTGGATCGCACGTTCGATGTCGCGCCGTCCGTCGTGCGCCGACAGGCCGAGATCATGGTCGGCGACGAAGCAGCTCGTGTTGAAGACGATTTTCCGAAGCCCCGCCATCCGCGCCGCCTCGGCGATGTTGCGCCCCATCGCCGCGGCGCGGGCGCGGTCGAACTCGAACGGCAGGTGCATCGCGAGCGCGTCGTGCCCGCGGAAGGCAGCCGTCAGGCTCGCGACATCGTAGAGGTCGGCCGCGACCTCGGGGACGTCCGGATGCACCGTCGCCGCCATCGCACCTGGCCGCCGCACGCCGGCGGTCGGCTCCAGCCCGCGCGCCTTCAGCGCCGTGAGCAGCGGAATCCCCTGATCGGCGGGCGCGCCGAGAACGATGACCTTCTTCACGCCGCGCTCAAGCCTGCAACTGGCCGAGCATGGCCGCGGTGTCGAAATAATGGATGCGCATCGACGCCATCTTGCCGGCGTCGTCGAAGGTGGTGACCTCGGCGATGTGCGTCTCGAACCTTTTGCCGCTCGAGCGCGCGGTGACGGTGAAATGGAGCAAGGCGACGGCATATCTTTCGCCGCCGACCAGTTCCTGCCATTCGACGACCGGGTCCTCCCAATAGCCCATGACATGCGCATAGAGCCGCTGCAGCGCGTCGCGCCCGCGCCATTCGCCGCCATAGGGGAGCGAGGCCGGTTCGTGGATGACGAAATCCTCGGCCATATAGTCGGCCACCGCGTCCCAATCGCCCCTAGCGACCTCGGCATACATCGCCTTGCTCGCTTCGAGCGGGGTCATTCGATCGTGCCGATCAGCGCGCCGACCGGATAGACCTCGCCCTCCACCCCGGTCGGGTGGATGATCCCAGCGGCCTGCGCCTCGACCTCGACCGTCGTCTTGTCGGTTTCGACGGTGTAGATGATGTCGCCGACCGCGACCTGCTCGCCGTCGCCGACCATCCATTCGGTCAGCGTCATTTCGGTCGCCGACATGCCGATCTTGGGGATGCGCAATTCTTCCGCCATCGCCTCACCCTTCCCAGTTCACCGCGGCGCGCACCGCATCGGCGATCGCATCCTTGTTCGGAATCCACGCCTGTTCGAGCGCATTGGCCATCGGGACCGCCGAGAAGGCCCCGCCGATGCGCGTCACCGGCGCCTTCAGCCTGCCGAACAGCCTTTCATTGAGGCGCGCGGCAATCTCGGCGCCGGTGCCGTACTGCTTCACCGCCTCGTGCAGCACGACCACGCGGCCGGTCTTTTCGGCCGACGCGGTGACGGTCGCCTCGTCATAGGGGGCGATGGTTCTGAGGTCGACGACCTCGACCGAAATCCCCTCCCCGGCGAGCCGCTCCGCCACTTCGAGCGCGTCGAGCACGGTGCGGCCGTAGGTGACGATGGTGCAGTCGCTGCCCTCGCGCGCGACCGCAGCCTTGCCGAGCGGCACGACATGGCCCGGCCCCGGATCGTCGGACTTCAGGCCGTAGCAAAGGATATTCTCGATGAAGATCACGGGATCGTTGCAGGCGATAGCAGCGCGCATCAGTCCCTGCGCGTCGGCGGCGTTCGACGGTGTGACGATCTTCAGCCCCGGCACATGCGCGAACCACGCCTCCAGCATGTCGCTATGCTGTCCACCGAAACCGACGCCGACGCCGGTGGTGGTGCGGATGACCAGCGGCACGTTGGTCTGCCCGCCCGACATGAACCGCAGCTTCGCGGCATGGTTGACGATCTGGTCCATCGCCACGGTGACAAAGTTCATCAGCATGATCTCGGCGATCGGGCGGAAGCCGGTCAGCGCCGCGCCGACGCAGGCGCCGACGATCGCCTGTTCGGAGATCGGCGTCGCGCGGATGCGATGCTCGCCATATTTCTCGGTCAGGCCCGACGAGATTTTGAACACGCCGCCGCCCTGCTTCGCCGCGACATCCTCGCCGAGCAGGATCACGCCCTCGTCCTCGGCCATCGCCTCGTCGATCGCGCGGTTGATCGCCTGGGTCATCGTGATCTGGCTCATGCCGCGATCTCCTCTTCGAAGACGTCCTTGCGGATTTCCTCCGGCCCCGGCAGCGGGCTGTTGGCGGCGAACTCGGCGGCAGCGTCCATCTGTGCGTCGAGGTCGGCGACGATCGCGTCGAGCTCGGCCTCGCTGAACTGATGGTCGAGCATCAGTTGGCGGAGGCGCGGCAGCGGGTCCTCGGCCGCCATTTCGGCGAGATGCTCGGGCGGCATGTAGGAAAAGTCGGCGCCGAAGAAATGGCCCATCATGCGATAGCACATCGCCTCGATCAGCGTCGGCCCCTCGCCCGCGCGGGCGCGGTCGGCCGCGGCTTTGGTCGCATTATACATCGCGATCGCGTCGTTGCCGTCGACCTTGACGCCGTTCATCCCATAGGCGGCGGCGCGGGTGACGATCGAATCGACCTTCGTATGGTCGGCGAAGGCGGTATGCTCGCCATAGCGGTTGTTCTGGCAGAGGAAGATGACGGGCAGCTTCCACAGCTGCGCCATGTTCATCGCCTCGTGGAAGGCGCCGATATTGGTCGCGCCGTCGCCGAAGCAGACGATCGTCACCCGGCCGTCGCCGCGATTCTGCGATGCGAGCGCAAGGCCGTTGGCGATCGGCAGGCCGGAGCCGACCACGCCGGTCGTCACCATCACGCCCGTCTCCGGATGGGTGATGTGCATCGACCCGCCCTTGCCGCGGCAGGTGCCGCCGGCCTTGCCCGCGATCTCCGCGAACAGCGGGTTCAACGGCACGCCCTTGGCGATCTGGTCGTGCTGGCCGCGATAGGTGGTGACGAGATAGTCGGAAGGTTCAAGCGCCGCCATCGCCGCCGCCGACACCAGCTCCTGTCCGCGCACGGTGTAATAGATGACCGCAAGCTTGCCGGTCATCAGCAGCGAGCGGAATTTCTCGTCGGCGCGCGCGACGCGCATCGTGCGGGTGTAGATGTCGCGCAGCGTGTCGCGGTCGATCGTCATGTCGGTCATTCAGCTGTCTCCGATGCCCTGTTTGGGGTTGGCGCTGGCCGCGGCACTCGGCCGCTCCGCGACGCGCCCGCGCCACGCGGCAACGTTGGTCAGCGACGGATCGGGCGGCTGTCCGACCATCGCGCCGAATTCGACGAAGCTGTAGAGCAGGATGTCGGCGAGGCTGAACCGCTCGCCCGCCACCCACGGCCCCGCGCCGGCGAACCGGTCGAGTGCCGCGAGCCCGTCGGCGGCGAGGCGCTTCAGGTCAGCCGCGGCATCGGGCAGGCAGAGCAGCCGGCTCTGGAACATCGCCAGCCCCTCGGCGCCGCGAAAGCCCGCCGTCATCGGCACGACGACGAGCTGGTCGATCATCCGCGCGAGCATGCGCGTCCGTGCGCGCTCTTCCGCCGTCGCGCCGAGCATCGCATGTCCGCCCAGCGTTTCGTCGAGATATTCGCAGATCGCGAGGCTCTCCGCGATGCACGTCCCGTCGTCGAGTTCGAGCAGCGGCGTGTGGCCGAGCGGGCTTTTCGCGCGGAACTCGCCCTCGCGGTTCTCGCCCGCCATGATGTCGATGAACCGGCGCTCGACCGCCACCCCCGTCTCGGCGAGATACATCAGCACCACGCGCGGATTGGGGCCGACCGACTGATAGAGCTTCATCGCGCGGCGCCCTAGAACTGGACGCGCTTGGTGAAGCCGCCGTCGACGACGAGATGCGCGCCGGTCATATAGGGACAGGCGGGCGAGGCCATGAAGACGATCGCCTTGGCCACCTCCTCGGGCTCGCCGAAGCGCCCCATCGGCATCTGCGCGAGCGTGCCTTCATAGAGCGCGGGGACCGCCGACTTGATCGTCTCCCAATTGCCGCCGGGATAGTAGATCGCGCCGGGCGACACGATGTTGACGCGGATATTCTGCGCCGCGAGCGACTGGCTGAGCTGCGAGCCATAGGTGATGAGCGCGGCCTTCAGCGCGTTGAACGCCTGCGGCACGATGAAGGTCTCGACCGCCGCGGTCGACGACATGAAGAGGATCGAGCCGGAGCCCGACGCGGCAAGCGCTTCGGTCAGCACCTCGACCCCGTGGACCGCGCCCATCACGTCCATGTCGAGCCCGCGCTGCCAGTCGCCGGTCGCGCCCTGTCCCGACGAGCTCGCGGTGTGGACGAAGATGTCGCAGCCGCCGAGCGTGTCGCGGGCTTTCTCCAGCCACGCGCGATAGCCGTCGGGATCGCCGGTCATGTCGAATTGCTCGCCGAACACCTTGCCCGGCCCCGCCGCGTCGATCGCCGCGACCGCCGCCGCGACCTTGCCGGCGTCGCGCGAGAAGAAGGCGACGTCGGCGCCCTCGGCCGCGAAAATCTTGAGCGACGCGAGCCCCAGGCCGTGCGCGCCGCCGTTCATGATCACCTTCCTGCCCGCAAGACCCAGGTCCATCGCATCCTCCTCTCGCTGTTTTGCGGGGAAGAGTATCGCGCCCACCGGCCGGGGGACATCAGCAAAAATGGGAGCGGCGGACGCGGATGCGCGGCTTGGATCGATTTCGGATGATCTTCACCGGCTGGCTGGGGCGGCAGGATCCCCAGCCAAGTTCGAGCCGGTTGCAAGTGATTGATTTTACTAGCATGCAGCCGACGGCTGCACAGTCAATTGCTACACTCGATTGGCACAGTCGCCAAGCGCAAATCCACCTGACACGCCTCGGCCTCTCGGTTCCGACTTTCTCCTCGGGAGCCAGTCCAGCGAACCCGCGTGCTCCGTGCTCGCGCAGACCCAACATCGGACTCCAATCACCATATCAATCCGGAGGGAGACAATCGAAGGTAGCATCTTCAAGCCCGTCGGGAGCCGGTCGAGGGCGCCATTTCTTCCGCGAAGACAAACGTGATGAATGCTCTGCCTTGCCGGTAGTCACGCAGCAAATTTAGATCGCTTCCGATGACTTCTGGAAATTTCAGCCCTATGGAGGGCTATCTTCCCTGATTCCTTTTTGAAAGCACGGCCCCATAGCTAGCGATCTTCTTGATTTAAGTGTCGAGATCACCAAGGCACATCTCTCGCAGAATCAGATGTCTCACCAAGACATCCCTGATTTCATCCGATCGATCCACAATACCCTTGTGGAACTGCGGAACGCAGGTTCAGCGTCTGCAAATCTCGCCGATGGTCCGCATGCCAGGGCGGCGGAAGCAAGCGCGACCGATGCGAATTCGACAACGAGCGCGGATTCCGACATGGCAGGCGCCACATCCAAGGTCGCCGCAATCCGCGACGAGAATATCGATGATCCGGCCTATGAGGGCCTCGATCCATGGTTGGCTAAGCGCATTGGTCCGAACCTCGCGAA
The DNA here is from genome assembly GCA_937873425.1 of uncultured Sphingopyxis sp. GTDB lineage: Bacteria > Pseudomonadota > Alphaproteobacteria > Sphingomonadales > Sphingomonadaceae > Sphingopyxis. The sequence goes on along the minus strand of CALMYE010000013.1, from coordinate 82,261 downwards.
GAAGCTCGACCCGCAAAATGAGATCCATCCCACTGTGTATGAGGACAGGATCATCTGCCTTGAAGATGGATCGGAAGTGAAGCTCTTGCGAGCTTATGTCCGCAAGAATTTTGGCCTCGAATTCCACGAGTATCTCGACAAATGGAACCTTCCTGACAACTACCCGACGGCCCCGCCTGCTTATGTTGAGAATAAGAGGCGCCTTGCAAAGCAGAGCGGCCTCGGCGTAACGAGGCGAGCAAAGCGAAAGAAGCAGCAACCGCGCGCCGTCGCAGCGGACGCAACCGCCTAAACGCCATATTTGCGCCGTTGAGTTCGCTGCCGGTGCAACCGCCGCGGACCCCGGCGCGCAATTAGACCGCAGCGCCGACCCGATAAAGGAAGTCGAGAATCTCCCGCCGGCTGCGGAGGACAGCATTTCGAACCAATCATGCGAGCCGGCGATCTCCCGGGACGCTGCAATTTTCCGCGGTGCCGATACTCCCGTGACGTGACCCCCTGATTTTCCTCCAGTCTCGATTAGAGTCCGGCCTTGATGGAAGGACGGACGAGATGAAGAGAACGAGGTTTACGGAAGAGCAGATCATCGGCGTGCTGAAGGAGGCTGAGGCGGGCGCGAAGACTGCGGACCTGGCCCGGCGGCACGGTGTGTCGGAAGCGACGATCTACAACTGGAAGTCGAAGTATGGCGGGCTGGAAATATCCGAGGCACGGCGACTGAAGGAGCTCGAGAGCGAGAACGCGAAGCTTAAGCGGCTGCTGGCCGATGCGATGCTCGACCAGGCTGCGTTGAAGGATCTCCTGTCAAAAAAGTTCTGACGCCCGCGGCCAAGCGGGAAGCAGTGGCTCATCTCCAGGCCTGCCACGGGATGAGCGAACGGCGGGCGTGATGATCAACCGCAAGAAGACCCAGCGTATCTACCAGGAGGAAGGGCTCGGGGTCAGACGACGACGCAGCCGCAGGCGTGCTGTCGGGACCCGAGCACCTGCTCCGGTGCTGGCGCTGCCGAACCAGCGCTGGAGCCTCGACTTCGTCCATGATCAGATGGCGTCTGGCAGGCGGTTCCGCGTGCTCAACGTGGTCGATGACGTGACCCGGGAGTGCCTGGCGGCGGTGCCCGACACCTCGATCTCGGGGCGCCGTGTCGTGCGCGAGCTGACCGAGCTGATCGCCCGGCGTGGCAAGCCCGGCATGATCGTCAGCGACAACGTCCTATGTTGGGAAGCAGCGGCGGGAACAGGCCAGCAGATCTCGTTGCGCCGAATGTGATCGGCGCTGATGATTTTATGATCCAGATGGCTTCCATCGTCAAGGAAGGCGCTCTCGGCCATAGCAAACATAGGATCCATCGATCATCGGGATCGTGGTCCTCACCGTCCTTAAGATGAGATACGCATGCCAGATGGAAGGCCCGAACATTATCTACAGGGTCGCCGTAGCGCCCTCACGGCACAGCAGAGAGGGGTCCTTCCATCTGGTGTCCGCCCGTTCGACGAACGGGCGGTACTCGGTTCCCGTCTTGATGACGGCGTGCACGACGCGCGCCATCTTGGCGGTGAGAGCGGTCATCGCCTTGCGGCGGCGATCGGGGTCGTCGGCATGGCCATCGACATAGCGGGAGAGCTTGTCACGGAAGCTGTTGTTGGGTTGTCGGATCGCGACCTGCGTTGCCATCCAGAAGGTGCGTCGCAGCCGGGCATTGCCGTACTTTGATAGCTTCGTCCGCCCCCGAAATATCCCTGACTGGTAGGTAGCGAGGTCGAGGCCGCAGAACTTGAGGAACTGGCGATGGTGGCTGAACCGGCGCAGATCGCCGGCCTCGGCCAGGATCGTCAGGGCGTTGATCGGACCGATACCGGGGATCATGCGCAGGAGCTGATAATCGCTGTTCGTCGCCAGCGCGTCATGGGCGATCCGCTCGATCTCGTTACGCTGCTGAATCAGGGTGCGTGCCTGGGCGATGACCATGCGGAACATGGCGACCGCCGTGGAATCTTCGTCGATCGGCAGCGCGATCGATGCACAGGCGGTCTCGTAAATATCGTTGACCACCCGGGCCTTGGAGACCTTGCGACCGATCAGCGGCCAGGCCTGTTCGGTGAACGCCTCGCGTCCGATCGAGGTGATGCTGCCCGGCGTCGGGAAGCGTTCGATCAACGCCAGGAACCAGTCGGACCGGCTGTTGCCGGCGAAACGCTCGATCTCCGGAAAATACAGTGGCAGATAATGCGTGAGGATCCGATGCCAGGTCTGGGTCTTCGCCTTCGATATGGCTTCATGCGTCTTCGACATCTCCTGCAGATCGTTGATCCCTGCCGCCAGCGGATCGACATAGCGCTGGGTCGCGCCGATCTTCAGCATGTGCAGGATGACTTGCGCGTCCTTGGAATCATTCTTGTCCCAGCCATTGTGCAGCGCTTCGCGTGTCCGAGCCAAGGCGACCGACGAAATCAGGCGCAGTTCGCACCCGGCGGACAGCAATCGATGCGCCAACGTGCGGTGATAGTTGCCGGTTGCTTCAAAGCCGACGATCACGGGCCTACCGATGGTCGTCAGATCGTCCGCCAGCCGGTCATAGTCCGCCTTCGTTGCCATGACGGTCATACGGCGTCGGCGGCCGCCCTCCGGTCGTTCGAGGAGAACCTCCTGGCGGTGCTTCGACATATCGATGGCTACCAGGACGGCGTCGGGTGGCGTAGAATACAGCTTGGTCATGATCGGTCAGCCTCCAAAGGGTTGTGTCGACAACTTCTCTTTAGAGACCTGCTGGCAGGTCATGACTGCCTTGATGAAGCCGGCGGGCGCTACGCGCCCTTGTCTCCATCAAGGCATCGCGGCCCTTCGAAAGGCTGCTTCCCAATGTGCTACGGAACCGAGCTCACCAGTAATGCTGTGCTGGCATGGTGCGGGGAGATCGGCGTGGAGTGGCACTCATCGCTCCGGGAAGACCAATGCAGAACGGCTACGTCGAGAGCTTCAATGGAAGGATGCGCGATGAACTGCTCAACGAGACGCTGTTCATAAGCCTCGCCCATGCCAGGGTCGAGATCGCTGCTTGGGTGGATGATTACAACCGGGAGAGACCACACTCATCCCTTGGCTACGCAACCCCGGCGGCGTTCGCCGCCGAACTGGATAAGCAATGGCCTGCTTCGCTCCGCCCTACGGGCTCCGCTACGCAGGCCATTGCTTCAACCGCGCTCATGCGCAACAAAGCTGCTGGGCTCTAATCCCGGCTGGTGGAAACCAGGGGGTCACGTCACCCGCAATCAACGTGCGAGAGTCACGGCGACATTGACATCTGACACGGATTGTCCATATATGTGCCAATTGTCATAGGAGGCCGCTCATGCAGCTGGTTGCAATCAAGGGCGCCGCACCGCCGCCCGCCCCCCAGTTTTCGGATGCCGAAGTGCAGGCCATGCAGCGCGCCGTTATCCGGCTATTCGACCACTGGAGCGTGACCGACGCACAGGCCGCTGTCCTGCTCGGCGATATCGCTGTCCGCACCTATCAGCGCTGGAAGCAGGGAGAATATGGCCGGTGGAACGTCGACCTGGCAGCACGCCTGTCGAACCTGATCGGCATCCACAAAGCGCTTCGGCTGCTCTATACCGAGGCAGAGCGAGGCTACCGCTGGATCAAGGCCCCTAACCGTGCCTTTGGCGATCGGTCGGCGCTTGAAGTGATGCTGGGCGGACAGCTTACCGATCTGATGCGCGTGCGGCGCTATCTCGACAGCTATCGCGGGGCGTGGTGATCCACGGATGCTCGATGCGCCGCTGTCTCCCGTCGACTGGCCGTCGGCCGTTCGCCTGATCGAAAGCAAATACCCGCCAATCGACCTGTTCGAGGATCTCGCTGATCCCGAGGATTGGGAGTTGCTCGCTGCGGCCGAGGCGAAGACGAACCCCCGAATCGCGGAAACAATCGGCAAGCTCGATCTCGTCCCTGTCGAACGTCGCGTTTCAGGCCTGGGCGCCAGCTATGTCATGGCGCCCTTCACTCATTGCTCGCCTGATCGGCTTGGTCGATTCCACGATGGCCATTTCGGAGCCTATTATGCCGCCGCGAACTTCGAGACCGCAGTCGCCGAAGTAACGCATCACCAGGCGCAGCGTTTGCTGGACACGAGAGACGAGCCAGGTTGGATCTCGGACATGCGTGAGCTTGTCGGGGCGGTGCATGCCAAGCTGGTCGATATCCGCTCCGGCGAGTTCGGCAGGCTGCTTGCTCCCGATGACTATTCGGCGTCACAAGCTTTCGCACGCCAGCACCGCGATGCTGGAAATGACGGGATTGTTTATCCTTCGGTGCGCAATCCCGGCGGCGAATGCATCGCCGCGTTCTGGCCCGATGTCATCGCCAAGCCCGTCCAGAGACGGCATTTCCGATACCATTGGGACGGCGAGCGGATCGACATGATCCACGAGCTTCGGCTCGAGGGGAAGGGTGAGATTTTTCGCCTGCAAGTCTGAGCGGTGCGATCACCTGCCGGCGCCAATTGAGCGATGCGTGGCCCCGCCGCGCCGGGTCGCAGGCGGGCGGGGTTGCCCCATCTGAGCACGAGTGCGGTTAAAACTTTGTGACGTAGTGCCTAGCTAGCGCCTTATTCCCTCGCGCCGTTCCGCCTCGGCAACCCTTGCTTCAAACCAGCGATTGGCAGCGGCTTCGCCGTCCCGCTTCGTGCGGCGGTCCAGTTCGGGTTTCAGAGCGATGAGCGATTTTCGTGATTCCGGGCTCAAAGCCATGATCCGATGATGGCCGAGTTTCTGTGGATCGGGCGAAGGTTGGCGCTTCTTTTCCGTCGTTCCATCGCGGTGGCGCATGACCTGGCTGTGATTATAAGCCCCCACTGCATCGATCATCGGGATATCCTGACCCGATGCTGGTACGGCTATCGTCAAGGCGGTGATCGCCAACAAATATCTGCCGGACATCTGAAGTCTCCTGCATGCGAGGCGAGTTCATGGGCGGCCGGCTTTCCGATCAACCACACTGCGATAAACGGTGCGCGGCAGGCGACATGTGTCGTCCCGGCGATTGCAGAATGGATGACGATTATTCGCTCTGGCTTTTGCGCCTGCCAATCGAGCGCCCGACGAGCCAGCCGATCAAGAGCCCCGATGCCATGATCAGATAGCGGACAATCGTGCTGGAATGCGAGGCGAACAGGATCGCGGCAACCGCGGCGATCGCCATGCCCACAAAAATCCCCGCCATTGCATATTTATCTTCGGTCGAGCGTTTTCATGCCATCGTCTGCTCCCTCACCTCGATCGGCGACCGCGCTCTTGCGCGACCACCATGACGAGCATTTTTGCGGCCGGCGCGCAAGCGATGGTGGTCAAAAAGCGACACCTCGGTCAATCCGTCCTCGCGAAGGTCGCGATCCGGGCGCACCGATCGACCGAGACCTTGTAGCCGGCCCGCTGCCAGGATTTGCATTGCGCATGGCGCGTCGTCCGGACGTCCTCGTTCGCCCACCGCTCATTCTTTTCATAAGCGGTGGGCGGCAATCCGCCGACCAATTGTCCGATCTGATCGAATGGCAGCGACACGCGCTCTTTGTCGCTGCGCGCTAGAAACTCCTCGAGAGGATTACATGACGCGCCGAAGTTTCAACGGAAGAGAAGGCGCAGGCTGGCCCTGCGAGAAGGATGAAAGACATCTGACGCCGGGGCTGCCGAGAGCCCCGGCATCTGGGTCGTTCAAAACGAGTAAGTCCCAATGACGAATTTCTATCCGCCGATCGGCGCAATCGATCTTATGATCGAGCCGCGTCCGACAATGCTGGGGTGCGTGATCAAGGGCAGTATCCCGCTGCCGACCGCAACGCGAGCCGACATCAAGCTGATGCGCTACTTGGCGTCGCTGATGCACAGTCGCGCGACCCGCGATGTGCTGAACATGGCCGGCATTCTGGCCGACAGCCTATTTATCGCGACGCCCGGCATCATTGTTCGAGCGACCGCTTGCGCTTCGCCGCTGTTCCTCGGCGAGATGGAAGCCGAAGCGATCGCAACCCGGCATCCGGTCGTTTTGTTGCGGCATTCGCAGAGCCAATCGGCCACTGACGTCACGATCGACCTCCTTCTTCCCGACGATGGCGACCTGAAATGGTTTCAGGATTATCGGTTGTTTCGCGGCCTTGCGGGCGACAGTTGGCTCGTGCCCTTGGGTGAAGACCTCTCGGTACGGTTGCTGCCTCATGGGCTGTTTCTGACCGAACATGCACCTTACGCTGACGATTGGGACCGGACCGCCGGCATCGAGCGGGCGAGTGCGCATCTCGACGCGCATCTGCGCGGAGGCTGGTCATGGCGATGAAAAAGCTACCTGCGATCGACGGCCTCGATTTTGTCCCGGTCGAAGGCGGCAGCGACCCCAATCTTGTCTTCGGTGTGGTACGGCGCCGGATTGGAAGTGGCGCGATCCAGACCGTTCCCGGCTCGGTGCTCCGGCGTTTATCGCCGGGACGCAAGGCCGACGTCGCGGCGCCATGGGAACCTTCCTGTTATTGCTGGGACGTCCTGCTTCCGCCGATGGCGCACGACGATTGCCTCGATCCGAAGCGCCTCTGCGAGCAATATGAAGAACAGGCCTTTGAAGGGCAGAAGGATCTGCTCGTCATGATGACGATCCGCTTTCCCGACGCCGATCGGATTCATGCCATCTGGGAAGACGTACGCGCTTTCGCGCGCGAACGTCTCTGCCGCGAGCGCAATCTCGCTGTCATCGCAGCTTTCCACCTGCCGGTCCAGATCGGCTCGACCAATCCGCCGCATGTGCACCTGATGGCCTTGGCGCGCGAACTCAAAGCGTACGGCTTTGCAGACTTTGTTCGACCATTTGCGGCGGACGCAGGCAAGGCGATGTTCGCTGCCGAGTGGGCCGAATGGCAGGCACGGCAAGGAGGCTGACGGCCTGCCGCTCGGCGCCCGCCGGCGCCGACAACAAACCCGAAGGAAGAAGACCGCTCAGCTGTGGCTGGAGCGAATGAAGGAAAGCAGCGGCTGTCCAGCCAGCGCTGCCAAGGAATGGATTATATATGCCAAAATACCCCACCGTGATCGACCGAGCCGAAGAAATGGAAACGCTGCGAGCGGCGCTCGCTATCGTCCGGACCGCCGGGATCGGACTCGACGAGAAGCCGCCGATCTTGCCGGCGAAATGCGCGCACTATCTGATCGCGGCTGATGCCGATCTGCTGATCGTCCCAGCCAATGCCTCGGCCGTCGGCGATCATCATGCCGTCGAGGACATGATGGGACTGTCACGCTGCGACGCGCTGATGGTCTATGTCGCGCGGCCGGGCACCGGCAAAAACAGGGCCGTCGTCGACATCGGGACCCACGGCCTCGTGCCTGTGTGGCACCGCGAATATCGGCCCTGCCTGATCGAAGGCGTGCTCCACTTCGTACCCGATCAGGATGCGAGCAAGCCCATATTCAAGCTGTCCAGGCGCGGGTTGAAGCAGGCGGTCGATTTCGACGCGCTGGACCCAGAAGGAATCTGACCCGCGAAGTGCCGGGTTGCACCGAAAATATGAAAAGGAAGATGTCATGCTAGTGGTGAATATCGAAGTCTGGCCCTGGGGCCGCGAGGAACGGAAGTACAAGATCGGCGAGATCACGGCCGGGAATATCTCGAACGGTCGCATCGCAACCTACGAGGTTCGCGTCCAATGCGACGGTTACGAGCCGGAAGGCCTGCCTGCCATCGATGAAGAATTCCTGCTTCGCGATCATGACCGCGGCGCTGGGTCGCTCGCGCTGATCCGTGACGCGCTGCTCGTTGCCGTGCCTCTACCCGAGGGGGCGGCCGGTGGGTCTGGCGCTGACTCTGGGGCGGTCGCGCCGGACGTGTGAGAGATGGACAAGCACCCCGGTTCCTCGAACTCCAGCTCCGCCGCCAGGACTGCCATCGCACGGTTCGCGCCAGCGAACCGTCGCCAGCTGAGCGGGGCTAGTCTGCGGACCTTCGTTGTGATCGCCAATTTTTGGGGACTGACCGGGGAACAGCGCCGGCTGATCCTCGGCTATCCGGCTCGATCGACCTATTATGGCTGGGTCAAGAAAGCTCGCGAGCATCGGGACTTCACGCTGAGCGTCAATGTCCTGACACGGATTTCGGCGATCCTCGGGATTCATATAGGCCTGAGGACGCTTTTCGACGAGGACCAAGAAGGTGTCGTCTGGCTTCGTCAGCCACATGATGCTCGGGTTTTCGGTGGAGCAGCGCCAATCGATCTGATCACCAGCGGAACTCAAGAATCGCTGATGACCGTACGCCGCTTTATCGATGCTGCTCGCGGCGGACTCTACATGGCCCCGTCCTCGAACGAGCGTGATTGGCCGCCCTATGATGATAGCGAGATCATATTCGTTGATACGGAAGGCTAAGGCAGGAGGTCTCGAACTCCCGACACGCGGATTATGATAACTCGCACCTACTTCTAGCCTCGCGGCGAAAACGACAGATTTCTGCCGTTCAGGCGATGTAAGGGCTCTGTCCTATTGAAATCAATCACTTTAAATCTCGCGAAATTTTCGTAACGTATTCAAACATCGACCCCCTGATTGTTAACAGGCGGCTACGCCTTTCGGGCACTGACCGTGTGCCGACCAGCTGCTTTTCGCCTGCGTCTGGTGGAGGTCGCCGCTTTCACATGCATTGGATTACAAATGTTGACGCGCGCGCAGCGATACTGCGAGTCATGAATCGATACGAAACTTGCGACGTCCCCCAGGTGCATCTGCTCGTACCGAGCAGATGCTTTCTAGGAACGCCGCAAGCCGTGTCCGCAGCATCATCGCTGTTCCTCTGAACTCACCACTGTCGCGGTGGGAAGCGGTACAGCTCTTCCACAGACAGCTATGAAGTATCCCAGTGATGTCGAGACCAAAATCGTGGAATCTACGTAAGCATCTTCTCCGATCAGACTGGGACAGAGCCATGTGCAAGATGGCCGATTGCGGACTGACCTCTGTGGATGGCTCCCGCGTTGCAAGTGTAAAGTGATGATCTGGCCGTTGGTCGGGTGCAGTCGTCTGTCCGGCCTGTTGATGCAGTCGGTGTAGACTGCTGGCCCTGATGGGGTCCGTGAACAAGGTCCGATCGGCTTTGCAGGCTATGACGCCTATGACAGTCCCTGGGTTGTCCTTGCTCCCGGTCCGACCGGTTTTGCCATCACATCCTTCGCTCTCACAACCTGGTGAAGCTGATCGCCTCAGCTAAGCTTTCGATCTATGCTGCTGCCAGTATCGGCGCATGCCCGCGTTCGAAGACGCCGCCGCGCGCCATGACGGCCCATGCGATCCGCGCCATCTTGTTGGCAATTGCGACCGAGGCGACGCGCGCGGGCTTTCTGGCGAGCAAAGCGATAAAGCGCGGATCAACCGTGCCGCGCTTCTCCTTGGCGTACCGGACCAGCGCGGTGGCGCCGACGACCAGGAGCTGCCGCAGATATCTGTCGCCCATCTTGGTAATGCGCCCCAAGCGGTCCTTACCGCCACTCGAGCTCTGCCGCGGGGTCAGGCCCAGCCAGGCGGCAAACTGGCGCCCTGACGAGAACTGCTTTGGATCAGTGACCGACGCGGCGAGCGCGGTCGCGCCGATCGGCCCGATACCAGGGATCGTTGCCAGACGTCGGGCCCGGTCGTCGCTGCGTTGCAGAGCGGCGAGACGCAGGTCGAGCTTCCGCAGCTGGGTGTGTAGCTGGAGCAGTTGCCCTGCCAGCATGGCGACGACGTTGGCAGCCTCGACAGGCAAATCGAGCTTCGATTCGCCGTCGACGATCTCCCGCGCCATCTGCAGTGCCTTTACGATCCCAACCGGGATAGCGACGCCCAGCTCGGCGAGCACGCTGCGCATCATGTTGACCAGCTGCGTGCGCTGCTTGATCAACAGGCTGCGCACGCGATGCAGCGACAAGGCCGCTTGCTGCTCGCGCGACTTGATCGGCACGAACCGCATCGTCTGGCGTGTGACCGCTTCGCAGATCGCCTCCGCATCTGCGGCATCATTCTTGCCGCGCTTCACGTAGGGCTTCACGTAAGCTGCCGGCATCAGCCGCACCTCATGACCCAACTTGGTCAGTTCGCGCGCCCAGTGATGCGACGTCCCGCAAGCCTCGGCACCTACCAGGCAAGGCGGCAGCTTCTCGAAGAACGGCAGCACCTGCGATCGTCGCAGCGCCCTGCGAATTACAACCTCTCCGCTTGTGCTGATACCGTGAACCTGAAAAACGTTCTTGGCCAAATCCAGGCCGATCGTGCTAATCTCCATGGTGGGTGGCTCCTTTGCTCGGGTTGCATGACAGCAGCCCATCTTGGCACCTAGATGCCGTGAGCGGGAGCCATCCACCTCATCCGCTTTTAGACGCAGATATTGAGACGCAGTGTTCATCCGGCAAACTTGAACAGATGACCGGATTCGACCACTTGCGGGCATTCGCTCCCTCGAGCGCGCGCTTCGCCTGATTACAACGTGAGGCCGCAGCATAGCAACCTCAGCCATTCCCACAGCGGTCGGCGCCTTCTTTCGGCTGACCTATTGGGGATAGAATTGCGTCCAGTTCGCCATAATGGCTGGGGTAGTGAGGAATAGAGCATGCGAGCTCGCTCGTGCGGAACTCAAAAACCCGGCGAGATCGAGAGCGCGTTAACCATTTGACCCGCGGGCAGGGCCGGGGTTCCAGCCGGGCAACGGATGAGCCACCCGGCATCGACCAGCGCGCGCTGCGCGCCGCTGTCCTGCAAGTTAATCGGGCAAAGTCCTTCATCGTCCCAGCAGGCGCGAACCAATGTTTCGCGCGACCCCGTCGCGGCCATCGGCACCGCCAGCGGCAGACGGCGCCATCGCAGCACCGACCCGACTGGCTGCCCCTGAAGCGCGGCAAGCAGCGGCCACAGGAACAGGCGTGCGGTCACCATTGCCGAGCCCGGGTTACCAGGCAGGCCAAGCACCCAGTTTTTCCGGGCCCGGCCGATCCAGACTGGTTTACCGGGCTTGATCGCCACCTTCGCAAACAGAAGATCGAGACCATGGGGAGCGAACATCGGCCGCGCAAAGTCACGGTCACCGACCGAAGCGCCGCCGGTTACGACCACCACATCAGCGCGGTCGAGCATCGTGCCGGCCAGCGCCTCAAGTTCGGCCAGATCGTCGATCCCGATCGATCGCGCGACGATTATGCCACCGGCCTGTGCCGCCATCGCCGCAACGCCATGTGTCACGCTGTCAGGAACAGCGTCGGCGCGTTGCCATGCATCCCCGGGATGCGCGAGCTCGTCGCCAGTCCCGATGATCGCGACCCGCGGGCGGGCATGTACGCATATTGTTTTGCGGTCCGCGGCGGCGGCGGCAATCATCGCGCGCGGGTCGAGCCGCCTTCCCGCATCGACCGCCACGGTCCCGGCCGCAAAATCGCTGCCTGCCTCTCGGACATGCCAGCCAGGCCCATAGTCCGCGGCAAAGCGGACAAGATCGCCATCGCGCGTCGCATATTCCTGCATGATACAGCGATCGGTGCCATTGGGCATCGGTGCTCCGGTAAAGATGCGGACGGCCTCCCCCGGCGCAACGTTGCCGGTATAGCGTGCTCCTGGTCGTGCTTCGCCGACCAGCTTCAGCGGCACCTCGGGTGCGGTCGTGGCGTCGTTCACGGCATAGCCGTCCATGGCCGCAACCGCCGTGCGGGGCGACTGGGCGCGGGCGAGGACGGGTGCAGCAAGAACCCGCCCGGCCGCGGCATCAATTGCCACCTCCTCGACCGCGAGCGGTGTGACCCGGGCGGCGAGCAGGGACAGCGCTGCTTCGAGCACGATCATGCGCAGATGTCGCGCAGCCGGGGCAGCGCGCCAGCGATCGAGCATGGTTTGTGTCGGCTGTCGAATTCGAGCTCGAGCAGTCCGTCCCACGCATCGCGGCAGGCGCCGGGCGAGCCCGGGAGGCAGAAGATGAAGGCGTCGCCGACCTGTCCTGCGAAGGCCCGCGACTGCATGGTCGCGACGCCGACCGTAGTAAGGCTCTTGGCGTGAAAGGCGGCGGCAAAGCCATCCATATCGCGGCGCAGGAGCGGCTTGACCGCTTCCGGCGTATTGTCGCGTGGTGAAAAGCCGGTCCCGCCGGTAGTCAGAATGATCTCGATCGCCGGATTCGACAGCCACCGCTGCAACTGCGAGCGGATCGCTTCGATATCGTCGCGAACGATTACCCGATCGATCAGCCGGTGGCCCGCGCCTTGCAACCGGTCAGCAAGCAGTGCGCCCGATGTGTCGTTATCGCGCGTACGCGTGTCGGAGATCGTGAGCACTGCAATGCGGAGCGGAAAGAAACGGAGCGATTCGTCGATACCGAGCATCCATCAATCCTCAATCAGTGACCAGCGCCGAACGTCAGCGGCATCGTCGTCGGTCGGCTCGATCCAGGCGATGCCAAAATCTCCCTCCTCGCGCTTCCAGAACACAGCCTCGGTCTTGAGCCGGTCCATGATGTAATCGGCCGCTTCAAATGCCGCTCGCCGGTGCCGCGCAGCGGCGGCAACGAACACGACGGCCTCTCCCGGCGCAACTCGACCATGGCGATGTACCACATGGCACCGCGTCACCGCGAAGCGCACATGGGCATCCCGGACAATTTCCTCCATCGAAGCAAGGGTTACCCCACGATAGTGTTCAAGCACGAGTGCCACGACGTTGCCTGCGCCACCTGTCGCGCGCGCAAAGCCCGTGAAGCTGACCACGGCACCCTCGTCGGGTGCCGCGCGCGCGAATGCAGCCTGCCGCTCGGCGGGATCAAAGGGATGGTGGGCCAGTTCGACGTCCATGGTCAGCCGCCCGATACGGGCGGAAATAGCGCCACTTGATCGCCCGGCCGCACCCTGGACCGATCAGGCACGATGGTTTCATTGACGCAGGCGCGAATGCGTCCCCGCGCGAGCGCGGGCAGCAGATCGGGATAATATTGCAGCAGCCGCGCGACCATTTCGGGGACAGACAGCCCGCCATTGGGGATGCCGATGCTGAGAACCCGTCCGCAAGGTTCGGCCAGTCGTCCGCATAGCTCGATGTTGATGTTGGTCTCGATCATCCGTCAACCTCCGATCGATGCAAGATGCGGGGTCGCACCGCTTTGCCCTTCATGCAGGCGATGCGCCGGAGCCTTGGCGGCGACTAGGGTACGAATCCGCCCAATCAATGCCGTGGGATCCTCGTTGGCCAGATGCGGGCGCAGGTCGATGCCACCATCGCCGAACAGACAGAGGTGGAGGCGGCCGTCCGACGACAGCCGCAACCGGTTGCAGCTCGAACAGAAATCGCGCGCATAGGGTGCGATGATGCCGATCCGGCCCTTCGCACCGGGATGGCCAAGCTCGATGGCCGGCCCTGCGCCCGGCTGACGCGGCAGGCGGCGCCAGCCAGCGGCTTCCAGGCGGTCGATCACCGTCTGTCCCGCGACATGGTGTTTGGCAAAGAAGGTGACATTGTCGTTCGTGCGCATGACTTCGATGAACCTTAGCGAGAGATCGCGGCTAGCGACGAAATCGATCATCGCCTCTAGTTCATCGTCATTGATGCCGCGCATCAGCACGGCGTTCAGCTTGATGCTCTCGAACCCCGCCGCCTGCGCCGCGGCAACCCCGCGAAGAATATCCGCGAGCCGGTCGTGGCCGGTGATCGCCGCGAACCGTGCCGGATCGAGCGAGTCGATGCTGATGTTGATCGCGCTGATCCCGCAATCGCGCCACGCCTGCGCTTTCTCGGCAAGGCGATATCCGTTGGTGGTCATCGCGACGCGGCGGATGCCCGGAACCGCCGCTACCATGCGCGCGACGGCGTCGAAGTCGCGGCGCAGCGTCGGCTCACCACCGGTCAGCCGGACTTTCCACAGCCCCAGTTTTGCAAACGCCGCGACAGCGCGCGCGATCTCCTCGATCGACAGTTCGACCGGACGGCTGCATGGCCTGCGGTAGCCTTCGGGCAGGCAATAAGTGCAGCGAAAGTTGCATATCTCGGTCAGCGACAAGCGCAGATATTCGAAGCGTCGGCCGATCCCGTCCAGCAAGGGCGGAGAGAGCGACAGCAGGTCGGGGACGCGGGCGCGGCGATCGGTCACTGGACCAGCGGCCCGTCCGCGATCGGCAGTTCGACCCCGTCGATCGGTACCCGGCTGGCCAGAATCGCGAGATACTGCGCCGTAGCCTTGCGATAGCTCGCTTCCTCCAGATAGTCGCGGATCGACGCCTCGACCGCCTCGAACGGCAACTGACGCCCTTCAACCCGGCGCCCGGCGCGGATCACATGTACGCCAAAGCGGGTCCGCACCGGTTCGCTGCACAATTGCCCCTCGTCGAGAGCGAGCAGCGCCGCTTCGAACTCGGCGACGGTCTGCCCCTTGCCGATCTGGCCCAGATTGCCGCCCTGTTCCTTTGAAGGACAGGCCGATTTCGTGCGGGCGAGCTCCGCAAAACAGGCCGGGTCGGCCTGAAGCTTGCGGATGGCCGTGCGTGCGTCGCCCACTGCGAGACTGTAGGCGAAGGAATCGTTCGGATTGGCCGAGAACAGAATATGTTCGGCCTCGACCAGCGTATCACTGGCGAAGCGTGCGCTGTGGCGATCGTAGAAGCGCCGGGCCTCTGCAACGGTTGCCATGGGCACCGCAATTTCACTCTCCAGAAGCGCGTCGATTCGTGCATCCTCGTCCGTCAGCGCCCGACCTTGCGCGTCGTGACGCTCGGCGGCTGGAAGTCCTAGCCTGTCGGCCTCGGCAAGCAACAGCTGGCGGATCGCAAGCGCCTTGGCGGCTTCGCGCCACGCGGTTTCGGCATCGGGGGCGGGATGGTTCTGCGCCTCGGCGGCAATGGCGGCCTCCGGGATCTCGACTCCCCCGACACGCACCGGGCAGCGATCGAGAAGGTCAGCCACGGCCCAAGCTCCGGCGCGAGCGCGTAATCTGATAGCCGCTGCGCCACAGGTAGCGAACCGGCACGCTCAGCATGTGCACAAGCCGTGTGAAAGGAAACAGCAAAAGAATCGTCAGCCCCAGGAACAGGTGCAGTTTGAAGATTATGTGGACATCAGCCACGTGGCTCGCTGCATCGGCCCGGAACGTGAAGATGCCCTGTGCCCAGTTCATGAACTTGACCATCTCGTGCCCGTCGAGATGCCCCGCGGAGATCGGTATTGTTGCCAGGCCCAGCGCCAGCTGAACCCACAGGATCAAAATGATCATATTATCGCTGAAGCTGGAATTGGCGCGCACGCGGGGATCGAAGAAGCGGCGATGGATCAGCAGGGTCGCGCCGACAATGGCCATAGCCCCGGCGATACCGCCCGCGACGATCGCAAGGAGCTGCTTTGCCCCGTGACTGATACCCAGGGCGTCGAACAGCGCGATCGGGGTGAGCAGGCCGATCAAGTGTCCGAAGAAAATGAAGATCACGCCCACATGGAACAGCACCGAGCCCGCAATCAGCTGTCTGCGCCGCAAAAGCTGGCTGGAGCCCGATCGCCAGCTGTAGGGCTCGCGGTCGAACCGGATGATCGATCCGATCGCCAGCACCACCAGCGCGATATAGGGATAGATACCGAACAACAGGTGGTTGATGAAAATGTCCATGGCTCAGCTCCTGTTGGCGGGGTTGGCCGGCAATGGCGCGCGCATCCGGTCGAGGATCGCGCTCACCTGCGGGCAAGCAGCGGTAGGATCGGGCGCAGCGTCGGCGGTGAAACGGATTTCCTCCTCTTCCCACTGCGCGTCGAGGTCTTCCAGCGTTTCGGGGTCTTCGGCCGGAGAAAGGGCTTTGGCCGCCTCCGCGTCCATTTCGAGGCCGGCAACCTCGCACAGCAGCGCGAACACCGGGGCGTAATCTGACCCCTTGGCAGCGAGTCGCGACGCGAGCGCGATCAGCACGACGCCTGGTTCTGCCAGCGTGTCGCGCGCGCGGGCTTCGGACAGGGTCGAGCAATAGTCGAGGAACAGTGGCAGATAGTCGGGCAGTTCGTTGCCTTCCGGCTCCAGCCCTGCATCGAGATAGCGCTGGCGCAGATCGACCATCGCCTGCCCGCGGTCGCGGCTCTCGCCGTGGACATGCTCAAACAGATGCAGGCTGTGCGCCCGCCCCCTGTCGAACAGTTCGACATAGGCTTCCTGCACATCATAGATGTCGCCCGTTGCGAGCCGGATCAGCAGCGGGTCGAGCGCGGCGGCAGCGGCCTGCGGCAGCGCCGGGTCCGCTGCCAGCCGCTGACGAATTTCGGCCGCCACCGCCTGCAATTCACACGATGGATATTGCAGCAGCAGCGAGATCAGATGAAGCGATTGCATCAGAACACCTCCGTCGGCGTCTGGAGTTTCTTGCGCGCCGGCGCGCCGAACAAATTGGTATCGCTTGACCCGCCCGAGCAGCCATTGCCGAAGGAAAAGCCGCAAGAGCCGCGTTCCTCGAACATGTCCTCGGCATCTTCGCGGTGGCCGGTCGGAATGACGAAGCGATCCTCATAGTCGGCCAGCGCCATTACCTTGTACATTTCCTCGATCTGCGCGCCGGTCAGGCCAACGCCTTCGGCGATGCTTTCGTTTTGCACGCCGTCGATCGACTTCGAACGCATATAGCCGCGCATGGCCAGCATCCGTTCGAGGCACAGCGCCACCGGCTCCTCGTCGCCTGCGGTCAGCAAGTTGGCGAGATATTTGAGCGGGATACGCAAAGAGCGCACATCGGGCATGTTGTTGTTGACCGAAATCTGTCCGGCGTTCGCAGCGGCACTGATCGGCGACAGCGGCGGCACATACCACACCATCGGCAGGGTGCGGTATTCAGGGTGGAGCGGGAAGGCGACTTTCCATTCCATCGCCATCTTCCAGACCGGCGAATGGCGCGCGGCCTCAAGCCAGTTTTCAGGCACGCCGTCCTTGCGCGCCTGTTCGATAACTGCCGGATCATGCGGATCAAGGAAGATATCGAGCTGCGCCTGATACAGGTCTTCGACATTCTCGGCGCTGGCGGCTTCCTCAATGCGGTCCGCATCATAGAGCATCACGCCAAGGTAGCGGATGCGCCCGACGCAGGTTTCGCTGCATACCGTCGGCTGGCCTGCCTCGATCCGCGGATAGCAGAAGATGCACTTTTCCGATTTGCCGCTTTTCCAGTTGTAGTAGATTTTCTTGTAGGGGCAGCCCGAGACGCACATGCGCCAACCGCGGCAGGCCTCCTGATCGATCAGAACGATGCCGTCCTCCTCACGCTTGTAGATCGCGCCCGAGGGGCAGGCCGCGACGCAGGTCGGGTTGAGGCAATGTTCGCACAATCGCGGCAGATACATCATGAAGGTGTTTTCGAACTGGCCGTAGATTTCCTTCTGCACCCCTTCGAAGTTGTAATCCTCCGACCGTTTGGAAAATTCCCCGCCGAGTATTTCTTCCCAATTCGGTCCCCATTCGATCTTCTCCATCCGCTTGCCCGAAATCAGGCTGCGTGGGCGTGCGGTGGGGAAAGCCTTGCTCTCGCCCGCCTTTTGCAAATGGGCGTAATCAAACGTGAAGGGTTCGTAGTAATCGTCGATTTCAGGCAAATCGGGGTTAGCGAAGATTTTCGCCAGCAGCCGCCACTTGCCGCCCATCTTGGGCCGGATCGATCCGCCCGGCGTGCGCACCCAGCCACCGTTCCAGCGCTTCTGATTTTCCCAATCCTTGGGATAGCCGATGCCGGGCTTGGTCTCGACGTTGTTGAACCAAGCGTATTCCATGCCTTCCCGGCTGGTCCACACATTCTTGCATGTGACCGAGCAGGTGTGGCAGCCGATGCACTTATCAAGGTTCAAGACCTTACCAATCTGTGCGCGGATTTTCATGCTACGGTCTCCCCTTCGGCCAAGGCCCCTTCGAGCCAGTCGACCTTCGTTAACTTACGGACGATGACATATTCATCGCGGTTCGATCCGACGGTGCCGTAATAGTTGAAGCCGTAGGCCAGCTGGACATAGCCGCCGATCATGTGGGTCGGCTTCAGCACCGCGCGGGTGACGGAATTGTGGATCCCCCCGCGCTGCCCGGTCAGCGGAGATCCGGGCATGTTCGTGATCTTTTCCTGCGCGTGATACATGAACAGCGTGCCTTCCTTCATCCGCTGCGACACGACCACGCGGGCCACCAGGGCACCGTTGGAATTGAAGGTTTCGACCCAGTCATTATCGACCAGCCCCGCCTTGGCAGCGTCCACCTCGCTCAACCACACGATCGGCCCGCCGCGCGACAGCGTCAGCATCAGCAGGTTATCGGTATAGGTCGAATGGATGCCCCATTTCTGGTGCGGAGTGATGAAGTTCAGGATCACGTGTGGCGCATCCTTGGCCTCGTCCAGCATCGGCTTGACCGCCTTGGTATCGATCGGCGGGCGATAGACGCAGAAGCCTTCGCCAAAGGCGCGCATCCACTTGTGATCCTGATACAGCTGTTGACGCCCGGTCAGCGTGCGCCACGGGATCAGTTCGTGGACGTTGGTGTAGCCCGCGTTGTAACACACGTGCTCGCTTTCGATCCCTGACCAGGTGGGCGAGGAGATGATCTTTCTCGGCTGGGCTTGAAGATCGCGAAAGCGGATTTTCTCGTCTTCCTTGGGCAGCGCCAGATGGGTGTGATCGCGCCCGGTTTTCTTAGACAAATCAGCCCATGCCTTGACCGCAACCTCGCCATTGGTCTCGGGTGCCAGCATCAGGATCACTTCGGCCGCATCGATCGCGGTTTCGATCTGTGCCATGCCCTTCGTGGGGCCGTCATCGAGCACCGCGCCATTCAGATTGCGCAAGGCCGTAACTTCGTGATCGGTGTTCCAGCCGATCCCCTTGCCGCCATTGCCGAGCTTTTCCATCAGCGGGCCCAGCGCGGTAAAGCGTTTGTAGAGGCCTGGATAATCGCGTTCAATCAATGCGACATTGGCCATCGTGACGCCGGGGATCGGCTCAACCTCACCCTTGCCCCAGTCGGCCACGTCATAAGGTTGCGCGATCTCGTTCGGGCTGTCGTGCTGGATCGGGGTCAGCACCACGTCCTGTTCGACGCCCAGCACTTCGGGCGCGACTTCGGAAAACGCCTTGGCAATGCCCTTGTAGATTTCCCAGTCGCTGCGAGATTCCCACACCGGGTCCACTGCCGCAGACAGCGGGTGGATAAAGGGGTGCATGTCCGAGGTGTTGAGATCGTCCTTCTCATACCAACTCGCGGTCGGCAGCACGATGTCGGAATAGACGCAGGTGGTCGACATGCGGAAATCAAGCGTCACCAGCAGGTCAAGCTTACCCTTGGGCGCGTCATCGTGCCATTTGACTTCCTTGGGCTTTTGCGCGCCGGTCTCGCCCAAATCCTTGCCCTGCACGCCGTGCGCGGTGCCCAGCAGGTGCTTGAGGAAATATTCGTGCCCCTTGCCCGACGAACCCAGCAGGTTCGAACGCCACACGAACATGTTGCGCGGCCAGTTCGCCGGATCATCGGGATCGAAACACGACATTTCCAATTCGCCGGCCTTGAACGCATCGGCGACGTATTCGCTCGCGTTCTTGCCGCTGGCCTTGATCGCCTTGCCCACGTCGAGCGGATTGGTCTTCAATTGCGGCGCTGACGGCAGCCAGCCCATGCGTTCAGCGCGCACGTTGTAATCGATCAGGCTAGCGTCCCAATCGCCATCGGGCGCGGTGGGGGACAGGATCTCCTCCACTCCCAGCGTCTCATACCGCCATTGATCGGTGTGAGCGTAGAAGAAGCTGGTCGAGTTCATGTGGCGCGGCGGACGGTTCCAATCGAGCGCAAAGGCCAGCGGTGCCCACCCCGTCTGCGGGCGCAGCTTTTCCTGACCGACATAATGCGACCAGCCGCCGCCCGATTGGCCAACACAACCGCACATCACCAACAGGTTGATGATGCCGCGGTAGGTCATGTCCATATGATACCAATGGTTGATACCGGCCCCCAAGATCACCATCGATTTGCCGTTGGTGATTTCGGCATTGGACGCAAATTCACGCGCCGCGGTAATGATGTGATCGACCGGGACCCCGGTGATCTTTTCCGCCCAGGCCGGGGTGTAAGGCTCCATTGCGCTGTAATCGCGCGCGACATGATCGCCGCCCAGACCGCGATCTAGGCCGTAGTTGGCGCAGAACAGATCGAACACGGTGGCGACAAAAGCCTTGCCATTCTTCAACTGCATCTGTCGCACCGGCACCCGACGTTTCAGCACGCTTGGGTGATCGGTGCCCTGGAAGTGATCATGTTCAAGATTGCCGAAATAGGGGAAGGCAACCTCGATCGCTTCGTCATGATGGCAATCGAGGATGTTCGTCAGCCGCAGACGGGTGGCATTGCCGCGCCCGTCCTGTTCCTGAAGGTTCCACTTGCCTTGCTCGCCCCAGCGGAAGCCCGCCGAGCCTGACGGCACCACCACTTCATCGGTCGCGTCGTCGATAGCGACGGTTTTCCAGTCGGCGTTGTTGCTCTCACCCAGATTGTCGAGGAAATCGGCGGCGCGCAGTAGGTTTTCAGGCACCCATGCGCCATCCTTTTCGACCAGTCGCACAAGCATGGGCATGTCGGAATATTTGCGGCAATAATCCTCGAAATACTCCGCCTGCCGGTCGAGGTGATATTCGCGCAGGATCACATGACCCATCGCCATCGCCAGCGCGGCATCGGTGCCTTGCTTGGGGTTTAACCACAGATCAGCGAACTTGGTCGCTTCGGCATAGTCGGGGCTGACCACCGCCACCTTGGTCCCGCGATAACGCGCCTCGGTCATGAAGTGCGCATCGGGCGTGCGCGTTTGGGGCACGTTGGAACCCCACATCATCAGGAACCCCGAATTGTACCAATCGGCGCTTTCGGGAACATCGGTCTGTTCGCCCCAGGTTTGCGGGGATGCGGGTGGCAGATCGCAATACCAGTCATAAAAGCTCATGATCGTCCCGCCGAGCAGCGACAGGTAGCGCGATCCCGCCGCGTAGCTGACCATCGACATCGCCGGGATCGGGCTGAACCCGATCACCCGGTCAGGGCCATAGGTTTTAGCGGTATATGCATTCGCGGCTGCGATGATTTCGTTCACCTCGTCCCACGTCGACCGCACGAATCCGCCGTGGCCGCGAATGGCGGTATAGCTTTTCCGCTTGGCCGGATTTTCGACGATCGAGGCCCAGGCCGCCACCGGGGTGCGCAGGATGCGCGCTTCACGCCACAGTTTCAGCAGCCGCGAGCGCACCATGGGATATTTCAGGCGCTGGGCCGAGTAGATATACCAGCTGTAGCTCGCCCCGCGCGGGCAGCCGCGCGGCTCGTGGTTGGGCAGATCAGGGCGGGTGCGCGGATAATCGGTCTGCTGGGTTTCCCAGGTTATGATCCCGCCCTTGACATAGATCTTCCAGCTGCACGAACCCGTGCAGTTCACCCCATGGGTGCTCCGCACGATCTTGTCATGCTGCCAGCGCTTGCGATAGCTGTCCTCCCAGTCGCGGTTTTCGTTGGTGGTGACACCGTGACCTGCGGAAAAGGCCTGTTTAGGCTGACGGAAAAAGGTCAGGCGGTCGAGTAGCTGGCTCATGCGGCAGCTCCTTTCAGGGTCGAGGAAATGGTGGCAGGAGCAGGCGTGCGCCCGCGTTCGATATCGTGCAGCAGGCCACCGCGGCGGGTGTAGACAAACCACGTCAGCGCGGCGCAGCTGGCGTAGAAGATCAGGAAACCCCACAGCGCCAACATCGGCGATCCGGTCGCGGTGATCGCGCTGCCGAAGCTCTTGGGGATGAAGAAGGCACCGTAGGCGGCAATCGCCGAGGTGAAGCCGACAATCGCGGCGGATTCCTTTTCGGCCTGGCGCAGCTGCGCATCGGTCGGAAGATCGGGCATGAGCCGCGGCACTTCCTGGCGCATGATGACCGGGATCATCTGGAAGGTCGAGGCATTGCCGACCCCGGTCATGAAGAACATGAAGATGAACATGCCGAGGAAGCCCCACCAGCTGGTGGCCTCGATGAAATACATCACCCCAATCACGCCGAGCATCATCAGCACGAACACCCACAAGGTGACGCGCGCGCCGCCCCAGCGATCCGAAACCCAGCCCGTGCCCGCGCGGCTCAGCGCGCCCACCAGCGGGCCAAGGAACACGAATTGCAGCACGTCGATCTCAGGGAATTGCTGTTTGGCGAGCAGCGGCAGGCCGGCCGAAAAGCCGATGAAGCTACCGAACGTGCCGGTATAAAGCCAGCACATCAGCCAGTTGTGCTTGCGCTGAAAGATAACCGCCTGTTCGGCAAAGCTGGCTTTGGCAGCGGCAATGTCGTTCATCCCGAACCAGGCGAGCAGCGCGCTGGCGATAATGAACGGAACCCAGATAAACCCTGCGTTCTGCAGCCACAGCTGGCCGCCTTCGACGGTCTGCTGCCCCGCCCCGCCGAGCGCGCCGAACACAGCCGCGGTAATCGCCAGCGGCACCGCGAACTGCATTACCGACACGCCCAGATTGCCGAGTCCGGCGTTGAGCGCGAGCGCATTGCCCTTCTGCGCCTTGGGAAAGAAGAAGCTGATGTTCGACATCGACGAGGCGAAATTGCCTCCGCCGAAGCCGCACAGCAGTGCCAGCACCAGAAAGATGATGTAGGGCGTATTCGGGTTCTGGACCGCGTAGCCGATGCCGAAGGCCGGGATCAGTAGCGAAGCAGTGGAGAGCGTCGTCCACAGCCGCCCGCCGAAGATCGGCACCATGAAGCTGTAGAAGATCCGAAAGGTTGCCCCCGAAAGCCCCGGCAGCGCCGCCAGCCAGAACAGCTGGTCAGTAGTATAGGCGAAGCCGATCGACGGCAGCTTGGCGACCACCACCGACCACACCATCCACACCGCGAAGGCGAGCAGCAGCGCGGGGATCGAGATATAAAGGTTGCGCCGCGCGATCCTTTCGCCCTGCGATTGCCAGAAATCCGGATCCTCGGGCTTCCATTCGGTGAGCACCTTGCTCGGCTGCGCAGCGGCATGACGGGCTTCGTCATGCAGACCGGCCATTTCCGGGAATTGCGGCAGCGAACGCGCATCGATTCCGCTCGCCTTCTGTTCCATCTGGCGGATGGCGATGTGCATCCACGCGAGCGCCACGCCGACCAGTGCGAACAACACCATGAAGCAGCTGGTCCAGATGCCGGTCAGGTCGCTCACGGCGCCGAACACGATCGGCAGCACAAACCCGCCGAGTCCGCCGACCATCCCGACCAGCCCGCCGACCGCACCAACATGATCGGGGTAATAGACCGGGATATGCTTGAACACCGCCGCCTTGCCCAGCGACATGAAGAAGCCGAGCACAAACACGGTAATGACGAAAGGCACCAGGCTCATCGAGGTCGAAAAGGCGATGTCACCTTTGATCCCGTGGATCACATAATCGGTCGCGGGATAGGACAGCATGAACAGGCAGACCAGCGATACGCCGAAGGTTGCGTACATGATCCGCCGCGCGCCATATTTGTCCGACAGGATCCCGCCATAGGCGCGGAACAGGCTGGCAGAGAGCGAGAATGTCGCGGCCAGCATCCCTGCCACCTTCACGTCGATCCCATAGAGCCCGACCATGTAATTGGGCAACCACAGGGCCAGCGCCACAAACGCGCCGAATACGAAAAAGTAGTACAGCGAGAAGCGCCAGACCTGCTCGTTCCGGAGTGGCGCGAGCTGGTCTTTGAGGCTGCGCGGCTGAATCCCGGCGGCTTTGCGTGCGGCGAACTCTGGATCGTCCTTGGCAAGGACATAAAACAGCACCGCGACCACAGCGAGCGCCCCGGCCCAAACCTGCGCCACGCCCTCCCAACCGATCGCCACCATCACCCAAGGCGCAAGGAACTTGGTCACAGCCGCACCGACATTGCCCATTCCGAAGAAGCCCAGTGCCGCGCCCTGGCGCTCTAGCGGGTAGAATTTGGAAACATAGGCAACCCCGACTGCGAACCCGCCGCCAGCAAGACCCAGTCCAAGCGCCGCGAGCAGCATCAAATAATAGGTGTCGCTGTAGGAAAGGAGGAATGTCGATGCGGCCGAAGCCAGCATCGTGAGGGGAAACACGATCCGCCCGCCAAACCGATCGGTCCAGATACCGAGCATCAGCCGTACCAGCGAGCCGGTGAGGATCGGCGTACCGACGAGCAGGCCGAACTGGGTGTCGTTGAGACCGAACTCTGTCTTGATCTCGATCCCGATGATCGCGAACACAGTCCAGACCGCAAAGCAGATCGTAAAGGCAAAGGTACTCAGCCCCAAAGCGAGGCTCTGCTGACCACCCGCTGCTGTAACCCCCGATCGCATGCGCAGCTCCCGTCGCAAATAAGCCAAAGCCCGGGTTGCTGATGAAAGTTTACGCGCATGGTCGATTTGACCAAGATCAAAACTCTTGACGTGCTGCCGGAAAAATCGCGTCGGGATGATAAATGCAGAGATCGATTCCCATACAAGTCAAGCTATTGATTGATGTGAATCAATTGCAACGCTAGATTTGCGTCTTACCCGGCGGAGGTCATGAGTCTAATGCGAATCGGCGAAAAGCCAGAAATTGCCCGCCTCGCGTTGTTCCGCGATATGGATGACCCCATGCGCGAACGGGTGTTGTCGGGTTCGTTTCTGCAAGTATTCCCTCCGCAACTTACATTGTTCGAAACCGGTCAGCAGGCCGATTTCCTGTATGTGCTGGTTGACGGGCTGGTCGAACTTTATGTCACCGCGACTGGGCGCGTCACGACGATGAAGATTGTCGAGCCGGTCGCCAGCTTCATCCTCGCCGCAGTGATCACCGATCTTCCCTATCTGATGTCCGCCCGAACGCTCGCCGCTTCGCGCATCCTGCTGGTGCCGGCAGCGCTGATACGCGAGGTGATTAGCAGGGACACCGCGCTGATGCAGGCGACCATGCACGAACTGGCGCTGGGATACCGCGACATGGCGCGCGCGCTCACGGATATGAAATTGCGGCAATCGGCCGAGCGGCTGGCCAATCACCTTCTTGAATACAGCGCCAAGCGCGGTCAGGTATCCGAGTTCGATCTGGGCGGAGAAAAGCGCCTGCTCGCATCGCTGCTGGGGATGACGCCGGAAAATCTCTCGCGCGCGTTCGGCACGCTCAAAATGCATGGGGTGATACTCAAGGGCGCGCGGGTTCAGATCGCGGATCACGCCGCACTCAGCGCCTTTGCCCGGCCCGATCCGGTGCCCGCCGACATTTGAGCGTTAAGCGTCAGAAGGTCAACTGCAGCGAAAGCCAGCCCTTGGTGGTGTCGACCGCGAAATTTTCTGCCTCGTAGTGGGCGAATTTACCGAGAATGGTGAGGTTGGGCCTGATCGGATAGACCGCCAGAAGGTTCAACTCCTTCCCATAGGCAGCATTGCTCGCGGTCGCCCGGAAATCGTGCGCAATTGCGCGCAGAAGGAGTCCCTTGACCGCAGACTCCGCGCCGAAGCGGTAGCTGACTTCGCCATAAAGATCGCGCAGGCCTGCCGGCGGGGTGACAAGGAATTTGTCAGCCCAGCCGTTGAAGGCGTGGAGCGTCGCCAGCGGCGTCTGCAGCGCGACCGCACCATTGCCTTCGAGCCGTTCGATCCCGGCCTTCACCGTCCACCCGCCCAGCGCCACGCCGGGTTCGATCAGCAGATAGTCGAGATCGAAGCGCGCCGGGTTGGCGCCATGTTCGGAGTGGCGAGCAAACTCGGCGGCGTAGAGCATCTTCATGCCTTCCGCCACGGGCTGCTCGCCAACCATCCGCACACCCAGCGTCTGCGAACTTCCGGCCGGAAGGGCGGGAATATCGAGCCAGAAACCATAGGCCGAAATCGTGCCGATGGGGTTATTCGAATGGGCGATCCGCGCCGCGCTGATATCGGTATCGCGAAACACCCCCTGCGGCGAATCCGGACCGAAGATTCGGTTGACCCGCCAGGCGTTGAAATAATCGATCGACAGACCCTTGGCCGGACGCAGGGTCACCTGCGCGAGATCGAGCGCCTGGTCGTTCTGCCGCCAGTCAACCGAACCGATCCAGCGCTGGTTATCGAGATTGACCGCGCGCCGCCCGGCGGCAAGTTCGATCGCCTCATGGGGCCGCCAGCGCAGAAAGGCCTGATTGAGCTGGATCGAAGACGGATCGGCCACCACCGGAAATGCGGCCTTGCCATTCGTCGTGTCGTTGTAATCCTTTGGCCCGAGACGCACGATCGCATCGCCTTCCACCTGCACGCTGAGCCCTTGCCATTCACCCAGCCGGAATCCGGCCCTGATCCGCAAAGTCGAAGCCATCGCATCCTCGGGCAGACCGTCCTGCTCGACCAGTTCAAGTCGGTACCGAAAATCGGCATAGGGATCGAACCGGACCACCTCGGCATCGGCGGGGTTGGCGTCCTGTGCTCTCACGGCACCCAGCGGCGCCACGGCGATCGCGAACGTGAACAGAATGAGCCGTACTTGATACATGCCGGTTCGAATAGCCGGATCATCGGAAAGGTAATTGACTTGCATCAAGGATCATTGCGGGAGCGCGATCTAGATTGTCTCGCATGGACTGGTTGACATTCGCTCGCGTGTTGCACGTCGTCTCGGTGATCGGCTGGATCGGCGGGGTCTGGTTCGTGACCTTCGTCGTGATGCCCGCCATCGCGCGTAGCGAGGCACCCGCGGCGCGCCTGGCCGCGTTTCATCACATCGAGCGAGGGTTCGCCCCGCAGGCAAAATTCTGGGTGCTGCTCGCGGGTCTTTCGGGCTTGTGGATGACCTGGGAAGCCGACCTGTGGTGGCGCTTTGCCGATCCGGCGCAATGGTGGATGCATGCGATGCTGGGGCTATGGCTGCTGTTCGCGCTGATGCTGTTCGCCGCCGAGCCGCTGGTGCTGCACCGGCGCTTCGCCCGTTCGCCCGACCCGGCGCGCGACTGGCAGCGGATGGTCGCCGCGCACCGGCTCTTGTCGCTGCTGGCGCTGGTGACGACGCTTGGCGCGATGGCCGGGGCGCATGGGCTATTCTAATACGCGCGGTTAGCGGTCGCCAGACACGTCCGCATGAAAGGGACCTTGCCGTCGATACGACCGCTCAACGCCTGTCTTACTGCATCAGTAACGCGCGAAGGGCGCTGCGCACTGGCCGCGATGCGCCGACACGCACCGCAGCATGGCGCGCGGCCATCGCCGTCGGACGGCCGTTGGTGAACAGACCGACGAGAGTCCGGGTCGCCTGGTAAAGCGATCGGGTTTCGAGGCGATGCGCGAGCGCGTAGCGGCCGAGCTGTCGGCTCGCTCCGACATCGGGGACATTGCTGATGAGCCGCGCGAGGCGCATCGCTCCCGCCAGGCCGAAATTGAACCCATGCGCCGTCACCGGGTGCATTCCGACCGCGGCGTCCCCGACGAGCCCGAAGCGTTCCACCGCAAAGCAATGTGCGTAGGTGATGGTAAGCGGGTAGGCGTGGAGATCGGTCGCGAGCCTCATCGCACCCCAGCGGCCACGGCAGTACCCGGTCAGCCGGCGGTCGAGTGCCGGCTGCGGAAGCGCGAGGAGCGCCTCGGCTTCGTCCGTTTTCAGCGTCACGACAATCGACGAGAGGCCGCGGCCGAGCGGAAGCATTGCTATGGTTCTCCCGCGGTCGAACCACTCCGTTGCCGCGCCTTCCGCATCGGCGTCATGACGGATACGACCGACGAGCATGGTGCGCCCCAGTGGCTCGATGTCGGTGTCGATGCCGAATTGCCCGCGCAGTCGCGAAAAGCGCGAGTCGGCTGCGATCAGCAGATC
Organism: uncultured Sphingopyxis sp.; assembly: GCA_937873425.1. Taxonomy (GTDB): domain Bacteria; phylum Pseudomonadota; class Alphaproteobacteria; order Sphingomonadales; family Sphingomonadaceae; genus Sphingopyxis. Next base: position 54,461 of record CALMYE010000013.1, on the reverse strand, counting down.
GACCTCGATCGTTCCGCCATCGGCGAGGGTCACGACGACGCGGTCACCCTCGAGGGCCGCGCGATCGACGCTACAGCCGGCACGAATCGCGACATTCGCCTGGTGCTGGACGGCTTCGAACAAGGCCCGGCGCAGCAGGTGATTAGATATCAGTACGCCGAGAGGCCGGTGATCCGCGAAGTTCGGTGCGATCGTCATCGCAAATCGCGAACGGCCGTTGAGCACGCGCGCCTGGTGCATGTCGTGGATTTCGGCGGACGGTATCAGCGGCCACACACCAAGGTCGCGCAGGCTGCGCATCGACCGGTGCGTAAGCGCAATTTCGCGGCCGTCGAACGGCGGCGCGGCAAGTGCGAACAAAGGCTGGCGTTCGAGCAGGGTAATTTCGGCATCGGTTCCAGCAAGGGCACGCGCGAAGCTGAGGCCAGCGGGGCCCGCTCCGACGACCGCGATGCGGCGCTTCCTATCGGTCATTCTGCTTCTCCCTGAAACGCGATAGCTCCAGACCGTATCGCGGATCGCCGCATTGCGCTGGATCAAGAAGCGCTGCCTAGCTGAATCCTTTTTGCGCTCGGCTGAAATGCTTCATTTGAGGGATTTCCCTTCCGGGATACTCCCTAGGTCGCGCTCCCAAATTTAACCGGCGCGGGTTTCCCCTATCAATGAATGTAATTTCGCATAGTCGCAGGGGCGCGCCCATGATCAATTCAAAGAAGCGATGGTTGTGGTTGGGAGGGATATTCCTTTTTCCTTCGCGGTCCTCGCCCTCGTCAGCGTTCAGGGAACGGCTCAAACCCGAACACAGTACGAACAGCTATGACCCGAAGACCGGCGCAACCCTTGTTCCGAAGGCCGGGATGCGCGGTCCGGGCGACATCGTCTTCAGCATCGGGGTGATCATCCTCGCGCTGTTCATGGTGCGGCTCTTGACGGGCGTGCGCGCCCACCGGCCCGCGCCCCGGCTGGCGACCGTGCAACGCGCCGAGTGACAACCCCTGATAGGCCGTTCGCCGACCGGTGGGCGGGCTATCCTCTTCTGGAGGACATTTTCCATGCGGGCCGAAAATCTGCGCCACGATCGACTGATGCGGCTGCCACCAGTGCTCCGCGGCGGCTTCCGCCCCTTCTTTTTCGCTGCGGCCTGCTGGGCGCTTGTCGTCACTGCGCTCTGGGTCGGCGCTCTTTCGGGGCGGCTCGACCTGCCGACCCATATGGATTCGCTTGCATGGCACCGTCACGAGATGCTGTTCGGCTTTCTTGGCAGTGCCATTGCGGGGTTTCTGCTCACCGCCATACCGAACTGGACCGGGCGTCTGCCGGTCGCGGGAGCCCGCCTGGCGATCCTGTTCGCGCTCTGGCTCTCGGCGCGGCTGGCCCTTCTCTTTTCAGCGCACACCGGCGCCATTGCGGCGGTGATCCTCGATGTCGGCTTCCCGGCCGCTTTGGCTTTTGTCGCCGCGCGCGAAATTCTCGCGGCCAAGAATCGCAATGTTCCGATCGTCATCGTGCTCGGCCTGCTCACGATCGCCAACGGTCTCGACCATGCAGAGGCGCTGGGATTCGACGTCAATCCGGGCCTGGGCTGGCGCGCTGGCTTCGGGCTGGTGCTGATGCTGGTTTCGCTGATCGGCGGCCGGATCATTCCATCCTTCACGCGCAACTGGCTTGCAAAGCAGGGGGTCAAGAAGGGACTTCCGGGGCAACCGGGCCCGTTCGACATGGCCACGCTCGCGGTGAGCGGCGCCGCGCTCGCCGGATGGGTCGCCACGCCCGATGCAAAGCTCGTCGGCGCGCTGCTGGTTGTCGCCGGCGGGCTTCATGCGATCCGTCTCGCGCGCTGGTCCGGCTTGAAAACGATGCGTGATCCGCTCGTCATCATCCTGCACATTTCCTACGCTTGGCTGCCGTTCGGCCTGCTTCTCCTGGGCGCGAGCGCCTTTGTCTGGTGCATTCCCGCTTCCTCGGCGCTTCATGCGCTGAGCGCCGGCGCCATGTCCTCGATGACGCTCGCAGTGATGACCCGGGCGACGCTTGGGCACACCGGTCATCCGCTCGTCGCCGATCGGGCCACGCAGCTCATTTATATACTCGTCACGCTGGGCGCGATCCTTCGCGTCGCGGCGCCAGTGCTGCCGTTCGATTATCTGCGATCGATTGCGGTGGCCGGTGCGATGTGGGGCGGCGCCTTCCTGCTCTTCGCTAGCGTCTATGGGCCGAAGCTGCTGGGTCCGCGCCCCGATGGCCGCCCCTAAAGAGCCGCGAAAGGCCGATCCGGCAGCTCCGGTACGCACCTTAGGTTCGGTTCCGCAATTTTCGGCAACGGTCGATGGGCGCATGAAGACGTCATGAGCGAGAGACGATCTTCGCAATTCGAGTTTCCCGATCAAAGGGAAGTGTCGGCACGCGACATCGCTGCGGTCTGGCCCTGTTCGTCGCTCGTCGCACCTGTCCCTTTACCCATGGCAAACCCTGGTCCCGATCGGTCTGCCAAAGGTCTCGGCGGCGCAGCGGCACGCACGCCTTTCGATGGCAATCGAAGCGGTCCCCGGCGACACCGAACTATTCTGGCGGCGCTGGCGGCGATCTGGAAAAACGGCCTGCTGTGAAGCCTGTGGAATTCGAGCGGACACCGAATCCCGATGCAATGCGCGTCTTGCCCGGTTTCCCGCTCGCAATCGGGCCGCCGCGCAGTTTCGACAGGTCGAATGCCACCCATGAACCGCTGGCCGCAGCACTGCTCGGGATCACAGGCGTCGCACGCGTTCTGATCGGCGCCGATTTCATTACGGTCGTTCGCGACGGACACGATCAAGATTGGGCAACCCTCCAGTCCGATATCGCCTTGCAACTGCTCGACCATTTCGAGGGCGAGCGCACGAGATCGAACGCCGGCGCCGAGCCGGCCGCTATCGCCGCCGCCGAACATTTCAGCGACATCGAAGCGCAGATCGACGCAGTTCTTGAGCGCTATGTGCGGCCGTGGCTTGCCGCCGACGGCGGCAATGCTCTGCTCGACCGGTTCGACCCGGCGACCGGAACCGTCTGGGTCAGAATGGAAGGAGCATGTGGCGGGTGCCCCTCCGGGAGCATCACCCTCAAGAAGGGAATCGAAACCACGATAAGGCACTGGATTCCCGAGGTCGTCTCGGTGCAGGCGGTCGGGGAAGCGCCGCGTGGCGATCCCAGGGCACGGATACGCGAATGGATTGCCGGCAAATGGCCCGATTTCAGGTCAGACGTGAAATCATGACCATGCGCACCAGCTCGGACAAGGTTCGGGCGCCCATCTTGGTCATGACGTTGGCGCGGTAAACCTCTACCGTCCGCGCGCTGATATCGAGGTCATACGCGATGACCTTGTTCGCCTTGCCTTCCACCAGCCCCTCCATCACCTCGCTTTCGCGGCCCGAGAGGCTCTTGAGACGGCTGTCGATGTCCGCTCGCTCGGCCTCCATTTCGCTGCGGCTTTCGAGCTTGGCGAGCGCGCTGCGCACGGCGAGCAGAATGGCCTCGTCGCTGAACGGCTTTTCGATGAAGTCCGAAACGCCCGCGTGCAGGGCCTGGATCGCCATCGGCACGTCGGCGTGGCCCGTGATGACGATGACCGGATCGGTCACGCCCAGCGCCCGCAGGCGCGAGAGCAATTCGATACCGCTCATCTCGGGCATCCGGACGTCGGTGACTATGCAGCCGCGCTCGACCGTCGGCAACGCATCGATGAACTCCATTGCCGACTCATAGGTCCGCGTGGCGATCTCCGAACAATCGAGCAAAAAGGCCAGAGATTCCCGGACCCCTTCGTCGTCGTCGATCACATGCACCACGGGTTCATTCGGCATCGTAAATCTCCTCCCTGCCCACGCTTGGAACGGTGAAATGAAAGATCGCACCCCCACCCTTGTTCGGCTCGGTCCAGATTTGCCCGCCATGGGCCTCTACGATTGTCCGACAGATCGACAACCCCACCCCCATGCCGTCGCGTTTGCTCGATACGAAGGGCTGGAACAGCTGGTCTGCGATGTCGGGCCTGATGCCCGGCCCCGAATCGGCAACGCTGACCTGGGCCATCTCTCCCTTTGCGGGGTGGATGCTGACCGTCAGATCGCGTTCCACCGAGTCGCCGAGCGCATCGACGGCATTGCGAATGAGGTTCAGAATGACCTGCTGCGCCTGGACCTTGTCGACCAGCACGAGATCGACGTCGGGATGCAGCAGGAAACGGACGCGGATGCCATGCTCCTTGGCCCCGACCAGCGCGAGCGCACTCGCTTCCTCGACAAGCTTTGGCAGGCTTTCGACGCGCCGCTCGGTCTCGCCGCGCGATACGAAGTCGCGCAAGCGCCGAATGATCTCGCCGGCGCGCAAGGCTTCCTTGCCGGCACGTTCGACCGCGTCGGACACGCGCTCGCGCGGTATGTCTTCCCGCGCGAGCAAGCGCTTGCTTCCCATCAGATAATTGCCGATCGCGCTCAGGGGCTGGTTGAGCTCATGCGCGAGCGCCGAGGCCATCTCGCCGAGGGCGGTGAGGCGCGAGACGTGAACCAGTTCGCTCTGAAGCTCCTGCAGGCGCGTCTCGGTCTGCTGCCTTTCGGTGAGGTCGCGCACAAAGCCGGTGAAATAGCGACCCTCGGCGAGAGTCATCTCGCCAACCGCGAGTTCCATCGGGAAGGTGGATCCGTCCTTGCGCTCGCCGACGACGACGCGCCCGACGCCGATGATGCGTCGTTCGCCGGTCCGATAATAGCGATCGAGATAGCCATCATGCGCCTCGCGATAGGGCGACGGCATGAGCATCGAGACATTCTTTCCCGTCACCTCGGCCGCCGTCCAGCCAAACTGACGCTCGGCGGTATCGCTGAAGTCCTGGATGAGTCCGGCCTCGTCGATCACGATCATCGCGTCGGGGACGGTGCGCAGGATCGACGTCAGATGGGCCTCGCGTTGCGCGAGTTGCCTGGTGATCGAGGCTTCGCGGGCATGCCCCCGGTGCAGCCAGGCGCCGCCAGCCGCGACCACGCCGCCCATGACGGTATAGACCGAAGCGGCCACGATATCGCCCAACAGCAGATCACCGGTCAGATAGTCGGCGGCGATCCCTGCCAAAGCACCGACCAGCGTCGTGATCAGAGCAGGCCAGAGACCGCCAAGCCCAGCCGCCGCGACAACGCCCGGCACGAAGAAAATGAAAGTCGCGCGGTTCGTGAGCAGCGGGTCGAGCAGCAGGCGGGCGCCGAAGCCGACCGCGATTGTCAGGATACCGAACGCCGCCGCGGCGAGCGGGCTTGCCTTGCGGATGAGCCGCGGCGGGGGCGCTGGACGCAGCACCGGCTCGAGCAGGTCGTGCCGGCGCGGCCGGCCTCCGGTGTGCCCCGTAGGATGAAGACCCAAGTATCAGCTCCCAGCAGCGGCGCATAGAAAGGGACAAACAGTAAGGAGCCGGGGAAATGCCGCCTCCGAACAGGAGAATTTCCCATGAACATTAGCGCAATCAATCTCAATATGCATCACCGGCCCGAAGGGGCGTCCGACCGGGTCGCCTATGGCTTCACAAAAATGCTGCGTTGGTGCGCCGACACCTTTTTCGCGAAGCGTTACGGCCACCGCGCGGTCGTTCTCGAAACCGTGGCCGCGGTGCCCGGCATGGTGGGCGCCACGATCAATCATCTCCGGAGCCTGCGGCGCATGTGCGACGATCAGGGCTGGATCAAGACGCTGATGGACGAAGCCGAAAATGAGCGCATGCATCTCATGACGTTCGTCGAGATCAGCAAGCCGACCCTGTTCGAGCGTACCGTGATCATCAGCGTCCAGTGGGTCTTCTACATCGCCTTCTTCGCGCTCTACCTGGTCAGCGCCAGAACCGCGCACCGCGTCGTCGGCTATTTCGAGGAAGAAGCCGTCATCAGCTATACGCATTATCTGGCCGAAATCGACGAGGGTCGTTCGCCCAACGTGCCGGCGCCCGCCATTGCCAAGCGCTATTGGGGCCTTCCCGACCACGCAACGCTGCGCGACGTGATAGTGGTGGTGCGGGCGGACGAGGCACATCACCGCGACGTCAATCATGGGTTTGCGAACAGCATGGCCGGCCTTCCCACGGGAACGATTGCGCCCTGTCCGCCCCACCATGAACTCGAACCGCACTGGAAACGGGCGGCCTGAGTCCGGATCGATCGCAAATTGCCCCCTACCCGAAACATCCTGCTCGTCGATGACGATCCCGCGCTGTGCGAGGCGATAGCCTTCGCCCTCGAAACCGAGGATTATTCGGTCCGGGCCTATGGCAGCGGCGAGGCTGTACTCGGGGAGGCAGCGCGGCTCCAATACGACTGCGCCGTTATCGATTATCGCCTGCCGGGCGTCGATGGGCTGGAGTTGCTCGCGCGGCTCCGGACCCGAGGCCTTCGCTGTCCTGCCATCATCATCACGAGCAATCCTTCGGCGCGGATGCGGCACCAGGCGGAGAATGCCGGCGCCTGCCTGGTCGAGAAGCCTTTGCTGCGCGACTCGCTCATCGACGCAATCGACGCGCTCGTGGCATCGCCAGGGAAGGATGGCCCATGATACGCCATGTGCAGCGGCTTGGTGACGCCATCCACATCGGAGCCGGCGATGAATCCTAGCGGTCCGATTGCAAATGGCGCCGACATCGCCGGCGATCATCCCTGCTTTGGCTGTCCTGTCCGTCACCGTGCCTTATGCAGCGCGCTTCGGCACGAAGAACTCGCAAGGTTCCGGCGCACAGGCATCGGACGCCGGCTGGCCGAAAGCGACGCGCTTTGCAGGGAGGGCACCCCAGCCGCGCATGTCTATACCGTGAAAAAGGGCGCGCTACGCCTGTCGAAGCTGTTGCGCGACGGCCGGCGGCAAGTGATCGGCTTTGCCTTTCCTGGCGATTTTGTCGGCGTGACGATGGAAGACGAACATCCTTTCACGATCGAAGCAACGTGCGATGCAGAAGTTTGCCAGTTCTTGCGCATTCGCTTCGTCGCCTTCCTTGCGGACCACCCACACCTCGATCGACGCCTGTTTGGCGTGGCAGCCCGCGATCTGGCCGTTGCGCGCGAGCAGATCCTGGTCCTCGGCCGAAAAACCGCGATCGAGAGACTCGCCACCTTCCTGCTCGACATGACCCGTCACTCAACGCAAATCCCGGGCGAACCCGCGCGAGTTGTGCTCCCTATGCCGCGTAGCGACATCGCCGACTATCTGGGTGTGCGCAACGAAACGATCAGCCGCGAACTCGGCGTTCTCAAATCGAAACGGCTGATCCGAATGATCGGCACCCACAAGCTCGCGATCATCGACCGGGCAGCGATGGAACGCTTGGCGGCTGGCGACGACGCGCTAACGACCTGGCCGGATCCATATCCCTGCTGGCCGGACCCGATTCGCAGCCCGCCAGCCTCTTTGCAAGTGGTCAAAGCGGATGCCACGCCCGAAAATTGAGGCAGATCAAAAGTCTGCATCGCACGATCGGCCACAGTGCCGAGCGGATGTAGCAAGGGGCACGCCATGAAATTTGCCAATGAACTCGCCGAAGACATCTGGACCGCTAAATATCGCTTCAAGTCTGCTCAGGGCGGCGGTGATTCCAGTATCGACGAGACGATCGCGCGCGTCGCAGCGGCGGTGGCGGATGCCGAGCGCGAAGACATTCGGCCGCTGTGGCGGGCGCGCTTCGAGGAAGCACTGACGGATTTCCGGTTCATCCCTGCCGGCAGGATTTTTGCGGGCGCGGGTACCGAACGCGCCGTCACGTTGTTCAATTGCTTTGTCATGGGAACTGTCCCCGACAGCCTGCCCGGCATCTTCGAGCATCTGCGGGAAGCCGCCGTCACAATGCAGCAGGGCGGCGGCGCGGGGATGGATTTCTCGACGATCCGTCCCTCGGGCAGCGTGGTCCATGGCGTCGGCGCCGAGGCGTCGGGGCCGCTCAGCTTCATGGACTGCTGGGATGCAATGTGCCGGACCGTGGAGTCGGCCGGCCAGCGTCGCGGCGCAATGATGGGCTGCCTGCGGATCGACCACCCCGATATCGAAGCCTTTATCGATGCCAAGCGCGATCCGGCCCGGTTTCGGAATTTCAATCTCTCGGTCCTGGTTCCCGACGCTTTCATGCAGGCCCTTGCATCGGGCGCGAATTGGCCGCTCATTTTCGATGGCAGCGAAATACGCTCGGTCCCTGCAAAAGCTCTTTGGGATCGGCTGATGCGTGCGACGTACGATATGGCCGAACCAGGCGTAATCTTCATCGACCGGGTCAATGAGAATAACAATCTCGCGCATTGCGAGACGATCAGCGCGAGCAATCCGTGCGGCGAGCAGATGCTTCCGCCCTATGGCGCATGCTTGCTCGGATCGATCAACCTGGCGCGGCTCGTCGACAACCCCTTCACGAGCGGCGCATTCCTCGACGAAGAAGAACTTGCGACGCTGACGCGTACCGCGGTGCGCTTCCTCGACAATGTGATCGACCTTTCGCGCTTTCCGTTACCGGCGCAGGATGCCGAAGCGAAAGCCAAACGGCGGATCGGCCTTGGGATCACCGGGCTTGCTGACGCGCTTCTCTTTTGCGGCGCAACCTATGGCCGGTCGGAGGCCATCGAATTGACCCGCCGCTGGCTCGGGGTAATCAAGCGCGAGGCCTATCGGGCCTCGGCGCTACTGGCAAAGGAGAAAGGCGCCTTTCCGCTCTACAAGAAGGCCATGCTGAAGCGGCCCAATCTCGCGTCGCTGGATGAGGAGACGCGCAGCCTGATCAAGGCGAACGGTCTGCGCAACGGCTGTCTGACCTCGATCGCACCGACCGGCACGACCTCGCTGCTAGCCGGCAATGTCTCGTCGGGAATCGAACCCGTTTTCGCTTACTCCTATACGCGGCGCATCCGTCAGGGCGACGGATCGACGCGCGAACAACCGGTCGAGGATTATGCGATGCAGGTCTGGCGGCAGCTGAAAGGCGATGCCTCGCCCCCGGACGATCTGTTCGTAAGCGCGCAAACGCTGAGTCCCTCCGACCATCTGACAATGCAGGCTGCGGCGCAAGCGCTGGTAGACAGCTCGATCTCGAAGACGGTCAATTGCCCCGAGAACATCAGCTTCGATGCGTTCGCGGATGTTTATATCGAAGGCTATCATCTCGGCTGCAAGGGTCTCACAACCTATCGGCCGAACACCGTCACCGGTTCGATCCTGAGTGTCGCGCCCGCAGCGAAGGAACCGGAAAAGGCCGAACCGCCGCTATCACCCCGCGCCGAGGCGCTCGACGGCACAACTTACAAACTTCGCTGGCCCGACAGCGCGCACGCGGTCTATGTGACGATCAATGACGAGCAGCAGGATGGCGATCGTCGGCCGTTCGAGATTTTCGTCAATTCGAAGAATATGGAGCATTATGCCTGGACGCTCGCGCTCACCCGGATGATCTCGGCCGTATTCCGGCGGGGAGGCGACATTTCTTTCGTAGCTGACGAACTGAAAGCCGTCTTCGACCCGCGCGGCGGCGCCTGGATGCATGGTCGCTACGTCCCCTCGCTCCCGGCGGCGATCGGCCGAATCGTCGAGCGTCATATCGGCACACTCGAAGTGCCGCATGAAGCGCCCGAGCAACGCCCAGACCCGGCGCCGCGCCCAGCCTGCCCTCAATGCGGCGCTGCATCGCTAATCAAGGTCGAGGGTTGCAGCAATTGCCTCGACTGCGGATATTCGAAATGCAGTTGACGCGCAGTTCCGCTCAGACCGAGCGCGAATGGCGGGCTCGACCATCCTCGATCTTTCGGGCGTACCCGGCACGGTGGCTTGTTCTGCTCGTTGGATCGATCCTCAGAATCATCTATGAAGCACTCAACTGGAGCCGAAGGACCCAGAGCGGCATCCGCTACCTCTGCTCGTGGAGGTGGAGGAAGCGCATCAGCGCCGCCAACTTTATGATGCCCATGTCCGATTTTGAGCTAAAACCAAGAACCATTTGAATGACCGACCTGACGCGCTAAGCGGACTTGCGCTCGGGCCACTTGCGGATGATGAATCCGCGTGTCGCAAAATTCAGGCACGCCGAAAGGTCAGCAATACTGCGCTTCGTCCCGACACCCTTCACTGTCTTATCCCGACAGCTCACGAAAATTCTCGCGCCCTCACCAAAGCGCGCGTATCGATCCACGCGAGCACGTCGGCGAGCTTGAACCGCGGCCGCGGTATCTTGCCTCGGCTCTCGTCATATGTGGCACCGACCGACAACCAAAAAAGCTCCGGCGGAATGAACCGCCGAGGCTTTTTCTTTGACGCTATAGGAAGTTCCGATCAGTCGATATCTTCGACCGCCAGGCCCGCGATGATCTCTTCCGCATCGGCCATCGCCTTCGGATGCGGCTGCTCTTTCATCGTCTTCTCGCTACGCGGGCGCCGCCCGTCTGCAGCTGCTTCCGATCGACGATCAGCGAACTCACGCACAACGTTCAGGAGCGCTTCGCGCACTTCCTCCTCGAAAGGCTTGTAAGCCGAAAACCAGTCGAGCGCGTTCAAGATTTCGCGCGTCTCGTTGAGACGAATTTCGCGATACTTCGCCATCGCCTCAGGCTTCTCATCGCCGAGGAACATCGGCGTCGCACGAATAGCATCTTCGTCTGAGACATAGGACGACACAGCCCGCATAATTGTCCACGCGGGACCCATCGAAAACGCTGGCTCCATGATCGAAATCAGATTGTCAGTGACGTGCCATTGTAGCGCACCACATTCCAGCGCTTTGATTTCCGAATATTGCCGCTCGGCCTCCTCAAGCTTCATCCGAGCGGCATCAACTTTCTTCTGTTCGCTCAACAATCTGTTCGAAGCTCGATGCAAAGTTTGCCCCGGATTTTCCGTCCCAGGCTTCACCTTCGTATTGGTGTCTTTCTTTGCCGCAAACGGGTTCGAACTTCCATCCAGAAGCTTCCGCCAGATCTCTGCATTCACTCCAGCCGGCGACAGCTCCAGGATCAAACCTTCGAGAATTTCTCGACGGCTTTCAGCCTTTCGAAGATCGGTTTGAAACTTCGCCGACGGGACAAGCTTTCCATCGGGACCAACAGCTGTTTTACCCAGAGCGCTCGTCAGTTCAGCGAGCGCAACCATCCTCGAATCCCCACTCACCGACGTCTCATTCTGGACGTCATTCGTCGACCCATCATTCGCTTTTGACATAGACATAAATCCCTTTCGGCAGGCTTTCACTGGACCAAGTCCAGGCTCTTCCATGCGGTCGAGAAGTAAATTCAAAGATCCTGTTGGTCAACCGCGACATTCTTAGACTATCCACAGACTTCCTGTTGGGCATCCGATAGGTGGGCCTGAACTGCCCTTTGCCCAACAAAATCGTCACAGTTTCAGCAGAAACTCCATAAACAATCCCAACAAAATCCAGAAAATGTTGGGCTGTTATGGATAGGCGCAATACCGTAGATTTGCCGCAGGCTAATCTACTGGGGATTTTTCGCGGCCCGCCGGCCGAAAACATCTTTTTTTGCGCTCTCCGAGGGTTTCGCTCCACGCCTCCGCACCCGGATTTGTGTCGCTATCTCCGCTGCCGCGTCGGGGCCTACATGGGTCATACGACCTCATTGCGGCAGCAAGTTTGAGGAAGTTTTGTCGCCCTGCAGGGAGATCATGATTCACCTTGAACGAACTTCATCAATCATCCATTGTCGCCACGAAACTTGAAAGAAAGTCCCATGGCGAAATCGGCAATCTCCATCGACGTGAAAGCGGCGAACTCAAAGCTCGCGCAGTTCCTTCGTCGCCGCGAAGAGGAGGAGATGATCCTCCAGATCGGTAAGAAAAAACCGAAGCAGCTTCGGGAAGAAAAGCTGCCTGGCGGTCGTGGCCGCTGGATGCTCGAACCTGACTACCGAGCCCCCTCGCCGATGATCGATCGGCCGCGCACCATCGCAGGCGCAACGTCCTTTCACTTCTCCTATATCTCGATCGCAAAGCAAGCCGTCCCGACTATCAATGGTCAGCCGATCGAAGGCTTCTTTGGTAAGGAAAAGAGTGCGGCCCTCGAGCACTCGAAATATATCGAACGTGATGGCGCCGCTGAGCAGCGTCGCGAGAACACGACGGTCAGTGCCGGCGCCGTTCATGCAGCTTACGTTGAGCGCCCTGGCGCCGTCGAGACAATCGATACATCTGCCCTGATGGCGGAAGCGGTCGAACGTCAGATCGCCGCCGTAATCAATGAGACGCCCACCGACGAAGAAGCTGCAATCCTCGGGCTCGTCGACAACGTACCCGATGGCATTCCATCAGTCTTCTCGAACATCTCCGATGATCCGTTCGAGCGACAGGAATTCTGGCGAGCCGTGGAGCGCATAGAGGCAACGCCGCGTGTGCATCAACTGCTCCTCGACCCCAGCGAGTCTCCTGCATGGTGGCGCGAAGTCGAGACCACAAATGCGCTCGACCCCGAGTTCAAAAATCACGCGCTTATGGTTGCTGAAGCATACCGGCAACATATGTCGAAACCGGTGCCTGAAGGTGAACGTCGTCGACCTTTCGAAGCGGTCTCACTGCCTGTCTCTACCGAGCGCGCCGGCAAGCTCATTCAGCAAGCGCAGCGCCTTCCAGGATATCGAGACTCATCCCCTCCATTCGAATTCAAATCGGGTCGCGGTGGACGCGTCCAATTCCGTCTCGTCGCCGAGCTGCCGTATGAGCTGACGGCTGAAGATCGTGCGCTGATCGTTCAGAATTTTTGCGATCATATCGGAGGGCTCGACGATCGAGTTCACCCCGACGGCAGCAAAGAAAAAATAGGGATGATGTACACGGCGGTCATCCACGCCCCCGATTTGCATAACGACGATCGAAACTACCACCTCCACATAGTCGCATATGATCGTCCCGCCCGCTACCTCGCCGAGCACGGGCAGTGGGATTTCGAATATGCTGAGGTCTACCAAGATCCCGGCAGTCGGAAGGATCGTGTTCGTTATCCCTTTCGTCAAAACAAGCTAGGTCAGGTGAGTCAGGGTGCTTCGAAAACCGGCAAGCAAAATTCCGGCGTGGACTTCGTTCCTTCCCTCCGCCGGAAGTTTGCCACCATCACCAACTCGGTCCTGAAGGCTCGCGGCATTCAGCGGCGCCTCGATCACCGAAAATATTCCGCCATGGGTATCGATCGAACGCCAACCGAGCATCTCGGAACGAAGGCTGCTGCCCTCGAAGCGATTGGCGTCCCCACCGCTGTCGGCCAGCTCAACGCAATTGCGATCTGGGGCGATGCAGAGCGTTCGATCCGACGCGACGCTGAGCGTGCTACGAAGGGGTATCGGGCCTCACAAGATGAACTCGTCGAGATCGCACGCGACATGACCGCTGCCGATCCGCAGCATCCCTACATGTATGAATTCCGCAAGCTCATTGCCGAGCGCGATCAGATCATTCAAGACGTGGCTACCGACCGAGAAGCCATCCTTGCATTCGACCACATGGAAGCCAAGGCCAAGTCGCGCGCGCTCCGAACTCGCCAGACCTGCATACAGTTCCTCGCCGAGATCGAGGCAGGCGATGCAGATCGCAACACTCGTATGATGCGCAGCGTCATCGAGGATCGCTGGAAGGGGGCTCAGGCTCATATCAACCAGATCGATGAAGCGCTCGCTCCCCATCGTCCTGCGCTCGCAGCAGCTGCCCGCGATATCGAAAAGCGCGAAGCGCGTTACGCCGAAATCGAAGTTGCCCTCAGACCCATCGTCACCGAGATGAAGGGTCGCCTCGCGCTACCTGACGCCGTGAAGAAACTCACTCGAGCAAAGCCAGAGTCGAGCAAGACTGCTTCAGCTGTGGAACCTACGGTCGCTCCTAAGATGGAGGCGCCAAAGGATGATCGGTCGCAGTCCGGTCCGACGGGTCCCACCGCTGTTTTACCAAATCAGAACCAGGCCCAAGCAGAAACCACTTCACAAGATGATCCGGCGTCTAAGCCTGAACAGGCTCCCGAGAAAGCCGATGGGCCCGACGTCGACGCATCGCCCGTCGAATCCATGCCGGTGCTCCTTGAGCCGGCGAGCATCGAAGGTCGTCCGATCGTCGAGCCAACGATCGCTCCGCGCATCGAACCCGTCGCGGAAGAGGTCGACATCACCGCTACGCCAGAGAACCTCAAGCCGCTCCGTCCCGAGATCAAAAACGATCTGCCCGACGTCGAGCCAGAGTTGATCGTTGACGATATCGATGCAGCCCTTGGCGAGCCCGAGAACCCCTTTTCAGATGTCGATGCTAAGGTTGACCCTGCTTTCGATCAGAACGCGCCAGAGCATGCCGAGTATGGAAATGAGCACCCTTCAGAGCATTCTCCTTCCGCCCCGGAAGAGAAGGTCGATGGACGCAGGAAGGTCGTCGACCCGACCCTGTTCGACCTTCCTCATCAGGAGGCGCCCATCAAGCCCGGCACGACCAAGGCCGAATATGCCGACTGGGACGAACTCATCAATCGCATCGCGACCAAGCGCATCCCGGTGAAGGCCGAGAAGATGAAGAACGGCGACCAGAAGTTCACCGTTCCCTCGCTGTCGCCTGCCGAGAATGAGCTTCTCCATGCCCGTCGCTTTGCCAACCGGACGACCGGCCGCCTGAAATCGATTCAGCAGCAGCAGCAACAGGAAATCCAGCGCCTAGTCCGCTGGATCGGATCGCAAGGTCAATCTCCTGACGCGCTCGTGATCGAAGGTAGAACTGCGAGCCTCGGAGCAAAGACTCGGGAAGCTGTACGAAACTTGTTTCATCACTGGCGCACGCACGAAAATGTTCTCAATGCCATTCGTTCCGAGAATGATCGTCGCATGGAACTGGCGAAGGAAATCGCGAGGCAGCCGGCCCCCGCACGGGTAGACAATGCGCTGGAAGCCAAGAAGGCCTATGCCAAGAAGGTTTACCCGCCCGTGTCACAAGCTCGCACCGTCGAAGTCCGTGAATATCTCGCGCTGCTCCATGACGCTGCTCCCATCGAGAAACTTCGTGAGGCTGCGAAGAAGATCGACGCCAGCACGGCTGCACGCGACGACGTCAATCAGCATTCGATCGAACTCGCGCTCGCTTACAAGACCCACGGTTCGGGGATCGATTTTCATGGGCCCGGATTGGCCAAGGATCAAGATCGTGGTCGCTGAAAGATCTTCCCATAAAGTTGAACTGGCCGTTTTTCGACGATCCGTTTTGGCGTTGC
The DNA here is from genome assembly GCA_937873425.1 of uncultured Sphingopyxis sp. Classification (GTDB taxonomy): domain Bacteria; phylum Pseudomonadota; class Alphaproteobacteria; order Sphingomonadales; family Sphingomonadaceae; genus Sphingopyxis. The sequence continues at coordinate 39,256 of CALMYE010000013.1, read as the reverse complement.
CGTACAATAACCGGTCCATCTGCGACGTTATCCGCGCCGTGCGACCCAGGAGAGCTCTTTCTTTCAGGAAACACAGCTCTTCTTCTGACGCCCGCCCGGTTTCGATTGGGCGGGCGTTCTTTTTACTGCGCCCAGAGGTTCACGGCTGCGCGAGCATGGCCGGGTCGGCTTTTAAGATCGATCAGTCGCATATGAGCGATCACCCATATTGTCACCTTTGCAGGCGCGGATTCTGCTGACAGGGCGGCACCAATAACATTGGTATCGAGAACGAACGCGTCACCCTTCATCGGAAAGCAGTCGCGCGAGTTCGTCCTCGGTCAGGCCCTTTTCAGCGGCTTCGCGTGTGGTTTCGCTGAGAGTGCGCGCGAGCCTGTCGGTGTAGAAGTCTCGCATGGCTGCATAGTCCTCTGGCGACACCATCACGCCGACGACGCGGTTATGCCGGGTCACCCGCACAGGTTCCCGTTGCACACGGTCGATCAGTTCGCCGAAGCGGGCTTTCGCTTCATTGGCCGTGATGGTTTGCATAATATCTCCAGTAGTTCAAATCGAGCCAATCGTTCGATTTGACCGCTTCACCTATCGGGACAATCAGAAAATCTTTCAAGGGAGAGGAGCGCGCCCTGGGCGGATCTGGCCGATTGCGGACAGGCGGCTTTGGATCGTAGCCCCGCCAAAACGGACATATGGTCGCCGACTATCGCGGCGTAAACCACATGCTCTACAGCGATAGCAGAGGCTGGCCGGTTAGAAGTGGTCGGCCTTGCGCCGTCCCTCATAAAAGACAGGCATCGAATTAGGTTCGGCGTTTCGAAGAACGCCCCGCTCTTGCGCCAAACACAACGAGCGTTGCGAATTGCCGACTCGCCCTGCGGACAGGGGTCGATAGGCTGCCGGCATGACCGACAAGACACGCGCGCAACCCGTCCGCCAGAATGAAGGGTTACAGATACACCGCTCGGGCACGCTCGATATACTGACGCTCAACCGTCCCGACAGGCTCAACGCCATCGATCCGCGCATGGCCGATGCGCTGACCTCCTATTTCAGGCAAAAGCGCGACGACGATGATTGCCGCGTGATTGTGCTGCGCGGAGCCGGACGCGCTTTCTGCGCGGGCGTGGATCTGAAGGCAACGAAGGACGCGCCCCCCGACCTTCAATTCGGCAATGCCGGCGTCCGGACCGAACTTGCGATCCAGCGCGCCAATCGCGAATTCATCGTAGAAATGCGCCGCTGTCCTCAGCCGGTCATCGCGCTGCTCCACGGCGCGGTGTGCGGTGCGGGCTTCGCCCTTGCGCTCGCTGCCGACATCCGGATCGCGACCCGCGACGCGCGCATGAACTGCGCCTTCGTTAATGTCGGCCTCGGGGGCTGCGATATCGGCGTCAGTTATCTGCTGCCGCGCCTAGCCGGCGCGTCGATCGCTTCCGAACTGATCCTGACGGGTGACTTCATCGATGCGGAGCGGGCCCATTCGCTGGGCCTCGTGTCGCGGCTGGTCGACGACGCAAGCGCGCTGGAAGACGAAGGGCGCACGATGGCCGACCGGTTGCTCAAGGTTGCACCGACCGCGCTTCGTCTGTCGAAGGAAGCGCTCCGCCATGCGATCGACGCCCCGTCGATCGAGTCCGCCATCGCGATGGAGGATCGCAACCAGGTTCTCTGCGCCCGGACCGAGGATTTTCACGAGGCGATGGCTGCCTTCTTCGAGCGGCGACCCGCCGAATGGCGCGACGCATGATCCGCCCCCGCCGCGCGAGCGATCCGCGTGTCGCGCTCGGCCTTCTTCTCACGGTCTATTGCTTCAACTTCATCGATCGCACGATCATTTCCGTCCTCCAGGAGCCCCTGAAACAGGAGCTGGGGCTGAGCGATACCCAGCTCGGGCTCGTATCCGGCACGGCCTTCGCACTCTTTTACTCGGTACTCGGCGTGCCGATCGCCCGCCTCGCCGAACGCGTCGACCGGCCACGCATCATCGCGGCGGCGCTGGCGATCTGGTCGCTGATGACGATGGTGTGCGGCCTCGCGACGAGCTTCATCCAGCTGTTCCTGTACCGCGTCGGAGTCGGCATCGGCGAAGCCGGCGGCACGCCGCCCGCGCACGCGCTGCTTTCCGATCTCTTTCCGCCCGAGCGGCGCGCGACCGCCATCTCGATCTATTCACTCGGCGTTCCCCTCGGAATATTGTTCGGCGCCGTTGCCGGGGGTGCGCTCGGCGAAGCGCTGGGCTGGCGCGCGACATTCATGCTCGTGGGTGCGCCCGGCCTGATCCTCGCGCTTGTCGTGCTGCTCGTAATCAGGGATCCGCGCACGGCGGGCGCGACGCGGACCGCACCCGCCGCGCCGCCTTCGCTCGGCCGAACGCTGGCGCATCTGGCGGCGCGCCGCGCTTTCGTCCATCTGACGATCGGCATCACCGTCGCCTCGACCGCCGGATACGGCATTCTCGCTTTCACCGCTCCCTTCTTCATGCGGCAGTTCGAGATGGGACTCGCCGCCGCCGGATATACGACCGGTCTGATCTCGGGCCTGGCGGCCGGGGTAGGAACACTTCTCGGCGGCCTCGCCGTCGACCGGGCGATGCGGCGCGATACGCGCTTCGGCGCATGGATTCCGGCGACGGGGCTCGCGCTGGCGGCGCCGCTCTCGATCGTCGCCTATTTGCAGGAGGAACAGACGGTGGCGATAGCATTGCTGCTGGCTTCCGGAATCGCCCAGTTTCTCTATCTCGGCCCGACATATGCCCTTGTTCAATCGCTCGCAAAACCGACGATGCGCGCCACCGCCAGCGCGCTCGTGCTGTTGACCGTCAACCTCGTCGGGCTCGGCATGGGACCCCCGCTCACCGGCTGGCTCAGCGACCATTTCGCGGCGGCGGCCGATAACGCGGATAACGCGGCCTATGGGCTGCGTATCGCACTGGTCCTGACCGCGTCGCTCTTCGTCTGGGGGGCGCTGCACTACCGGCTCGCGGCGCGCTATCTCGCGGCCGATCTGGAACGGGCGGGCTGACCGTTGCCGGTTGCGCAACGCGCGTTGGGAAGTTCGCGATACCTGGTCGTCCGGCAATCCGCCTACCGATTATCGCGATGAGCCAAAGAACGGAAAAGAAGACGGATTCGTTGCCGCAACCGCTGGGCGGGACGATGACCGCGCTGCTCGAAAATGGCGTCCCGGGACTATGCGGGCCGGTGTCGATCAGCCCGCTGGCGGGCGGAAGGTCGAACCCCACGTTCCTGCTCGATGCCGCGAACGGCCGCTATGTGCTGCGCAGCCGTCCGGTGGGAGTCACGTTCCCCTGGGCGCACAGGATCGACCGCGAAGTGCGGATACTGACCGCGCTTGAGGGATCGGATATTCCGGTGCCGCCGGTTCTGCTGCATGTCGACGATCCTTCGCATTTCGGTGCCCCCTTCTATCTGATGCCATTGATCGACGGCGCCGCCGAGGAGGATCCAGCGCTGCCGGCACTTTCGCCCGGGCAGCGCGCATCCGCCTATGAGCAGGCTATCGACATATTGGCACGCCTGCACCGGCTCTCGCCCGGCGCGATTGGCCTTGCCGGGTTCGGATCGTCGGGAGACTATAATCACCGCCAGCTAATGCGATGGTCGGAGCAGGTCGCCGCCGACGGAATAGTCCCGCCAGCGCTGCTCGAACTCGGCAGCCTGCTTTCGCGGATCCTGCCTTCGCAGTCGCGAACGAGCATCGTCCACGGCGACTATCGCTTCGGTAACCTGCTGCTCGCGGACGGCCGGGTAACCGCCGTGCTGGACTGGGAGCTTTCGACACTCGGTGACCCCTTCGCCGACCTCGCCTATTTCCTGCTCGCTTTCGAATTGCCGCACGATAATCCGATTCTGCCGGGTCTAGCGGGACGTTCGCGATCCGGTTCCGGTATTCCCGCGCCAACCGCGCTTGTAGAGCGCTATTGCCGCGCCACGGGCTTCGCGCTGCCCGCCGCCTGGCAAGCCTATCGCGCATTCGCGCTCTATCGCACCGCTGCGATCGCGCACGGCGTGCTGCACCGCAATGCGACCGGTGCCATCGCTCCCGCCATGCTCCGCCAACTCGACGTCATCGCCGAAGCCGGACTCGCCTGCCTCGGCCTCGCCCCGCCCGCAAAAGGATAATGCCTGTGAATTTTGAGTATTCCGACCGCTGCAAGGCGCTTATCGAGCATCTCCAGTCGTTCATGGAGCGCCATGTCTACCCGGCCGAGCGCACCATTTACGATCAGGTCTTTGCACAGCCGGACGATTTTCGCCAATGGCAGCCATTGGAAATCCTCGAAGATCTGAAGGAGAAAGCCCGTGCGGCCGGGCTTTGGAATCTCTTCCTCCCCGAAAGCGAATTCGGCGCGAACCTCGGCAATCTGGACTATGCGCCGCTCGCCGAGATCATGGGCCGATCCTATTGGGCCCCCGAGATATTCAACTGCGACGCACCGAACACCGGCAACATGGAAGTTCTTGTCCGCTACGGCACGGCTGAACAGCAGAAGCAATGGCTGCAGCCGCTGCTCGACGGGACGATCCGGTCGGCCTTCGCGATGACCGAACCCGCCGTCGCCTCATCGGACGCAACCAATATCGGCACGCGTATTCGCCGCGACGGAGACGAATATGTGATTACCGGGCGCAAATGGTGGACCTCGGGCGCCGGCGACCCGCGGTGCAAGATAATGATCGTGATGGGGCAGAATGACCCCGAGAATCCGAACCGCCACGCCCGCCAGTCGATGATCCTCGTGCCGACCGATACACCCGGGGTCCATATCCGGCGCTACCTGCCGATCTTCGGGGTAAGCGACGCCCCGCACGGCCATATGGAAACGATCTTCGACAATGTTCGCGTCCCCGCCGAAAACATGCTGCTCGGCGAAGGCCGCGGGTTCGAAATCGCGCAGGGCCGGCTGGGCCCGGGGCGCATCCATCATTGCATGCGGTTGATCGGGGTCGCCGACCGCGCGCTGGAACGCGCATGCCGCCGCTTGTCGGAGCGCACGACATTCGGCACCCTTATCGCCGACCAGTCGCTCTGGCGCTTCCGCATCGCCGAGGCGCGCTGTCGCATCGAACAGGCGCGACTGATGACGCTGAAGGCGGCGTGGATGATGGACGTCGCGGGCAACAAGGCGGCGAAAGCGGAAATCGCGATGATCAAGATCATCGTCCCGCGCATGGCAGCGGAGATCGTCGACATGGCAATCCAGGCCTTCGGCGGCGGCGGCTTCGCCGATATCCCGCTGACGATGGCTTATGTCTATGCGCGCACGACGCAGGTTGCCGACGGCCCCGACGAGGTCCATTCGAACCAGCTGGCAAGATTCGAGCTTGCCCGCCACGCCGCCGCCGATCCCGCAGCGACCGCCGGCGAAGGCGAGGTGATGGTGGCGCAAGGCCGCGATTATGAACGGCTCGAAAATTGGGCGTTCGGCTGGTGACGCGCCGCCTTCACGGCGCCACCGCCCTCGTGTAGACGGCAGGGAGGGAGGCTTGAGCAGAACCATCCGACGACAGGCACCTCCACTCGAGGCGATCGAAGCCTTCATCCTCGCGACGCGCTCGTCAAGCTTCCGCGACGCGGCTGACCGGCTTGCGCTCAGTCCATCAGCCTTTTCGCGTCGGATTCAGGCGCTCGAAGCCTTTGTCGGCGTGGCGCTGTTTGTGCGCGACAAGGGTTCGGTCACGCTGTCGAAGACCGGCGAACGCTATTTGCGGACGGTCGAGCCCGCGATCGATTCGATCCGCCGCGCGACCGTCGACCTGCAGGCGGAGCGCGGCGGCATGGCGCTCCGCATCGTCGTCCCGCAATCCTTCGCGATCGGCTGGCTCATCCCCAACCTGCCCGATTTCCAGCGCGCGCATCCGGAGGTCAATGTCGAACTGCGCATCGGGCGCGACATCGACGATCTCAGACGGGGGCACGCCGATGCCGCGATCTATGTCGGGCCCGGCGACATCGGATCGATGCCCGCAATCCGCATCGCCCCAATCAACGGCATATTGGTTTCGGCCCCGGAGCTGGCTTCCGGACGGTCGCCGCCGACCCGCCTCGCCGAGCTGCCCGATGTCGACAGGCTCGCCGTTTACCGTCCCGAAGGCCTTTGGGAGCGATGGCTGCGCAATATGAAGTATGACGGCGCGCCGCTGTCGCCGCCGACCTATTTCGAGGCGCAGTTCCTGATGTTCGAAGCGGCGGCGGCCGGACTCGGCGTCGCGATCGTTGCGCCGATCCTCGCGCACCGGCTGCTCGACCAGGGCCGACTCGTTCGGATCGGCGGCTATCAGGCGCCGCTGGGCATCGACTATTATCTGGTCTTCGCCGACGAAGCGGTGCAACGCCGCCCCGACGCCATCAAGTTCCGGAACTGGATCAAGAGCGGACTCGATCGCTTTGTCTGAGCGCCGTCAAACGTTGTTCAGCCGCAGTCCGGGCCGCGGCCACCGTGTGGAAACCACCCGGCCGGTGCCCGAAAGGGTAATATAGGCGGTCCGCATGTCGGGACCGCCGAAGCAGATGTTGGTGGTGAAGACGTCCGGCGTCGGCACGAACTCAACGAATTCCCCGGCGGGCGAGACAACCGAAATGCCCGGCTCGCCGATCGTGGCGACACAAATATTGCCATCTGCCTCGACCGCAAGACTGTCGAAATAGCGAAAGCCCGCGGGACGATGGAGGAAGCGCCCGCCATGACCGAAGAGATTGGGGTACGGCACAATCTCTCCGGGCCCCGATATGTCGAAGGCCCAGAGCTGGCAGGTATAGGTTTCGGCGACATAGAGCGTGCAGCCATCGGGCGAGAGGCCGATTCCGTTCGGGTTTTCGAGCGGAAAGATTACCTCACGGATGAAACTGCCGTCGGCGGCGGCATAGAACACGCCCACCCGATCGCGCTCGCGGTGTCCCGATTTGCCATGATCGGTGAACCAGAAGCCACCATGGCGGTCGAAAACCAGGTCGTTCGGCCCGCGCAGCGGCACGCCCCCCGCCGCGGTGTAAAGCGTCCGGACCTCGCCCGTTTCGGGATCGACGCGCTGGATCGACCCGCCAGCATAATCCGGTGCCGGTCCGACCGGGATGTTGATCGCATAAAGCTCCACGTCGCCGAACGCGAACCCGCCATTGTTGCAGATATAGATGGCGCCGTCGGGCCCGACCGCGGCCCCATTGGGACCGCCCGGCAGCGCGGCGACGATCCGCCGGTCGCCGTCAGGAGCGATGCGCGTCAGGCATTGGCCGCGGATTTCGACTACAAGCAGGCTTCCGTCGGGGAGCACGACAGGCCCTTCGGGGAAGGCGAGACCGTTGGCGACGCATTGAAAGTCATCCATGTCAGTTGTCCTTTTTTGTCGCTGCGTCGCGAAGATCCTTGCGCGACAGCTTGCCCGCCGCCGTGCGCGGGAGCGCTTCGTGGATCTCCAGCCGGGCGGGCAGTTCATGCCGGCCGAGCTTGTCGGCGAGAAACTCGCGCAGTTCGCCAATGTCCAGCGTCTGGCCGGTTCGCAGCGAGACCGCGGCGACCGCCACCTCGCCGCGATAGGCATCGCGCTCACCGTACACCAGCGCCTCGGCCACCGCGGGGTGCTCGTAGATCGCCTCCTCGACGACACGCGGATACACGTTGAAACCCGACGCGATGATCAGATCCTTGCGGCGATCGACGAGATGGACCTGTCCCCCGGCGTCGATAAACCCCATGTCACCCGTCAGCAGGCGCCCCGCTGCGAAGGCCTCTGCGCTTTCTTCGGGGCGGTTCCAATAGCCGGTGATCACATTGGGGCCACAAATCGCTATCTCCCCGACCTCCCCGATCCCCATCGGTTTCCGGTCGGCGTCGAGCGTCAAAATCTCGATCGACGCGCCCGGCAGCGGATGACCGATCGCGCCCGCCTCGCCCGCCGCGCCCTGCCGTCCGAGCGTTCCTGCGCCGCAGGTTTCGGTCATCCCCCAGCCGACGACCGGCGGTTGTCCGACGAGCTCGGCCATGCGCGCGGCAACCTCGCCGGGCAGCGGAGCGCCGCCCGAGACGCAATAGCTGATCGACGCAAGGTCGCCCGCGGCGATGCCCGGTAATTCGAGCAACGCGACGAACATGGTCGGAACCCCGAAAAAGAAGCTCGCTCCGCCATGACGAATGTCGTCGAGCGTCTGCGCCGCGTCGAAGCGGTCGCGCAGCAGGATCGTTTCACCGTTCGCGATCGCGCGCAACAGGACGCCGGCAAGGGCATAGATGTGAAAGAGCGGTAGAACGCCGAGATGACGCTCCTCGCCGCGGCGCCAATTCGAGGTCGCGGCGATCGCCGCATCGAACATCGCGACGGCACTCACGAGATTTCCGTGGGTGATCAGGGCGCCCTTCGGCACGCCCGTCGTCCCTCCAGTATATTGGATAAGCGCAAGGTCGCCGGGCGCGACAACCGCGGCCGGACAGGCGGCCGCCTCCGCGACCATCGCATCGATCGACAGGAACGCTTTCCCGGCAGGTGCAAGCGGATTGCCGCCAGTCCAGTAAGCATCGCTTCCGAGCAGAAGGAGATCGATGAGACCGTCATCAAGCAGCGTCGCCGCCTGGCTGCGAAACGGCTCCTCGTCGAGCGTCGCCAGGATTCTGGCCCCCGTATCGGCCAGCTTGAACCGCAACTCGCGCGCCGCATCGAGCGGGGTCAGGTTGACCACCACCGCGCCGAGGCGCATCGCCGCGAAGAACAGCACAGGATAGTGGGGCGTGTTACGGAAATAGAGCGCGATGACATCGCCCTTCGCGACCCCGCGCGCCGCCAATCCCGCCGCGACGCTGGCGGCCGCCGAGGCGATTTCCCCGAAGCGAATGGCACGGCCGCAAAACTCGATCAGCGCCCGCTCCGCAAAACGATCGCACGCGCCGGAAAACATCGCGCCTACGCTCTGGGCGCCTTCGCAAGCCACAGCGTCCATCAGCTTCATTGCAGTTCCTCCTCACTCTGCCAAACCGGCGACAGGCCCCTCCTATATCGCCGCTCCGCGACTTGACCGTTGCCGAGGCTGCAACGGGATTTGCGTGTCGCGCGCCGCGCCCGCATTGCGATCGGCGCAACGCGGGTCGCGAACCCGTCAATGGCCGCGCCTGCCATTCTCCCCCATCCTTGCGACAGGGCGGATCTCGACGAATCCGCCGCCAAGGGAGACGGATATGAAAAACAGGCTTCTCGCCGGCGCCAGCCTGCTTTTGATGGCCGCACCGGTGCCGGTGCTGGCCCAGAACCCGACCGCGACAACCGAACCCGCAACGCAGGCCGACGATCAACTGAGCGAGATCGTCGTTACGGCGCAAAAGCGTGACCAGAATCTTCAGGATGTCGGCGTCTCGATCGCTGCCTTTACGGGCGATCAGCTAAAGGATCTGGGCGTGACGTCCGCCCAGCAGATTTCGGAATCGGTCTCGGGCGTCCAAGTCTACAGCTATCTCGGCCGCCAGCCGACCTTCGTCATCCGCGGTGTCGGGGTTCAGGATTTTGCGCCGAATGTCGCACCCGCCGCCGCCGTCTATCTCGACGAAGTCTATCTCGGCTCCAACATCCTCACCGGCTTTCAGATTTTCGACACCGACCGCGTCGAGATTTTAAAGGGGCCGCAAGGCACCTTGTTCGGCCGGAATACCACCGGCGGCGCGGTAAGCTATTCTACCCGGCGGCCGACCGATGCCGCGGAGGGCTATGCGGAACTCTCCTATGGGAACTACCGGACGATCACGCTCGACGCGGCGGTCGGCGGCCCCCTGTCGTCCACGCTCAAGGCCCGGATCGCCGGCCGCTACGCCAATCAGGCGAGCGGCTATTATATCAACGACTGGACACCCGCCGACACGGCGTTGCCGCTCAGCCCGCTGTTCTTCAACCCGAAACGCAGGCCGGGCGAGCAGGAAAGCTGGGCGCTCCGCGGGCTGCTCGAATTTGACGACGGCGACGGCGTCGACCTGCTGCTCAATGTCCATGGCGGCGAAACAACCGGCGACGTTCTGCCGCTGACCTCGATTGGCTTCTCTTCGATCCCGGGGGCTGCCCAGCCTTGCGCGGCGACGCCGCTCACCGGCATCCGCGATCCGCGATTCTGCGGCGATGCCTTCGGCTATACCGATCTCGACGGCGATCCCTATCGTGTCCGGGTCGATTTTGTTGGGCGCAACCGCGAGCATAATTACGGCGGTTCGCTGCGCGGCGAGTTCGACCTGGGTGGCGCGATGCTGACCTCGATCACCTCCTATGACGAGGCAGGCAAGCGGGCATTCACCGATACCGACGGCGCGCCGCATCACGAGCTCAACCAGCTCCGCGACACGCAGCTCGAGCAATATTCTCAGGAGTTACGACTGGCTTCCGATGATAGCGGACGAGTCTATTGGATCGCTGGCCTTTATGGCGCGCGCGAAAAGATCGACCTGCGCTTCTTCGGCACGCTGTCGCCGCTGCTCGGCCTCACCAATTTCACCGACCCGGCGCTTGCCAGGCGCGTCGCCGACCAGCTCGAACTCAACTTCGCGCAGGACACATGGAGCGCAGCTGCTTACGCTCACGCCGAATGGAAGGCGACCGACCAGCTCACCCTGATCAGCGGCGTGCGCTACTCCTATGAAAGCAAGGATTTCCGGAGCCGGTCGGAGTGGATTTACAATGACGGGCTGACGCCGGTGCGCGCGCGGGTCAATTTCGGCTCAACCTCCGCCGATGCCGCGGTGGTCGATGACGAAGCTGTCTACAAGAGTTTTTCGGGCAAGATCGGAGTCAATTACAAGCCCTCGGACGCGGTGCTGATCTATGGCAGCGTCAGCCGCGGCTTCAAGAGCGGCGGCTTCGACGGCGACTTCGCCTTCACGCGCCAGCAGCTTCAGCCTTTCGAGGAGGAGACGCTGACGGCTTACGAGGCTGGGATCAAGTCGACCTTGCTCGACCGCCGCCTGTTCCTGAACGGGTCCTTCTATCACTATGATTTCCGCAAACCGCAGGTCCGCGTCGCGCAGGTCGACACCGTTACCGGACTGCCGTTTAACCAGCTACGAAATCTCGCAAAGGCCCGCGTCAACGGACTGGAAATCGACGCCACATTCCGTCCCGTCCGCGGTTTTGACCTGCGCGGAGGCCTCGCATGGATCGACACGCGGATCGACGATCCGGCGCAGCCGGTCTTCGACGGCAACGACCTGCCGCTGGCGTCCAAATTTTCGGCGAACCTCCTTGCCCGCTATCAGTTCGGCGTCGGCGACGGGTGGGATATGGCGATCCAGGTCGACGGCAAATATAATGGCGCCTTCTTCCTCAATGCCGAGAATACGCCCTATCTGAAGGAGCGGTCCTACACGCTGGTCAATGCGCGCATCAGCCTGACGAGCGAACGCGGGTGGGACATCGCGCTCTGGGCACGCAACATCACGAAGGAGAGCTTCGCCGTGCAGAGTTTCGCCCTCTTTGGCGCCTACTCCGTCGCCTATAACGCGCCGCGTACCTATGGCGCGACGCTTCGGCTCGACTGGTGAGCGCCCCCACCGACCCGCCTGCGGGGTTCGCGCGGCACTTTCGCCGCAGCCCCGTGACCGACGCGTGGGAGCCGCTATATTCAAAACGCGACGCCCGTCGCTTTGTAATCGGCTTGCGTGTCGCTGAGGCACATTGCAATGCGCGCGCTATGCTGCACGGCGGTGTGCTGTCGACGCTTTGCGACAATGCCATGGGCATCGCCTGCGCACTCGCGGTCGGCGAAGGGACCAGTCTGGTCACCATCCATCTGTCGGTCGATTTCCTCGGCGCGGCGCGTGCGGGGCAATGGGTCGAGATTGCGGCCGAGTCGACGCAACCGGGCCGGACCATCGCCTTCGCATCGGCCGAAGTAACCGCGGACGGGGCGCTTGCGGGCCGCGCCACCGCCCTGTTCAGGGTGATCACCCGGGACGCGGCATCATCCAGCTAAGAAAAAAGGGAGCCGCCGTTGTGGCGCTCCCCCATTTTCAAACCGGCTTCCCGACTGGGCGAGCCGGCCCCTTCCCTTTGCGGCTATCGTATCTTCGTCCGCAATGTCAGGCCATAGGTGCGCGGTTCGCCCTGCGCTCCAACCAGCGTTGCGCCCTGGAAGGTCGCGGGAATCATCGATCCGATGTAGCGCTGGTCGGCAAGGTTGCGCGCCCATAGCTCGAACGTCCAGCGCTCGTCCGCCGCCCCCAAACCCAAACGGGCGTTGAACAAGGCATAGCCCTTCTGCCCCGACGTCGGCCGGAGCAGGCGTTCGGTCAGCACATCGGACTGATAACGTCCGTCGACCTGCGCGAACGCCCGCAGTTTGCCCGCCGCAACCAGATCATCCCACCCGATCGAGCCGGTGACGACCCATTTCGGCGCGTTGGCGAGTTGCTGCCCGGCGATCGCGACGACATTGGCGGGAGGGCCCGGCGGGATCGCGCCATAGCGTGAGCTCGCATAGGTCACGCCCGCCGCCAGTTGCCAGGCCGGCGCCGGCCGCACGCTGGCTTCGAGTTCGAAACCCTTGGCGGTAACGCGCGGGATGTTGGTCGTGATCAGCGCGGCCCCCGTATTGTAGCTGAGCTGATAGTCGGTGAAGCGGGTGTAGAAGAGCGCGCCGTTGACCGTGACCGCGCCGCCCGGCGAGCGGAGTTTCAACCCGGCTTCGTAGTTCGTGGCAAGTTCCGGATCGAAGGCGAGGTCGTCGGCGTCCGGCGCCTTGACCGTGATCGGACGAAAGCCGGCGCGGTCGAGCACGAAGCCGCCCGCCTTGTAGCCGCGGCTGTACGTCGCATAGCCATGGAGCGCGTCGCTGAAATCATAGCTGATCGTCGCGATCCCGGACCATTCCTTCTCGACCTTTCGCGCTGTGTATGATCCGTCGTAGCGCGCGTCGAACAGTTGCAGGCACTGGATGCCCGAGATCGGCGTTGCGCCGGGGGCCGACAGGCCCGCGGCGATCAGCGCCTGGCAGCCGGGATTCAGCGTGTCGACGATATCGACGTCGACGCGTTTGGTCTCGCGCGTGAAGCGAAGGCCGCCAATCAGATCGAGCCGGTCGGTGACGTGCCAGACATTGTGCGTGAATACCGAAATGCTGCGCGACGTCTGGCGGAAATCGTCACGCCCCACGCCCGATCCCTCGGGATAGCTCGCCCCGACCGGCAGACCGGTGTAGAAGGAAATCGGATTAGCCAGCCCTGTCGTCCGCCCGAAGAGCCGGTCGAGGAAGGGTTCGAGGTCGCGGCCGACACGATAGCCATAGCGGCCGAAAGCCTTTTCATGACTGTAGAAGCCGCCGACCATCCAGTCGACCGGCCCCGCTGTCCCGTCGAGGCGAAGTTCCTGCGTGAACGTGTCGAATGCCTGCGCCGCGGCCTTGAAAGGGATGTAGACGAGGTCGGCCTCGGCATAGTCGACCTCGCGCGCCTGATCGTTACGCCAGCGCCGATAGCCGGTGATCGCGGTCAGCTTCGCACCGCCGAGCTCCCAGTTGAGTTCGCCCGACAGGCCCCATTGATCGGTTTCTTCGAGCGAAGCGCGATCTTCTGTCGTCGTTATGGTCAGGTCCCTGCGGCCGATATGGCTGTCGAAACCCATCGCCGCGAAAATGCCGACATAGAGAGGGTCGTTAACGGTGGGCGAATAGGTATCGGGACCCGTCTCGCGCCGATGTCCATAGTCGGCGATGAGCCGGATATCGAGGTCGTCCGCGGGCGTGAGCAGAAGCTGGCCACGCAGCGTCACGCGATTGCGGTTGCGATAGCGCTGGCCGCTGTCGAAATCGCGCAGGAAGCCGTCACGGCGCTGCCAGGCGGCATCGATCCGGAAAGCCGCGGTGTCGGCGATCAGCGTCCCGCCCCCTCCGGCATTCAGCCGGACCATGTCGTAATTGCCATAGGATGCGGCCGCATCAAAGCTCGGCTCGAATTTCGGCGCGAAGGTGATGACGTTGATGAGGCCCGCCGACGTATTTTTTCCGAACAGCGTCCCCTGCGGACCGCGCAGCACCTCGATCCGCTCGATGCCCGGGATGTCGGTCAGGCTGAGATTGGAACGGCTGCGATAGACGCCGTCGACGAAGGTGGCGACCGAGGATTCGAGTCCGGGGTTGATCGCCTCGCTGCCGACGCCGCGAAGACGGATAACGACACCGGCAGAATCGGATGTGGTGCTGGTCAGGTTCAGGCTGGGGGCGAGCGTCATCAGTTCGCGCGTATCGTTGATTCCCGACTTCTGGAGCTGTTCGGACGAAAAGGCCGAAACCGCGATCGGTACGTCCTGCAGATTCTGCGACCTCTTGGTCGCGTTGACGACGATGTCGCCCGATCCGTCGACATTCCCCTCTCCCTGCGCCCATGCCGACGGAGCGAACGCAAGCGTGACGAGCGACAGCCCGCAGCGAAAATTCATTCTCATAAACCCTCCCGATTTTCTTTTGTGGTCAAAAGGATGCAACGACCGCCCTGGTGGGATCGCCATTGCCGAAGCGAATCCGCGCCCAGACGTCGCGAATGGCCTCCGCGCCGCGCACCGCGTCGATCGCGAGCCATTCGCGTGACGCGTCGATGAAATCGCGGGTCGCGCTGGCGAGCGCGGCATCGAAGCCGGCCGGCCCCAGTTCGGCCGCCACGGCGATGATCGCGTCGGGCGCGAAGAAAAAATGCTCGTCGGGGCGGGGCACGGCGGGTTCATCGCGCCCGTGCGTCAGGCCGACGCGGCAGAGATGGACCGGCGGCGACCGCTCGCGCAGGCTGGCGAGCACGGCATCATTCCCGGAAAAATCGATGATCGCGGCCCCCGTGATCGCGGGCAGCGCGCCGTAGGTCGCCACGTCGTCGAAGAAACCAAGATCCGCAACCGCCGCGCGATGGCGTTCGGACGTGAGGCCGATGACCCGCAACCCCGGTCTGTTTCGGCGCAACAGCCAGCCGAGCCCCAGCGCCGTCTTGCTCGACGCGCTGGTGACGATCACCGTGTCGCTCCCCCAAGCTCCGGTCCGCCCGATCAGCCGGTCGAGCAAGAAGGAGGTGATGAACAGCGGACGGATGACCGCCTGCCGTTCTTCGGTACCGGGCGCATGGATCGGGTCGGCATCAACCCGGAAATAGCTGTTATAGGCTGGCGGCAGCGGGCGCCGAGACGGCGCGTTCTCGACGATCAGCCGGGTGTTGACCCGCCCCGGCTCCAGTACCGCCGACGACGCCATCGGCCACAGGCCGTACAGGCGCTCGCCAACCTCGACCGCGGCATGGCGGCTCTCGACGACGGTCGAAAAGCCCCAGGCCGGCACCATGCCCCACGGGTCCGGCCTGGGGAAGAGCGACCAATAGCCCAATCGGTCGCCGAGGAGCGCATAGGTCAGATTATTGGCGCTGAGACTGAAACAATCGATCGCGAGCCGCACAGCCCTGTCTTGCAGCACCGCGGCAGGAGCATCGCGAACCATGACGAGGTCACCGGGAAGCGGCCCGCTGCGATCGACAACGAGGTTGACGGCTTCGGCACTGTGCAATGTCTTTCCCCTGCCCGTTGCCCGTCGTCGCACGACATGGCTTGGCGGGCAGGTTCGCCGCAGACGGGCTGGCAATCAAACGGCCAGAATCGAACGACAATTGCACCGGATGCAATGACCGGCCCGTCGTTCTCCGGCCGGTGTCAGGCGAAGCCGGGTCGACCCGCCTCGATCGATCGCCGCTCAAGCGAGACGCATTGCGCCGCCGGATCGGTGAGCGACGATACGGCGCGCAGATCGACATCGAGCCGCTGCGGAACAAGGTCGAGCAGCGCATATCCGGCATGCGCATTGTCATGGAAGCGGACGTGCGAATTCCTCGCCGCCGCACCATCGAACAGCGCGGCCGGACCACTTCGCGAGGCGAGACAACTTGTCACCACCTCGCTCGCCACGACCTTCGATTGTGGATCGTCGAAGTCGGCGAGGATATTGTTCAGCCAGAAGGAATGGACGTCGCCGCCCAGCACCACGGCGTTGCGAACCGCCGGACGCGACAGGCTCGCAAGCGCGCGCATCCGGGCCGCCTCGTAGCCGTCCCACATGTCGGACCAGCGGGCGTCGGGTCCCTGCGGCAGCGCAAGGCGCGCGAAAAGCGTCTGCTGAGCGATCAGACTCCACCCGGCCGTCTCGCGCATCAGTCCGGCGTCGAGCCAAGCCTCCTGCTGCGCGCCCAGCACCGTCGCAGCGGCGTCATCGACGGCGGCGCAATCCCGCACGACCTGTCCGCCGCGCTTTGTATCCGAACAGGGCTGGATACTGCGATGCTGCCGGGTATCGAGCATATGGACCGTCGCAAGCCGGCCCCAGCGGAACCGACGATAGAGCTGGAGTCCGCCGTTACTGAGCAGGGCCGACGGACGCAGCGGCATATGTTCGAAATAGGCCTGCCAAGCCGCAGCCCGGCGGCGCAGAAAGGCGGTGCGTTCGGCGGTCACACCGCCATGCTCGCCGACATAATCATTTTCGACCTCATGATCGTCGAAGGCGACGATGAAGGGCATCGCGGCGTGCGCTGCGGCGAGATCCGCATCGGTGCGATAGAGAGCGTGGCGAGCGCGATAATCGCCCAGCGTCTGCGGATCGGGCACACCGAACGAACGAACGTCGGGACCGCTTCCGAAGGATTTCTCATAGATATAATCGCCAACCTGCAGCACCGCTTCGACGCCTTGCTCGATCATGTCGCGATAGGCGCTGAACCAGCCATGTTCCCAATGCTGGCACGAAGTGAGCGCAAGGCGAAGCTGCTGCGGATCAGCCGCCATCGTCGCGGTCCGGCCGATGCGGCTGACAGCATCGCCGAGATGGAAGCGATAGAAGAAAGGTCGACCCGGCGGCAACCCCCGCACCTCCAGATGCGCCGCGCCGCCGCGCGCCGCCGGCGCATCGACCCGGCCCGAACGGACGATGCTACGAAAGCCCTCGTCGCTGGCGATTTCATAGCCGAGGCGGGTATCGCCGATTAGCCCCAACGCCCGCGTCCACAGAACGAAACCGTCGGTCGCCGGCTCGCCCGACGCGACGCCAAGGGCAAAGGGGTCGGCAGACAGGTGCGGAACATGATCCGCCGGCGCCGCGCGTGCTGCCGCGAGGAACCGGGTTGCGGCGAGCGATGCCGCCCCGGCGAGAAGCTGGCGCCGCCCGAACATCAGAAGCGCGCCGTCAGCCGGGCATACCAGGTGCGCCCGTTGAGTCCGATCGGCGTTTCCTCGCCGGTCGGAAAGCTCCCGCCGGTCGCGGCGATCGCCAGCACCTGATCGTCGATCGTGTCGGGCCGTGCGTCGAACAGATTCTGGACCCCCAGGCCCACGCGCACGCCATCGAATATCTTGTAGCCCATCGACAGATCGACTGTCTCCTTGCCGCCGAAGGTCTGCACTGCGGTCAGCGGCTGCGAGGTGTAGGTACCAAAGGCGGCTACATTGACCCCGACGTCGAAAGCACCGTGCGTCAGACTGCCCTGAAAGGTGAATTTCGACTTCGGCTGCGCCTCGGTCACGAACAGGATCGACTTCATGTTGAGCAGCGGCAGCGCGGGCAGGACCGGGTTGGGCCGCAGCGTGTCGAGCCGGCTCTTGAACCAGCCATAGCCCGCGGTCAGCGACAGTTGCGTGTCGGGGGCCAAGTCCCCCTGCCACCGTGCTGTCAGCTCGACGCCGCGCGTCGTGGTGTCGATCGCGTTGGTGAAGAAGCGGACCTGCTGGAAATTGGTGATACCCGCCGCGGTCAGAATATTCACAACCGCCGCGCCGCCGAGCTGTTCACTGAGCGCGATACGGTCCTTGATCCGGATCCGGAAATAATCAGCGGTAAAGGAAAAACCGTCGATCGGACCGACGACAAGGCCTGCAGTGAAATTGCGCGACCGTTCGGGCTTCAGGTCGCTCGCGCCAAGCGCGCGCGCGACGGGGTCCCCGACCGGCAGCGTCCCGACGGTGACGAGCCGCCCGGCACTGAGCGCGCCCTGCACCGCGCTGAAATACTGCTGCTGCAGCGATGGCGCCTTGAAACCCGTTCCATAAGTCGCGCGGATCGCCGCGCCTTCCATCAGTTCGAGGCGGGAGGTTGCGCGCCAGGTCGTCTTGCCGCCGAAATCGCCATAATCATCGTAGCGGATCGCGCCGCCGAGCAGCAACTGTTCCACCGGCCGCAGTTCGAGATCGAGGAAAGCGGCCCAGGCGTTGCGGCTCTCGTTCGTCGGGTTACGGGGGTTGAACCCCGCAAAACCATCGGCGCCGGTACCGAAATAGGCATTGGGATCGCCGCTTCTGATCTTGTATGATTCATGCCGATACTGTCCCCCTGCCGCGATATTCCCGCCTGCGAGCACGCCGTCGAGCGGCAGCGAGAGCGTGAAGTCGGTGACATATTGGCGATAGGTCACCCCGCCCGAATTAAAGCGGGTCGGGCTGGCGAGGCCCAGCGAGACGTTGGCAGTATCGAAGACGCTGAAATCGGCCTCGTTCGAACCGAAGCTCTGACTGAGATCGGCCTTCAGAGCGCCGATGTCGCCGCGAACACCGACGGTGCCCCCGACGTCCCATATCCGCGGTTCGATGATGGGGAGGAAGCCGTCCGGATAGATCGGTGAAAAGCCCGGGACCCGGAAGCCCGCGCCATTGTTCGAAATCTTGCGCGTCAATGTCCCGAAACCATAGATTTCGGCCGCGTTGCCAAGGGGCAGCGCGGTATCCAATGCGAGGCTCGCAACCGACGCCTTGGGGTCGCCGATGCGATAGGTGACACGGTTGAACCGCTGATCGACGAAGGCACGATTGGTGGGACGTTGCGCACGCGCCGATACGCTGACAGTGAGATGCCCGCCGTCGCCGAGCGCGAGGCCGGCGCTCGCGCTCGCAAGGCCCGTTTCGCCATCTCCTTCCTCGGTGACGCTGCCGAACAACTCGGCGCTCGCGCCGCTGGCGTTGGACTTGAGGATGATATTGACGACCCCGGCGATCGCATCGGACCCATATTGCGCAGCAGCGCCATCGCGCAGGATCTCGATCCGCTCAATCGCGCTTTCGGGGATGGTGTCGAGGTCAACTGCCGCCGACCCGCGTCCGATGCTGTTATTGACGTTCAGAACCGCGTTGGCATGGCGCCGCTTGCCGTTGACGAGCACCAGCGTCTGGTCGGGCGACAGGCCGCGCAACGTGACCGGCTTCGTATTGGCCGCGGTAGCGGTCGTTGCCGCGCGCGCAAAATTGACCGATGGCTGCAGAAAGTTCAACGCACGGCCCAGATCGGGGAAGCCCGTGTCGGCGATCGTGTCACCGCTGACAACATCGACCGGCGCCGACGATTCGAGCGCCGCACGGCCCGACGCGCGCGTTCCGGTAACGATGATCTCGTTGTCGGGGTCCGGACGCGTTTCGGTCTGCGCCTGCGCCGTGCCGCTCGCCAGAATCGCCACCCCCACCGCTGACATCGCATATCTCATCAAAGCTGCCCTCCTGAATTTCGGGCCCAATCTATGAGCGCAGCGGAGCGCAGCGTTATTGCTCAAGCGGAGAGCGGCGTTGCGAGATGCGCAACGCGGCGGCACTTAAACTGTCACGGTGGACGAGTAGCGTTGAGAGTTTCCAGCGCCAGTTTTGAGCCGTTTGGAACAGTGTTTGACGGGCTGTGGTCCTGCTGCCCTCAGGGTAGTAGGGCAAGAAGCCAACGTTCGTGTCGACAAATAATAATGAGGTGATGGCCGATTTCGGACTGACAAGTTTTAGTTCGAAATCGGCGAAAGCTGACGTCGCGATTGCAGCGGCGGTGCGGATCGTGTGAATAAACAGGAACAATGTCTGCTACGCTCGTCATCAAGGAGATTCGGCGCTTTCTCGAGAGCGAGAAGGCCGAGGTGCTCTGCATCAAAGGCCGCTGGGGCGTCGGGAAGACCTATGCCTGGCTTCAGATTCTCGGCGAGACGCAAACCGGCGGCAAACTCCACGCCAAGAAATATTCCTATGTCTCACTCTTCGGACTGAACTCGCTCGACGAGGTCCGGCACGCGATTTTCGAAGGCCGGGTTTCACCGGATAAGGCGATAAGCGGTCCGGATAGCGAAAGCCTCGCCGACCTGTTCGAAGCGGGGAAATCCCTTGTCCGCAAATCGCGAGGCTGGCTCGGCGCCGCGCTCGGCCCCGTCGGTTTTGGCGAGATCGGCAACATGCTCGCGCGTTCGGCCTTTTTTCTCGTGCGCGATCAACTCATCTGCATTGACGATCTCGAACGTGCCGGCGCCGGATTGTCTCCGCGCGACCTGCTGGGACTGATCTCCTTCCTAAAGGAACAGCGCAATTGCCAGATCGTGCTGCTCCTCAACGATGGGGCAATGGGAGATTTGGATCTCGATCAGTTCCAGCGCCTGCTCGAAAAGGTGGTCGACACCGCCGTCATATTCGCGCCCTCGCCGGCCGAGGCCGCGGCAATTGCGATCCCGGGCGATGGCGCGATCAGCGACGAACTCCGCCGGGGCGTGATTACGCTCGGAATCACCAATATCCGGGTGATCAAGAAGATCGAGCGGATCGCGTTGCAACTCGTCGACCTGCTTCCCGGCGCGCCCGAGCGCATAATCTCGCAGGGCATCGTCGCCTGTCTCCTCGGCGGCTGGTCCGTCTATGAGCCGGGCCAGGCACCATCGCTGGAGTTTCTGCTGGGTTATAATTCGCTCCATGCTGCCATGATGGAGCGCGAGAACGGCCCCGACGAGGCGTTCATACGCTGGCGCGACCAACTCTCGAACCTGCCCTACAATGCGAGCGACGATTTCGATGTGGCCATCTTCGATGCCGCCGCGGCGGGCTATTTCGATGCCGAGCGGCTGCGGACGGAAGCGGCGAAGCTACACGAGGAGTTGCAGCGCAACAGCCGCATCAACCCTCTGTCGAAGGCATGGGAACGCTATAGGGAGTCGCTCGTCGAGGATGACGCTTTCGTTATCGACGCCATCGAAAAGGCGGCGCACGAAAGTCTCGCGATTACAGACTCGATCAACATCAATGGCACGATCGCCTTCCTCCGCGAGCAGGGACGCGGACAGCAGGCCGACGCGATTGCCAAGGCCTATGTCGATGCGCAGCCCGAGAATCCCGATTTCTTCAACATTCTCAATCATCATTTCCCGGCCGACCAACCCGCCGATCCGGCGCTCGCCGCGGCGCTCGCGCAGCGGCTCGCGACGTTCCGGGACGAACGCGATCCGAAGGCCGTCATTCTTGACATCGCGCACGGCCGCGCCTGGCAGGATGATGATCTCGCCCTGCTCGCCGGCATTGACGTGGATGCCTATCAGGCGATGTTCGAGGGAACCGAAGGATCCGACCTCTCTCTCCTTGTCCGAACGGCGCTTCAGATGGCGCGTGGCCACGAACATGACCGTCCTGAGATCCGGGCCACGGTAGAACAGGCGCTCGGCCGTATCGCCGCCAAGTCTCCGCTCCGGGCGAGGCGGCTGCGCCAATGGGGGTTCGCGCCGCCAGCGGAAAATTGAGGCAATCCCGACCTTCGTTCAGGCCTGGTTCCATTTGAGCATGGTAAGCCATGACTGGCAGCGAAGCGATTCCGCTTGACAAACGTAATCCTATACATTACAAGCATACAAATGACGTCACCCACCGCCTTTCCCGACTCTGCAACAGAGGACGCCGCCTTGGCGAAGGCGAAGGAAATCGCGGCGTCGCGGCCCAGAGGCGATTCCTCTCGCGAGCCGGTGGCGCACGACCCATCGCATACGGCGGGGTTCGCCAAAGACGTCGCGCGACAATCCGAACCGGCGGAAAGCGCCAAGACAGCGCGCAGCATTCTTCGCGAGATGCTGGGACGGCGCGAGCCGTTGACAGAATCGCAGATGGCGGCGGCGGAAGCTGCCAACTTCGGGTCGCGTCTCCTCATGCCGATGTTCAAGGACCCGCTGGAACGGGCGCGCTCCAGCGCATTCGCCTATACCAAAGCGACCGAACGGATTCACCATATCTGCGATGGTCATAACAGGATGCTGGGGACGTCCGAGGCGCTTCGCCATGTTTGCGACGGACAGCACTCGGCATCGTCGGCGCTGCTTGAGAGGGCGCGCGAGGTTGCCGAAGCCTGCTCGGCTGCAACAAGCATCAAGGGAATGACCCTTTGGTCGACGTCGCTGCAAGCGCCGCCAGAAATGGTCTCATTGTTGGCGCGGTGCAATGCGTCGAACCCGCGTTTACCACTACTGCGTCAAGCCGAGACCCACGGTGTCAGCGGATATCGCTACCTTTGCAAACCGCCGCTTCCAAGCGACGAGACCGCCGCACCGGTCGGTTCGGATGTAGACAATTCCTCCCCCGCAAGTGACGGCAGCAAACCGGCGGAGCTACGCAAGTCGGTTTTTGCCGAACGCGAACAATCCTGGAATGACTTTCGCGAGACCGCGCTGAACGCGGTCGATCCGGCGGCGATCGGCGTGCAGGCGAGGATGGGCGCCCCGCGGGTTTGGTCCATCTATTATCTGAGCAACTTCCTCAATCGCCAGGTCGCCGTCAATCAGACGACCCGCTCGGCGCTGCGCAAGCCGGCGCCGCCGCTTAAGTCGTTCGGCATGATCCAGCGGATGGGTCTAGATCTCCGCCTGACCGAGCGGCTGTTTGACAATGTCCTCGCGCGCATCAGCAAGATGGGCGATCGCTCGGCCGAAACGATCGAAGCATTCGTTCGCGACATTTTCGAACAGGTCGCGCTCGTCATTGGACAGCATCGTCTTGTACGCGCCGTTGCCCGACCGGACGGGCGAAACACATTCGAACGTATCCGAATCTTCGACATCCATACCGGCGTCTCGCCACCTCTAGCCCTGGATCGCCAAGCGCTTTGCCGCGCATCGATCAATCAGGTCCCTGGAGTGAATGAATATGGATATCCCCGACCCGCGCCTTGCGCGCATCTTTACCACCGCCGCGTGTCCCGAACTGCCTTTGCCGGTCGTCCGGAACGCGCACCGCCTTATGCGCCTGCTGACGGCCGCCGCCAGTTGGTCCGACATCGGCGTCTTCACCAAGGTCGCCCTTTTGAAGGACGGCCGGTTCGCCGCGCCGGTTCATGGCCGGTGGGCGATCAGTTTCGAATGGGACGACGAGCTTGACCGCATCGTCAACCCCAGCCTCGAGCGTTTCTAGACCAGGAGTTTTCATGTCGAGCGAAGCCGAAGTTGAGTCCGTCGGCACTGTCTTGCGCAAGCACATTCTCGAAATGGGCGGCGTCAAGCAGGATGAACTCGCTTCGGCGCTCGGCGTTTCGCGCCTGAGCGTCAATGAACTCCTCAATGACAAGCGCGCCGTCACCGCGCCGATGGCGCTCCGCTTGGGTCATGTACTTGGGACGACGCCCGACCTCTGGCTGAACCTGCAGCGCGACGTCGATCTTGCTGCGGCGCGCAAGCGCTTCGGTGCTGAGATCGCAGCACTTGCCATTCTCCGGCAGCCACAAACACAAGAGCAAGTCATCGCGCCCTTCGAGGAGTTGTTTGCGGAAGCCGACGAAACGTAGGCCAAGCGACTCCTCTCGATCAGCATTCCAATTTGGTGCTCAAACAAAACGCTGCACTCTTCACTCTGCAGCCTGCCGCCCTAAGGTACGCCCATGGCCGATTTTGGACTGGCGGGTGGCAGCGGTCGCGTAAAGCGGACGGCTGCGCTCGTAGACGCTTGGCCAGCGACAGGTGACAACGATCCGCCCGGAGCCACATCAACATCGACGCTCTGACTATTCACTATAGCGAGTAAACACCCAGTCCCGGTCGGACACCTTAACTTCGTGATAGGCGGAGCAGGCTTGGTACTGGGCCTCATCGGTAGGCTAGCAGCTGAGAAATCGTCCGAACCCCCAGCCTCAGGATTTGGTAAAGCGTTTGCTGTCCCTGACCATGATTAGCACCGTCGTCGCGGGGCCGGCCACTGTGGCGGACGCTAATTCGGCCGAGGGCGTGCGATTCCACCCCAGCTTCACAAGCGTCGATCCGTCGACGATAATTCCGAACGCGGTTTTGTCGTGTCCCTGACTGCCAGTTTCCAGCGCAGGCACTTCTCGTGAACTGGAATGGGGGTTTTTATATCCTGCTTGTTGGAACAGATACGGAACGCTAAAGGCCGGGGAAAGGAGTTTTGCACGTGGCGACGCTGTTCTTTTCCTATTCCCATCGCGACGAGGCGTTGCGCGACGAGTTGCAGACGCAACTGGCGATGCTCCAACGTCAGGGCATCATCGAGACATGGCATGATCGGAAGATCGAGCCGGGAACCGCGTTCGACAAGGTCATCGGCGCGCATGTCGAAGAGGATGATATCCTTCTCCTTCTCGTGAGCCCTGATTTTCTCGCCTCGGATTATTGCTACGAAGTCGAGATGATGCGCGCCATGGAGCGCCACGAAGCAGGCGAAGCCGTGGTGCTTCCCGTCATTCTACGGGCCTGCGATTGGAAACATGCGCCGTTCGGCAAGCTCCTTGCCGTTCCCACCGATGGCAAGCCGGTGACGCTCTGGCCTGACCGTGACCAGGCATTTCTCGAGGTTGCCAACGCCATTCGCACCGCGGCGGCGTCGCTTGCGCCGCAAATGGCTACACGTGAAAGCCCGGCGATGCGGTCGGTTTTGCCGTCGGGGAGAAGCGCCGTCGTGCCCGAGGCGCCGCGGTCGAGTAATCTGGCACTCGCCAAGACATTTTCCGACCGCGACAAGGATGAGTTCCTGCACCGTGCCTTCGATTATATGGTGCGGTTTTTCGAAACATCGCTCGACGAACTAGGACGGCGCAATCAGGGAATCGAGGGAAGTGTCCGCCGTATCGATGCCGATCGGTTTTTTGCGACGATTTATCGCGATGGCGCGGCGGCGGCGCGCTGCACGATTTTCATGGGCGGCATGCTGGGCCGGGCAATTCATTTCCTCGAAGGCCAGACGAGCGATACCAACAGCTTTAGCGAATGCCTCCATGTCGAGGCCGACGATCAAAGCTGCTTTCTTCGCGCGATGAGTATGAACGTCGGCCGTGACCCCGCCGCGAAGCTCACTTTCGAGGGGGCGTCGGAGATGTTTTGGGCGGCCTTCATCCGGCCGCTGCAGCGCTAGGGAGATCGAGCGATGCTGCGAGGAATTGTCGGCGTCGTTTATCCCGCCGCGCTAAAACCGGGACAATTTTATGTTCGGTCCGATTATGCTGGCGGGCGCTGGCTCGCGCTCTGCGTCGGAGCGGCGGCAGGCGATGGCCGGGCGCCGGATCGCTGGGAACCCGTTTTCGACCGTCCCGATCAGAGCGGGCCGTTTCTTCAGCTTCCAAGTGACAGCGAACCCGTCGCATTGCTGCCCCCTGTGGCCGTGCGCGTGGATCCCGTCGCCGCAGCGGCCAGCCCCTATATCGGGCAGTCTTTCAAGGGGCAACTCCTCGTGGCGGGCCATTCTTGCTTCGTCATCGCTCCGTTCGAGCGCGGGATTGGCCGAGCCACGATCGACCTCGCCAGCGGCATGCAGGCCGCCACATCGCTGCCCGATGGATGGCTCGGCTTTTCGGACTGGTCGTTGGTGGTTGGCGACGGCGACGAGGAAAAAATCCTGATGCGATATGGCGGTTCGGACTGACCCGTGCCCGGTCGTCAGCCGTAGAAAGCGGGGACGGCTCGCGGTTCATTCCGGCGGCCGCCAATAGCGCGCTTCGATAGCGCGCGGTTGCGCATCCGGGGTGTCGAAACGCCGCTCCCTGGCCGAAATGCCCAGGTGGCGGTGAAAGAGCGCGACATAGTCGGGATCGTCGGCGAGATCGGGTGCGAACGCATCGAGCCGCTTGCCGACTTCGATCGTGGCGCCGCCGGTCGAGACCACCGGGATAATCGCGGCCTCTGGCTGAAGCTCCCGGAACAGGTCATATTCGTCGATGATCCCGCTCATGCCGCCGATGAAGACGGCGGCGGCGAAGCGATGCTCGCTGAACATCCGTCGACGCATATGCAGCAAGCTTTGCGCGCGATCGCCGGCGATATCGTCGGTGAGCGTGACATTGCCGAACCGTGCGTTGTCTTGCGGAAACTGGTCTTTGAAATGGCGTGACTGATAGAGCCCGACCCAACGTCCGTAATCGAGGTCCAAGTCTTCGGCGATGACCCAGATCATCGGCGTGATCGCAGGATGGCCGCCCCAGATCAGCGGACGGCGTCCGAGCGTGACATAGACTAGCGCCGAGACCGCGGCGGTAATCGCCACCGTGTCGGCGGTCGCGGCATATTCGGGACCGCGCCGCGGATCGGGGACGCCGGCGGACAGGAAAATTGCGTCCATTTTCAAGCCTCCCATCCTGCCAGTTCCCAACCGGCGTCGGACACCTTGATCGCGCGCACGGCCGCAATCTGTTCGTCGAGCCACTTCAGATGCGCCGTCCAGGCCTGCCGGATTCCAATATGGTCGTAAACGAGCACCGGTATGCCCTGCTGCTCGGCGCGCCGCGCCTTTTCTACCACATCGTTCAAAATTTCAGCGGTCGGGATTCCGACGATCGGATAGGCCCAGACCTTGCGTTGATCGAGCAGGCGCACCGCGATTGCCCGATGCGCGCCGATTCCCTCCACCTCGGCCCCAATCTTCACAATGTCGGCCCTGAGCTTGCCAGTGATCGACATGAAGCGCGCGGCAATGCTCCGGCTGCGCAAATCCTCGACCCGCAGCAAGATCGCATCGGCGGCGGTATCGACGATCGGACCGTCGGAACCCGTCAGTTCGTCAGCATCGAGGTAGACCGTCTCGGCAAGGTCCGTCATGCGGTTCGGCTCGAGCCCTGGCCATATGACACGGAGGACATGGATTTCCTTGGCACGGGCACGGCCAATTTCCTGCCGGGTCCAGCGGCTCTCGAAATAGGTCGGTGTGTCGAGCATGACCATGACATCCGAGTCGACAAGGCGGTGCCACAACACTTCCTGGAAGGGATCGCCGGGTCGAATGTCGTGCGTGTCGAGAAAGACGTCGAACCCGCGTGCCGACAACAGGTCATGGAGTTGCAGCGCTGCGGCGCGCGCCTCGGTACGGCGGTAGCTCACGAAGACACGCCGCTGCTGACGAAGCAGGCCGATGCATTCGAGGAGCGCTGCTGCGAGCTCGCGCATCGGTTCGTCGTCACCCCGCCGGCGAAGCCCGTTCGCCGACTGGAGGAAATCGGGAATGCAGGTGCCAAATTCCTGGGCTGGCCCCACGGTCGGGATCACGGGCGCGCTTTGCGCAACGAGCATCCGCGCCGCTTCGACATCGCTTGCGGGGACGCCCCCGAAATAGGCAGCAACGAAGGCGGCGCGGGGGTTGCGCCCGGCCACGCTAGCGCCGTCGTGAAGGATCAGCTCGCGACCGATTTCTATCCCGAAATCGCCGACGAGCGTGGCAATCGCGCGGACAAGCGCAGCTCGCTCGGCCTCGGTGGGCGAACCGAGAATGGCGAGTTCGTAATGGCTCATTGCGGTCTCTCCTCGCGTCAAAAGGGAACGCATGCCAACCGCATCATTGCGGCGCCTCTGGACGACGGAAGTCCTTTAGATGGCGTTCGGCATAGCCGTCGATATCCCACGCGACGGGATGGATCAGCGCGTTTTTCGGTGGGCGCCGGCGACGGAAAAGATTGAGGCGGCGTGTCGTTCGCTGGGTCTTGTTGTCCCAGCGCTTCTTGGGAAGAAATTCTGCCGGCCACCAATAGAAGGGCATGCGGTGAATTTCAGCCTTCGGCGAGGCGGGCGTGAAATGGCTCCCCTCGCTCTCGCCGAGTATGTCGGCAAGGCGGTCTTTATCGATGCCAAGCCCTTTCGCCGCGGCTTCGTCGGCCATCCAGCGGAGCGAATATTTGCTGAGGCCGGATGCCGATTCGGCATGACCCCCGCCGACGTCGCAATGATCGCCCGGAAACCACATTTCCGCACAATCCTGCCGGGCGTGCGGGCGGAAGCGGTTTGTCCTGAAAAAGGCCCGCTTCTCGTCGAGCGCAATCGCATGCCGGATATGCGCGATATCCGGATTGGCGCCCGTATAGGGTAGCGCCACGGGTGTTCCGATCCAGCCGACCGAACTCACCGTATCCCAAACGCCAACAAAATGGGGCTTGCATTCGGCCATCGAGAGATTGGCCTTGAAACGCCTAGCGAGCGTCATGACCGTGTCGAACGCTGCGCCTTCGGCCCCATTGGCGCGCCAGAACATCTTGATCGCATAGGGTAGAAGCGCCTCGTTGCCGGGCATCGGAACGCCGTAAGTGGAGAGCAGGGCAGCGAGGATACGGACGGTATAGGCGCCGCGGCTGAATCCGAACAGGAAGAGCTGGTCGCCTGGCCGCCAATGGTTCATGATGAACACATAGGCGTCGCGCAGGTCGTCTTTGATCCCATAGCCGAACGCCATGCCCCCAACCCGCGCCAGAAAATTGCCGACGGGAAGCGGGAAACCGGGCGACGCGCGCGTTCCAAGGCCCGGCTGATAATAGACATGCTGCGTCTCGAAGTCCTTTTCGAGTGCGTAGACCAGGCGTGCGACATTGGTTTGGTGTTTTGCCGGCTGGTTCGACGTGCCGTCGCAGCAGACAATGACGTTACGCGGCCGCTTGCCCTCCACAGGCCCTCTCCCTGATTTTCGAGACCGGCACGATAGCTCATGGCCGCGCGCTGCAAAGCGCAATCTTCCCCGATATGCTATTTATCGGTAGCGTGCGCCCGCCCCGGCAATCCTTACCAAAGCCGATGCGATAATGTTTGACAGCCGGGTACGGCCCTCGCACCTTCGAGCATGTTCGGCGTGTCGCGTGTTCGCGCCGCATCGATGCTCGCGCGGCCGTGACGGGAGGGGACATGATCATTCTGGGTCGCGAGGTGGTCAACAGCCTCGTTCTTGGTCCCGACGCTGATGGGCGTCTCGTGCAGGATTCGCCGGTCCGCAGCGACGTCTGGGCGGGCTATGCCGGGGCGCCAGGCGAAGCGCTCGATCTCCTGGTCGAGGCCTATCGCGACACGCCCACCGGGCTTGTCGCGGCGCGCATCGCCGCGCGACTTTACGATACGCCCGAGCGCCCCGGCTTCGGCGACGCCGGCCATCGGCTCGGCTACGGCCTGTCCTTCGTCGAAGGTCTTGTGGCGGCCCGCCTGCGCATCAAGGAACTTGCCTATTCGCTGCTGCCTTTCACCCGCTGGGCACGGTCGCTTGGTCTCGCTGCCGACGATGGTGTCGCAGCGCGCGTGGAGGAGCGCGTCGCGCGGCAACTGCACGAGCTGCGCCGCAGACGCGGTTGGGAAAGCGCGACCATCGAGACGCCTCCCGGGATCGAACGTCTCGCCGCGACGCTGCGCGTGCTGGCATCGCTGCTATGGGCCGAAGGCGCCGAGGCCGCCGACGCTGCCGAAATCGGGACGCCCGCCGACTTTTATCGCCGCGCCGACATTGAGGCGATCGCGGCGCTTGCCGGCGAGATTGGCGAGCATCTGGTGCGGCTGCGCCCCATCGGCCTAGGCAGCGATTATGATATATTCGCGGTATCGCTGAACCGCCCGGTCGAGCTCGCGATCGACCGCTCGGTGCCGGCGATCAAGGGCGACGCGGCCGCGACGCTTTTTTCTGTGAACTGCGAGCGGCTTGCCTGGGCGGTCCTCGACACGGGGATCGATGCGAGCCATCCCGCCTTCAAGGATTTGCGCGATCCGCCAAACAGCCGGGTCGTTGCCACCTATGATTTTACGCAGCTTCGCCGCGCCGTGCTCGTCGATCATCTTTATAATGGCGACATCCTCCGCGACAATGCGCAGTTCCTCGCCGAAAGCAGCGGCCTGCCGCTCGGCTTGGTCATAAAAGATCTGTTATCGCTCGCGCAGGACGCACGCGAGCGTAGGCCCATCGACTGGATGCGCGCCGAGAAATATGTTCTCGAGGCCTCGCCCGGCGTGCCGGCGCACCCGCACGGTACGCATGTCGCGGGGATCATCGGCGGCGGCTGGGATGCGGCCGACTTCGCAGGCGGGGCACCGACTGCGCAGCGCGGGGTGTGTCCCGATATCCGTCTCTATGATTTCCGTGTCGTGACCGGAGGCGGCGGCGATAGCGAATTTGCGCTCGTCGGCGCCTTGCAGTTCATCCGTTATCTCAACGCAAGATCCTATCACACCGAAATTCATGGCGCCAATATCAGCCTCTCGATTCGCCACGATGTGCGTAATTATGCATGCGGCCGAACCCCTGTTTGCGAAGAGGCGAGCAAGCTCGTTGCTTCGGGTGTGGTCGTCGTTGCGGCCGCCGGCAATCACGGCTTTCAAAGTTACCATCTTAGCGATGGCGGCGCGTTCGAATCCTACGCACCGTCGAGTATCACCGACCCGGGCAACGCCGAGGCGGTGATCACCGTCGGTGCAACGCATCGCACCTCGCCCCACAGCTATGGCGTCAGCTTCTTCTCGAGCCGCGGGCCCACGGGCGACGGTCGCCAGAAACCTGATCTGGTCGCGCCCGGGGAGAAAATATGGAGCATGATCCCCGGCCCGAGCGAGGACGCTCTCAGCGGCACGAGCATGGCCGCGCCGCACGTCAGCGGCGCGGCGGCGATGCTGATGGCGCGCAACCCCGAGTTCCTCGGCCGCGCCGCCGAGATCAAGGCGATCCTGTGCGAAAGCTGCACCGATCTCGGACGCGAGCGCAGTTTCCAGGGGGCGGGCATGCTCGATATCTTGCGCGCAATGCAGCGGGTCTAGGGTGGTGAGGTTGCGGTTGCGAAAAGGGAGAGGGGGAAAATATGGAACTCGAGGTCCTGCCTGCCGCCAAGGGCGATTGCCTGCTCCTCCACCATGAGGAGAATGGACATAAGCGCCTGATCCTGATCGACGGCGGTCCCGCTGGCGTTTACAAACAGTCGCTCAAGCCGCGCTTGCTCGAACTACGCAAGGAGCGGATCGCCGAAGGCGCGATCGGCAAGTCCGATCCGCTCGTCATCGACCTCATAATCGTTAGCCACATCGATGATGACCATATCAACGGCATCGAGGCGCTCTTCGACGATATCGCGGCGCAGGGGGGCACGCATAAGCCCGATTTTCGGGTCGATCGCCTGTGGCACAACAGCTTTCTGAGTCTCGTCGACACCAAAAGCGGTGACGTTGCCGCGCTCGCCGGGGCGGGCGATGCCATCATCGCCAGCCTCGGCGCCATAGCGCCCGAGGCCACGAAGGAGGGCGCCGAGGACCTCGGAATGGTGCTTGCGAGCATTGCCCAAGGCTATAATTTGCTTACCCAGGCCAAGGCGCTCGGCATCGCGATTAACCCCGAATTTAAGGGTAAAGCGATCGAGGCGCATAGCGCCGCGCCGCTCGACATCGACGGGCTGTCGATCCGGCTTCTCGGCCCGCGAAAGACCGAACTCGACGCTTTGCGAAAGGATTTCGCAGCCTGGCTCAAGGCGCGGAACAAGGGCCAAGCGACCCCTGCATCGCTGCTCGCGAGCTTCACCGACACGTCGGTCGCCAATTTGTCGAGCATTGTCCTCCTCGTCGAAAAGGAGAAAAAGCGATTCCTTCTCACCGGCGACGCACGCGGCGACAAGATGATGGAAGCGGCCGCAGCCTTCGGTCTCGCCAGCAAGTCGCAACCCTTGTCGGTCAACATTTTCAAGGTGCCGCATCACGGCAGCGACCGAAACAACAGCGCCGAATGCTTTGCGATGTTCCCGGCCGAGCACTACGTCTTTTCGGGCGACGGCAAGCATGAAAATCCCGACCGCGAAACATTCGAATATCTGGCGGTGGCGCGCGCCGGCGCAAAGACGATCGTCGAGCTGACATATCCGCCCGCCGACATCGACAAGGTGCGCGCGCAGGAATGGGAGAAGAAGCACAAGCCCCGCCTGTTCGATCCCGCGACGCAAGGCGTCGCGCCCTATTTGTCGAAACAGAAGAATTTCGTTGTCCGCCATCCGCCGCCCCGCTGATCCTAACATGGAGTCGTAGATGCCCGACAAAAAGCTTCGCGTGATGATATCGAGCCGCTGCAACGACCCGTTTCCCGAGGGCGGGTCGCCGCTCAGCGATTTGCGCCGCGCAGCGAAGCGCGAACTCGAAGCCGTGCGCCTCTTCGGGAAACCGATGTTCGAGGTTTGGATCAACGAGGATGCCCCGCCCGGCGACGCCGCGGGCGATTCGATCGACATTTGCCTCGGTCAGGTCGACGAAGCCGACATCGTCGTTGTGCTGAGCAATGGGAACGCCGGCTGGGCGGCGGGAGCATCGGATATCGGCATCTGCCATGCCGAATTGATGCGCGGCGTGGCAACGACGGCGGGCAAGGTTCGCCTCGTTGCGCTCCCCGACATCGCCGACAATCCTAAAGATCCTTCGCAGATCGCGCGCAATGCGCGGTTCCGAGAGTATCTCCAGACCCAGAACTTCTTTCGTGGCGGTTCGGTACGAACCCGCGACGACGCCCTCGAGCGGATTCGCGAAGCCGTCTTCGACGCAGTTCAATCACTCGCGCGCTTGGGCGTGCGCGAGGCGCGCAAGGGCAAGTTCCACACCGGCGAGGCGCTGCAGTGGAGCAGTCTCAACTTTCGCGATCGCCAGGCGCTAATGGTCGACACGCTCGCCGACTGTTTTGCCGCGCGGCCTGGTGGCAAGCGCGCGGGAAACCGCGTCGAATTACCGGTCGCGGGAAAAGCCGTGCTGTTCGCGGTCCACGCGATCCCGGCGGCTTTAACAATTGCCGCGGCGCGCGAGCTCGTCGGCCAACCGTTTTTACGCGACTTCGAATATGAGGCGGCGCTCGCAGCCGCGGCGGGCCCCGTTCATGTGATCGGTTGCCAGAAAGGTGCCACCGAAAGCCAAGCGATCGCGATGCTTGGCTTTCCCGACGCGACGGTGGTGGCGGCGCCCTTCGGTGTCTATGCCGCCGACCCCCTGCAAAAAGTGCAGTTTCTCTTTCTGCAGAATTGCCGCGACCGAACAACGACCCGCTTTAGCGCCCAACGCTTTTTCGATTGGATCGACCAGTCTGGCGAAGCGGCGGCGCTGCTTGCCTGCGCCCAATCGCGGCGGCGGATCGTCAAAGCCATCGCAGGCGAGCAACCATCAGGCTCTCGTTGATCGCGAGGGGCAAAACGATTGTTCCCCTAAAGCGATGCGATTTCGACGCCATGCTCAGTGTCGCCTGGTTGCCAAGCTTTGAGCCTTCTTCCTTCGGAAAAATTCACCCTTCGATAGAGATCGAGATATTCGTTGCCATGGATTCCCCCTCCGTCCCTAGTCGCGGCGACGAAGATTCGGTCCGATTGCTTGACGCCATCGGCGTAGCCGATTTCCCAAGGGCACCAGCGTGACTTCATGGCATTGGGCGTCGCCAGAAACATGAAATAGGTCGATTGCTTGATCCGTCGCTGGATATTCTCGGCGGTTTTGCGGTTTGGACGCGGCGGCATGTCATGGTCCATCCAGTCGACATAGGCGTCCCAGCCGGCATCATTCAGCAGCTGGACGAAGCCTTTGACATATTGCTCGTCCTTGTGGCTGTGGCAGAGAAAGACAGTCTTGGCGTTTCGGGTCCGCGCTTCCTCGACCATGGCCTTGGTGACATGGACCCGAAAGCGCGTGGAGGCTTCGGTAAGCGTCGACAGATCAATCGCCATTGCTAGCGGCCCGCTGCCTTGGCGGCCGCCTCGATCCATGCGGGCATATTGTGATACCCGTCGTCGCCCACCCAGCTGTAGGTCGGATAGATTTTCGAAAAAGCGGTTTTGATGCCGCCGCGGTCGATGCTCCAGTGGTCGAGCGGATTGCGCCCCGGCACATCGATACCCGTCTGCGGGTCTTTCACGCCGAACAGGTCGATCGCGAGCAGTCCCTTGCCCAGCTCGTAGCTGCGCTTGATCTCGTGCTTGACCCAAGGGCGATCATAGGTCTGGGCACCAAACAGCACAACCGTCACCGACGTGCCCTTGAGCTGCTGCTCGATCCAGTTTTCGATACCGCCCGCGCGCCGCTTCGCTTCCTCGAACTCGGCCTTGTCGTAGAAGGGCTGCGCTTCGCCCTCGGGCCTGACGACCCAGCTCTGCCGAACTTGCTGAATGCGGCGCACATCGCGCGCATAGTGAAAACTGAAAAATACCCGACGTGCCATGTCGCCCCCACTATTTTTACGCGCCACCGAATGACCAGATAGCGATCCGCGTCAGCCTTCAAGGGGCCGATGATAGCGATATGGACCGCTCGCCGACAGCATCAATGGAGCCTTTAAGTCAAATTATATCCGATTGGGAGATAGTTCGGGCGCCGACAATTTCCAGGGATGTCGCTGCGCCCATCCGCGCCAATGCGAAAAAGGGGATGGCGAGACGTTCGACCAGGTCGCCATCATCACATCGATGGATGGAGCCGCCGGCTGCAACATTCAGGCGTCTCGCGCCAAGGACGCGACCAGGGCTCTAGGCCGGTGGCGGCGGCGCCGTCCCCGGGCCGCGTTGCGGCGTCCTGGCCATTCGGTGACGATCTCCTGGCGGGTGGGCCGTCGGCCCCACGCGGCCCGCGCGCAACCGCGCGGCGCTCTTGTCGGCCCTTCCCTCCGTCGTGGCGCTGGGGTAGCGCACAGCCTTGGGCGTGGCCCGGCGCGTCGCAAGCCAGCCTTAGCCGCGCTACGGCCCTTGCCACCCCATCGCGGCTCCGACGGGGCCCCGGCGGCGCGTCCATCGCGCCTCGCTGGCCGCGCCCCTCGGTACATTTGGTCGCGCTGCTAAGCGCTGAAGTGGGACACAAGCATCGAAACCAAAGCTTCGTGTCTCCTCCAGTGAATGGCCGCTTTTGGGAACAGCGTAATCAGGATCTAAACGACCAATATCAGGCGCATAGCTGAAACGATATCTGATCGCCCCGCAACTGATGATCATTGGGCCCGTCACTGCAGCGCAGTATTGCCTCCACCATGAGACCGCTATTGCTTTTTTCGCCTCTTTTGGGGCTGGGGCCTCCGCACTGCCTTGGGAGGCAAATTCATTGGAGATGATGCCAAGTGATTGGTCACCGACGGCAGTTCTTCCACTACCGACTTGAGCTCCAGCAAAGGGCCAGTATCGCTGTAAATCTCTTCGTTAATGTTGGCACCGGCGTGCCCCATCAAGTCACGTCGAAACTCACTGAAAACTTTTTTTGCTTTGAGTTCCGTTGAGAAACGATGTCTCATACCGTGATTGGTCGCCTCAGTAGTGAGATGTCCGGCCTTTTTCAGATTCCGCCAGACATTCTTGTAGTAGACGTCCCCGAAGTTCTGAACGTCATTGGTCGGGCGCAATTCAGGAAAAAGCACATCGTAACCCCGATCGCGACATTCGCGCACGAAATCAATAAACCCCAGCCGGATAAGCTCACTGTGAAGCGGTACCGGACGCATTGAATGTTCATTCTTGATGCGTCCGAACTCAGTGAAGTCGATCCAGATGTAGGGGATATCCGTCGCATCGAACACGTCGCCCGGTCGAAGCTTGCAGAGCTCTTCGCGCCGCGCTCCGGTGTAGTAGAGTAGCATGGGAACCCAATAGAAGGCGTCATGGATGACCGCATCACCCTCGGCGAACCTCGCGCTCAGGACGGCCGCACCAGTGCCTCCTGAATGAGGTAAGCATCCAGCGAACACCGGCAACGCGAAGAGCTTTCCAACGTCATCGACAGGGGTGGCGGGACGGAGGTTTCGACCTCGCTTCGCTTTCGAAATTCCAATGAAGAGGCTATCGAAATTGACGACCGGCGTG
Organism: uncultured Sphingopyxis sp.; assembly: GCA_937873425.1. Classification (GTDB taxonomy): domain Bacteria; phylum Pseudomonadota; class Alphaproteobacteria; order Sphingomonadales; family Sphingomonadaceae; genus Sphingopyxis. Next base: position 3,502 of record CALMYE010000013.1, on the reverse strand, counting down.
GGTTGCCCATTATCTGCTGCCCATCGAAAGATGCCGCGCAGGCTCGAAATATGCCGATTGCGCGTTCGGTTGGACCGATGCTGGTCCTTTTTCTTGCTAAACTCGGGATCGTTCTCGCGGGCGGCCACAAGCGTCCGCACTTCTTCGCGGCTCTTCGCCGAAGACATGTCATAGCGCTCCGGCAAAAGCAGCGTCTTCCGCTTGAAGGCCGCAAAGTCGGATTGCGAATAGGCCGCGAACGGCTTTTTTCCGATAAGCAATTCAAACAACGCAATGGTGCTTCGAGCTTGGCGGCCCGATTTCGAGTCCCATTTCTCATCCGCGGCCAAATCCTGAATCGCCAACTCGATGAAATCGGACATGGCTTGCCCCTCAGCCTGCGATGCGGTCGGCACCGGGGGCGCCGGGGGCTCCAAAGCAACTTGGGGAGATTGGCCCGAAAACGATGGAGATTCTTCCAGCGGTGCACTGACCGGAACTTCAGCCGTTTCGGCAGCTGGTTGAGGTTCTGCGTAAGGCGGTAGCCGCATCTTCTGCAACTGCCGCTCGGCTTCCAGGCACGCGTCTCGATATACAGGATATAGCGCACGTTCGACAACATCGCGCAGACCATTGTGCGGCTGGTACCCATATTCGCGAAGACGAATGTCGATCAAGCGACGAGAGATGGGATTGTCGTCCAGTGCAATATCTATCGCCGAACGCAGCGCATCAATACGCGCGCTGCTCCATCCGGCCTTTTCGAGCATCTCTTCTTCGCCAGAAACGAACGGTATATGCCCCCCATTCCACGCCAAACGATCATAATAGTCTGCCCAGAGGCTGTTCGCTTTGCTGTGCTCGGAGGCGAGGAATGGCTCTCTGCGCTGGCGACCGCATATGTGTGCGAGGATTTCCTGATAGGCGTCGCGCGCCATCGCCTCGAGCTCATCCTCAGTCGGCCTAGCGTCGACCGCCTTTGTTATACGTTGTTCCAGCATCGAAATAACTTGCCCCCGCATCGCTGATAGCGCGGCCCCCCGGTCGCGCGCTTCGAGACGATCGCGCGTCCGAAGTGACACCCTTATATCAACGCGATGACCGGAGAACAAATGGTGAATTCGGCGCCACCAGAAAACATGGCCTCGCCGAAAGACATGCGGAATTGTTGCCATATATGCTCGCCCGTGCGGCCAGCCGATTGGCACACCCAGGTGCACAATTTTGGCTGGCGATTCTCATCAAGCCAGCAAAATCAATAACTTAAGCATCGGCTGGCTGGGGCGGCAGGATTCGAACCTGCGCATGGCGGTACCAAAAACCGCTGCCTTACCGCTTGGCTACGCCCCATCGGGCCTGCCGGCGCGTGCGCGCTCTATAGCGGGGCGGCGGCTATTGCAAGGCGGGCGGTCAGAGGCGGGTGACCCAGCCATGGGGGTCGGCGGCGCGGCCGCGCTGGATGTCGACCAGCTTGCCCTTCAGCATCGCCGTCACCTGTCCCGGGCCGCCCGCGCCGATGGTGAAGCTCGCATCGCCGCGCGTCACCCGGCCCACCGGGGTCACCACCGCGGCGGTGCCGCAGGCGAAGCTTTCGGTCAGGCGGCCGCTCTCAGCATCGGCCTGCCACTGGTCGATCGCATAGGGCTCCTCGCGCAGCGTCAGCCCGGCGTCCTTCGCCAGCGTGATGATCGCGTCGCGGGTGATGCCGGGCAGGATGGTGCCGGTCAGCGGCGGGGTCACGATGCTGCCGTCGTCGAACACGAAGAACATGTTCATGCCGCCCAGCTCCTCGATCCAGCGATGCTCGGCGGCGTCGAGGAAGACGACCTGGTCGTGGCCCTTGGCGATCGCCTCCTGCTGCGCGATCAGGCTCGCGGCATAATTGCCGCCGCATTTGGCGGCGCCGGTGCCGCCGGGCGCGGCGCGGGTATAATCCTCCGACACCCACAGCGAGACGGCGGGGGCGCCCGACTTGAAATAATTGCCGACGGGCGAGGCGATGACGAGGAAATGATATTCCGCCGCGGGCTTGACGCCCAGGAACACCTCGCTCGCATACATGAAGGGGCGCAGGTAAAGCGCGCCGCCCTCGACCGGCGGGAACCAGGCCGCGTCGGCGGCGACGATCTCCTTCACCGCCGCGACGAACAATTGCTCGGGCAGTTCGGCCATCGCCATGCGCCGCGCGCTGGCGTTGAAGCGCGCGGCATTGGCCTCGACCCGGAACAGCGCCATCGCCCCGTCGTCGAGGCGATAGGCCTTCAGCCCCTCGAAAATCTCCTGCGCATAATGGAGCACCGCGGTCGCGGGATCGAGCGTCAGCGGCCCGCGCGGCATCACCTGCGCATCGTGCCAGCCTTTCCCCTCCGTATAGCGGATCGACACCATATGGTCGGTGAAGACGCGCCCGAACACGGGGTCCGCGATCGCCGCCGCGCGGACATCGTCCGCCACCGGGGCGGGATGCGGCAGGCGGGCGAAGCTGGGTGCGGACATGTCGGACATACCTGTGGCTGAGGGGTGGTCGGGGGGTGAATCGTGCGCGCCTCTTGCCAAAGGAGCGCGCCGCGCGCAACGGTAGCGGACATGGCCGACGATAATTTTCTTTCACAGGTCCCCGCCGCTTCCGCTCTTTTCTTGCGCGAGGCGGAAGTGCGCCGCGGCATCGAATTTCTGTTCTTCGCGCACGCGTCGCTGTGGCGGACGATCGACGCGCGGCTCGCCGAACAGGGGCTGGGGCGCGCGCATTACCGCGCGCTCTATTTCATCGCGCGCCAGCCGGGGCTGACCATCTCGGACCTGCTCGCGCTGCTCGGCATCACCAAGCAGTCGCTGGGGCGGGTGGTGAAGGAGCTGGAGGCGCGCGCCATGCTGACGACGCGGCCGGGCGGCCGCGACCGGCGGCAGAAGGAATTGCGGCTGACCGAGGAAGGGCGGGCGGTCGAGGCGGCGGTCTTCGCCCTGCTGCGCGACGCGATGAGCCGCGCCTATACCCACGCCGGGCAGGCGGCGGTGACGGGCTTCTGGCAGGTCAGCGAAGCGCTGATGCCGCCGCGCGAGCGGGCGCGTGTGGCGAAGCTTGGGAGTGGCGCGGGCTGACGGGGCGGGGCGACAGTCGGGTTTGCAAGGCCGGTGGCGGAGTCCGCTTTGGGGAGCGGGCGTTGACGATCCTCCCCGCTCGCGGGGAGGTGGCAGCCCGCAGGGCTGACGGAGGGGGCTCTCGCCCTTCCGCGTCGCTCAAGGCCGAGAGCCCCCTCCACCACCTTCGGTGGTCCCCCTCCCCGCAAGCGGGGAGGATCGGTATGGCCACTATCCGTCGTTTCCCGCCTTCGGATTCGCGAACGCCATAGCCTCCGTCTGCGCGGTGGCGATCGTCACCCCTCGCCCCTCGCCATGTCGGCCAGCTCCCTTCCGCGGTCGCGGGCGGCGCGCAGCACGTTGGTCATCAGCGCGACGAGCTGGCCACCCTCGTCCAGCACGTCGAGCCCGGCCTGCGTCGTGCCGCCCTTGCTCGCCACCTGCG
>CALMYE010000012.1 GCA_937873425.1 uncultured Sphingopyxis sp. | reverse complement strand
GAAAACCGCCGTGGGTGCAAGCTCACCGTGGGTTCGAATCCCACCCTGTCCGCCAAGGGGAGATTTGGCGTGTCTATCAGCGCTCTTTTCAATCGGCTGGATGCGCCGCTGACGAATGTTCAATGGTCATGGGGTGCACAGCGGAGTGACGGCTCCATTTTCTTGCGTGTCTGGCAAGATGAGACTTTTCGCGAGGGTAGCCGGACGTTCGTCCGTTTGGCAAAACATGAACTATTCCAAGATGATCCCAGCAATTTGGGATATGCTGAGCGGTTACGACACTTAGAGATGCTTCGCCAAGGAGCATCGGGATATGCAATCATGTTGCGTGCAGTTGATCCCAAAGCATACCCTCGGTCCATTGCCGGTTTCAATAAGAATGAGGTATTTCAACTGGGGGAAATTTGCCTAATCGATGGAAATGAGTGGGCCGAATTGATCGGTCGCATAGCAATTCGAGACATGACCTCTTGATCCGATTATCGAATTTTCGAGTGGTATCGCCACAGCCGGTGAGTCAATGTCCTGCCGTTCTCGAAAACACGTTCATTACCACCACCCCGGCGACGATCAGCCCGATACCGAGGATGGCGGGCGCGTCGAGGCGCTGGCCCTGGAATATCCACGCCACCGCGACGATCAGCACCACGCCGACACCCGACCAGATCGCATAGGCGACGCCGGTCGGGATGGTGCGCAGCGTCAGCGACAGGAAATAGAAGGCGATGCCATAGCCGATCACGGTGACGAGCGAGGGCGCCAGCTTCGTGAAGCCGTCCGACCATTTGAGGCTGGAGGTCGCAACGACCTCCGCCACGATCGCGATGGTGAGGTAGATATAGGGCATCGCTCGCTCCTTCCCGTGCCGACCCTGAGGATTAACTAACCCATCCCGCCGCCTGCGCGAGCACCCACAGGCCGATCGCAAGGAACAACGCTGCGGCGACCCTGCGCACTGTCTTCAGGTTTACGCGCTTGAGCAGTTCATGACCAAGGAAGATCGCCGGGACATTGGCGATCATCATGCCGAGCGTGGTGCCGAGCGTGACGAACACGACGCTGTGATACTGCGCGCCGAGCGCGATGGTCGCGACCTGCGTCTTGTCGCCCATCTCGACGAGGAAGAAGGCGATCAGCGTGGTGACGAAGGCGCCGAAGCGCGGTTTCGGGGCTTCGTCATCCTCGAATTTGTCGGGGATCAGCGTCCAGATCGCCATCGCGACGAAGCCGAGCCCGATGGCATAGCGGAAGATCGGGCTGTCGAGGAAGGCGGCCGCCTGCGCGCCGACGAGGG
>CALMYE010000011.1 GCA_937873425.1 uncultured Sphingopyxis sp. | reverse complement strand
GCGGCATCGTCGAGATCGCGCCGCTGTTCTGGATCGACAACACGATCGAGAAGGTGGAGGGGATGCGGCCCTATACGCCGCTCGAGCTGGCGGGGCGGAACATCTACATCCGCGAGGGCTGCTACACCTGCCACAGCCAGATGATCCGTCCGTTCCGCGACGAGGTGGAGCGTTACGGCCATTACAGCCTAGCGGCGGAGAGCATGTATGACCACCCGTTCCAATGGGGGTCGAAGCGCACCGGGCCCGACCTCGCACGCGTCGGCGGCCGCTATTCGGACGAATGGCACAAGGCGCATCTGATCGACCCGCGCAGCGTCGTGCCCGAATCGATCATGCCGCCCTATGCCTTCCTCGCCGACCGCGACCTCAAGCCGGGCGACATGAGCGCCGACCTCAGGGCGCTGGCGCGGCTCGGCGTCCCCTATACGAAGGAAGCCATCGCCGCGGCGAACGACGACCTCAAGGGACAGGTCGATCCGGTCGCCGGGCTGGAGGTGCAGAAACGCTATCCGAAGGCGCAGGTGCGCGACTTCGACGGCAACCCCGACCGCCTGACCGAGATGGATGCGCTGATCGCCTATCTCCAGATGCTCGGCACGCTGGTCGACGTCGACAAGGCGGAACCGCAGGCGCAGGCGGCGGCGCCCGCCAAGGCGGGGGACGCGTCATGAACTATAATGACCTGAGGCATTTCGCCGACAGCTGGGGCCTCCTCTTCATGACCATCTTGTTTCTCGGGCTGGTCGCCTGGCCGTTCCGCAGGGGCGCGCGGACCCGCAACGAAGAGGCCGCGAACCTGATCTTCAAGGACGACGAGCATGGCTGACTCCAATAATGTCTCGGCCTCCGCCGGGGGGAAGCGCATCGACGAAGCCACCGGGACCAGCACGGTCGGCCATGAATGGGACGGCATCGAGGAACTCGACACGCCGATGCCGCGCTGGTGGTTGTGGACCTTCTATGCGACCATCGTCTGGTCGCTCGGCTATGTGATCCTCTATCCCGCCTGGCCGCTGGTCAACAGCGCGACCGAGGGCGTGCTCGGCTGGACGAGCCGGGGGCAGCTGGAAAAGGAGCTCGCCGCCGACGCCGCGCGCCGCGCGCCGACGGTCAACGCCATCGCCGCGACGGCGATCACCGACCTGCCCGCCAGGCCCGAACTGATGCAGGCGGCGGTGCAGGGCGGCGCGTCGGCCTTTCGCGTGCATTGCGTGCAATGCCATGGCGCGGGCGGTGCGGGGGTGGCGAACCTCTATCCCAGCCTGACCGACGACGACTGGCTGTGGGGCGGCGACCTCGCCGCGATCGAATATACGATCACGCACGGCATCCGGAATCCCGACCATGGCGAAACCCACGTCAGCCTGATGCCGGCGTTCGGCCGCGACGGCATTTTGAGCGGGACCGAGATCGCCGATGTGGTCAGCCATGTGCGCGTCATCAGCGGGCAGGAAAAGCCGGGCGCCTCGGCGACGCGCGGTGCGGCGGTCTATGCCGCGAACTGCGCCGTCTGCCACGGTCCGGCGGGCGAGGGCGACCGCACGGTCGGCGCGCCGAAGCTGACCGATGCGATCTGGCTCTATGGCGGCGACCGCGCGAGCATCGCGGCGATCGTCGAAAATCCGCGCAACGGGGTGATGCCGCGCTGGGGCCATCGGCTCGATCCGGTGACGATCAAGATGCTGACCGCCTATGTCCATTCGCTGGGCGGCGGCGAAAAGGCGCCCGCACCGTTGCCCGAAGGGCAGGGAGCAAATGGCCAGCCCTGACGACCTGACCGGCGGATCGCCGTCGCTCTACGAAGCGCGGAAGGGCGTTTACCCGAAAGCGGTAAACGGCCCTTTCCGCCGCTTCAAATGGGCGATCATGGCGGTCACGCTCGCCATCTATTACGGCACGCCATGGCTACGGTGGGACCGCGGCCCCTATGCGCCCGATCAGGCGGTGCTCGTCGATCTGGCGAACCGCCGCTTCTACATGTTCCAGATCGAGATCTGGCCGCATGAATTCTATTATGTCGCGGGTCTGCTCATCATGGCGGGGATCGGGCTGTTCCTCGTCACCAGCGCCGTCGGACGCGCCTGGTGCGGCTATGCCTGTCCGCAGACGGTGTGGACCGACCTGTTCCAGCATGTCGACCGGCTGGTGGACGGCGACCGCAATGCGCAGGTCCGCCTCGCGAAGGGGCCGTGGACGCTCGAAAAGCTGGGAAAGCGAGGCGCCAAATATCTGATCTATCTGGTCATCGCCTTCTGGACCGGCGGCGCGTGGATCATGTATTTCGCCGACGCGCCGACGCTGACGGCCCAATTCTGGACCGGGCAGGCGGCGCCGGTCGCCTATGGCACGGTCGCGCTGCTGACCGCGACGACCTTCGTCCTCGGCGGATTCCTGCGCGAACAGGTGTGCGTCTATATGTGCCCCTGGCCGCGCATCCAGACCGCGATGATGGACGAGAAATCGCTGCTGGTGACCTACAAGGACTGGCGCGGCGAACCGCGCGGCAGCGTCAAGAAGGCGATGGCGCACCCCGGCGCCTTCGGCGACTGCGTCGATTGCAACCAGTGCGTCGCGGTCTGCCCCACCGGCATCGACATCCGCGAAGGGCCGC
>CALMYE010000010.1 GCA_937873425.1 uncultured Sphingopyxis sp. | reverse complement strand
GCGGCGAGGCGGCGGACGATCGCTTCGCCGATCCCCGACGCGCCGCCGGTGACGAGCGCGACCCGGCCGGTGAAGGAGCCGCCCGTCACGGTGCCATGAACAGGCCGCCATCGGCCTGAAAGGTCATGCCGGTCAGGAAGCTGGCATCGTCGCCGGCGAGAAACACCGCGAGGCGCCCGCCGTCGGCATAGATGTCGCCATAGCGGCGCATCGGGATCGTCTCCATCGCCTTTCGCGCATGTTCGGGCTGGTTGGCGATGAAGCTCTTGAGCGCATCGGAGGCGATCGCCGGATTGATGACGTTCGCGGTGATGCCATATTTTCCCCATTCGCGCGCGGCGGTGCGGGTCAGGCCACGGATCGCTTCCTTGGCGGCGTTGTATGCGGCCGACCCCTCATAGCCGACCTGCCCCCAATAGGAGCCGAAGTTGATGATGCGCCCGGCACCCGATGCCTTGAGATGCGGGAAGGCGGCCTTCATGAAATGGTAGGTCGCGGTCGGGCCGGTTGCGAAGGTGCGGTCCCACTCGCCGTCGTTGAAGTCCTCCAGCGGCGTGATGACCGGCGTCGGCGCGGGCTGCTCGGCGGTGCCGAAGCTCTGCGCATTGTTGACGATGATGTCGAGGCCGCCGAAGCGTTCGACCGCGCCGGCTACGGTCGCCGCGATATGGTCGCGATTGCCGACGTCGCGGACGGTGCCGATCGCGGTGCCGCCGATGCCGGCGATCTCGGCCAGCGTATCGTCGATGCTGCCCTGCGACCGCGAGGCGACGACGACTTGGGCGCCTTCGCGCGCCAGTTCGACCGCGATGCCGCGCCCGATCCCGCGCCCGGCGCCGGTGACGATCGCCGTGCGCCCTTGCAATGCTCCTGCCATGCCTCTCCCTTTCGTTGCTCCGTCAGGTGAGGACGCGGCGCGATCCTTCATCGAAGGGCAGCAGTTCCTGGCCCTCGCGGATGCGGCGCGTCCAGTGCGGGTCGTGCATGATCGCGCGGCCGACGCCGACGAGGTCGAATTCGCCGCGGGCCAGCCGCTCGGCGACCTTGTGGACATTTTCGAGCGCCGCGCCGGAGCCGCCGGTCTTTTTCGAATCATAGACGCCCGAACTGAGCCCGACGCCGCCGACGGTCTGCGACGCCTTGCCGGTCAGTTTCTTCGCCCAGCCGGCGAGGTTCAGCGGCGATCCTTCAAATTCGGCCTTGTCGAAATAGCGCTGGCTGCCGTCGAAGATATCGACCCCGGCGTCGGCGATTGGACCCAGGATTTCTTCCAGTTGTTGGGGCGTATCGGCGAGGCGCGCCCGGACATCCTGTTGCTTCCATTGCGAAAAGCGGAAGTTGATGACCGGCTCCGGCCCGATCTCGCGGCGCACCGCGCGCACCAGTTCGGCCGCGAAGGCGGTGCGTCCCCTGTGATCGCCGCCCCAGCGGTCGGTGCGCCGGTTGGTGCCGTCCCACAGGAAATTGTCGACCATATAGCCGTGCGCGCCGTGGATCGCGATGCCGTCGAAACCGACCTCCATCGCCCAGCGCGCGCTGCGCGCGAAGCCCTCGATGACATCGGCGACCTCGCTGTCGGTCATCGCGCGGCCGGGTTTGGCGGCCACCGCCTCCATATAGGCGGGCGACACCATAGCGGTCCTGTCCAGCGGACCCCAGATGCCCGAGGGGCGCACCGATTCGACCTCGGGGTGGGGGCCGGTACCCATTTCGCGCATCACGCCCTGGTGCCAGAGCTGCGGCATGATGACGCCGCCCGCCGCATGGACGGCATCGACGACCGCGCGCCAGCCCTCCAGCGCGGCCTTGCCATACATGTGCGGCGCATTGTCGCCGTCGACCCCGCTGCCGCCGAGCGCGGCGGGATGATCGACGCCGACGCCCTCGGTCAGGATCAGGCCGGTGTCGGCGCGGCGCGCATAATAGGCGGCGACATCGGCGCCCGGCACGCCCCGCGGCGAAAAGCCGCGCGTCATCGGCGCCATGACGATGCGGTTCGCGAGGGTCAGCGAGCGCAGCGCGAAGGGGGAGAAGAGGGGGGCGATGCGTTCGTCCATCAATGGCCCTTTCAATGCGTCTGGACGATCGCCGCGAGCCGTCGCGGCAGCATGCGTGCGAGCAGCACGCCGGCGAGTCCGGTGCCGCAGACGAAGAGGAAGACGGTGATATAGTCGGCTTGCGCCGGGAAGCGCACGGCCCCGCCGCCATGATGTCCGCCGCCGGACAGCAGGGTCGCGACCGTCTGCGCACCGATCGCCATCGCCGTCGCGCGGATGACGGTCATCATGCCGGTCGCCTCGCTGACCCGGTCGGCGGGCGCAGCGCTGACGATCACGATCTGCAGTGTCACATAGACGATGCCGAGGCCGATCGACTGGATGACGAGCAGCGTCATCACCAGCGCGGCACCGTCGTTCCACAGGATCAGCGACCCGAAGCCGATGATGATCAGCAGAAAGCCGATCGATCCGATCAGTCGCGGGCCGTGGCGTTCGACGAGGCGCGCGACGAAGGGATAGCTCATCGCGGTGATGATATTGGCCGGCAGCAGCAGGAAGCCTGCCGCCGTCGCCGACAGACCGAGCCCGGCGCCGGTTTCGGGCAGTTGCTGCCCGAACAGCGCCATGATCTGTCCGCCCTGGAAGGCGCCGAGCGCAAGCGCGACATAGCAGGCGTTCGCCCAGCCGATTTCCGGTCTTGCGAGCAGCCGCACCTGGAGCAGCGGATTGGGCACGCTGAGTTCGCGCCACACCCACGCGACGAGCGAGATCACCGCGACCGCGATATAGACAAGCGTCATCGGGTCGGACCACCCCGAACGCCCCATATTGTCGATCGCGAGCAACAGGCCGATGGCGGCCGGGATGAACAGCAATCCGCCGAGCAGGTCGTCGCGCACGGCGCCCGGGTTCCACGCGCGGTCGCGCTGCACGAAGACGGCGATGCAGACGACCGCGATCGCCCCCATTGCCGCCGTGACCTTGAAGATCATCGACCAGTCGGCGAGGTCGATGATCGCGCCGCCGATGACCAGCCCGGTCGCCGAAGACAGGCTGGCCGCCACCGCGAGCAGGCTGATGCCGAACGGCACCTGCCTGGGGTCGGCATGTTCGCGCACGATGCCGAAGCACAGCGGCACGATCGCTCCCGCGGCGCCCTGCATCGCGCGTCCGACGATCAGCCAGCCGAGATCGCGGGTCACCGCACTGAGCACCGATCCGATGGTCGAGATGATCAGGACGGCGAGCAGGATGCGGCGCCGGCCGAGCAGGTCGCCGAGCCGCCCGAACAGTGCCGCGCCCGCCGCCGAGGAGAGCATGAAGGACGTGATCAGCCAGCCCGCCGCCGATGCGCTGCCGAAATCGGATATCAGGCTGCGCATCGCGGCATAGATCATCGTCAGTTCGAGCGAGCCGACGATCTCCGCCACCATCAGCGGGAGCACGAGGCGCCAGATCGACGATTTCGGCCGATCGGACGGCATATCCAGGGTTGCAGCGGAATCGGTCATTTCGTCCCTTCCTGTCCCGGGTCAGCCGCGCGGCAGGCCGAGAATGCGCTCCGAAATGATATTGCGCATGATCTCGTTCGACCCGCCCGCGATCGTCCAGCCATAGCTTTTCAGGAAATCGTTCATACGCAGGCGGCTGCTGTGTCCGGTGCCGGGAATCGACGGCTGCCATTTCAGCGCGTCGATGCCTTCGGCGCGGAGCAGGAATTCGGTGTAGCGCTGAAGGAAGGGACCCCAGATCAGCTTGATATAGGTCGGCAGCGTCGGCGACGCCTTGTCGGGATTGGCTTCGAGCTCGATCAGCAACTGGCGGATCATCAGGCGCAGCGACTGGAGCTCGGCATGGAAGGCGGCATATTCGCGGCGCAGCTGCACGTCGCGCATCCAGCCGTCCGTCGCCGCCCGGCGGTCGAGCTCGAAGGAATGGGCGAGCCGTTCGACCGCGCCGAAGATCAGCAGGCCGCGCTCGGTCGACAGCGTCGATTGCGCGATGTTCCAGCCATTGCCCTCGGCGCCGATCAGATTCGCGGCGGGTATCTTCACATCGTCGAGGAAGATTTCGGCGAATTCGGCCTCGCCGGTGATCTGGCGGATCGGGCGCACCTCGACCCCCGGCGACTTCATGTCCATGATGAAATAGGAGATGCCGTCATGCTTGCGCGGTCCGTTGGGGTCGGTGCGCGCGAGCAGCAGGCAATAATCGGCGTGCATCGCCGCCGACGACCAGATCTTCTGTCCGTTGACGACATAATGGTCGCCCTCGCGGCGCGCGCTGGTGCGCAGCGCGGCGAGGTCGGAGCCGGCGCCGGGCTCCGAAAAGCCCTGGCACCAGATGTCGGTGCCGTGGGTGATGCCGCCGAGATAGCGGTCCTTCTGTTCCTGCGTGCCATGCTCGAACAGGGTCGCGGGGGTGTGGAACAGCGAGATGGTGTACATGTCGAGTTCGGGCGCGTCGGCGCGGGCGAACTCTTCATAGACGATGATCTGATAGGCGAAGGGGATGCCGGGGCCGCCCCATTCGCGCGGCCAGTGCGGCGTCGCCAGACCGACCTTGCGGCGCTCCTCAAGCCAGTCGACGACGATGGCCTTGAGGTCGGAATCGCGCACCGCCTGCCACGTCCGGCGCCAGTCGGCGGGAACGGTGGCGGCGAGCCAGTCGCGGATTTCGCGGCGGAAGGCGGACTCGTCGCCGACCTTGGAGATGATATCGAACGTCCGGGTCATCACGCGGCCTCCAGCATGTCGGCGATCCGGTCGAGCAGCCGGTTGCGCGTGCCCCACAGGGCCTCGTTCAGCTTGCCGCGCTTGAGATAGATGTGCGGGAAGAATTCGGCGGTAAAGCCGACGCCGCCGTGGAGCTGGATGCAGTCGCGGGCGATCTCGGCGACGGTGCGGGTCACATGCTGCTTCGCCGACAGTGCGTCGAGCAGGGCGTGTGGATGGCCGGCGGGAAGGCTCGCAGCATGTTCGACCAGCCCGCGCGCGGCGACCAGCGCCGCCTGATGGTCGGCGATGCGGTGCTTCAGGGCCTGGAAGGAGCCGATGACGCGGCCGAACTGCTCGCGCACCTTCAGATAGTCGATCGTCCCGGCGAGCGCGGCTTCGCCGCCGCCGATCGCGTCGGCGGCGATAGCGATGGCGGCGGTGCGCAGCAGGTGATCGTCGATCGCGGCGGCGTCCTCCGGCACGAGGACGGCGCTGTCGTCGACGGCCACGCCGTCGAGCGTGACGGTGCCGAGTGTGCGCGTCGCGTCGGTCAGCGCCGTGTCCGCGACCGAGACGCCCGGAGCCTCGGCTGGTAGGACGAGCCAGCAGGAGGCGCCGTCGCGGCTCGCGCGCAGGAACAGGGTCGTCGCCGATGGAGAGTCGACCATATCGGCTATGGTCGCGTTCGCCGTGCCGCCCGCTATCGCCGCTACCGCATCGCCCGGCTGTGCGACCGCCGCGCGGAGCGAACCGTCGGCGAGGCGCGGGAGAAGGTCCGCTTTTTGCGCGTCGTTGCCCGCCGCGGCGACGAGCGTGGTCGCGAGCGTCGTGCCGAGCATGGGCACGGGCGCCGCCGCCGCGCCGAGCGCCGCGTGGAGTGCCGCCGCCGCTTCGGTGCCGAGTCCCAGCCCGCCATGATCTTCGGGCACGGTCAGCGCGGTCCAGCCGAGTTCGGCCATCTGGTTCCACAGCGGCGCGGCAAAACCTTCGGGCGCCTGCGACCAGGCGATCGCCTTTTCGCGCGGCCATTCGGCGCCGAGCATTTCGGCAAAGCTCCCGGCGAGCACGCCGAGGTCGAGTTCGTCAGACATGGTCCTGGTTTTCCGTAATCATTCGTCGATGAAATCGGGCGGGCGCTTGTCGATCATCGCCTGCACCGCCTCGCGGTGGTTGGGCGATTCCCAGCTTTTCGTTTCGAGCCGCAGCATCTCGCCCATGTGGCGCCGCGCCTTGTCGAGGATGTCGAGGTTGAGCGCCTGCTTGGTCGTCTGCAGCGCGCTCGGCGATTTGGAGAGGAAGGTGTCGACCCATTTCTTCACCGCGCCGTCGAGTTCCTCGCGCGTCGCCGATTCGGTGACCAGTCCCTTCGCCGCCGCTTCCCTGCCGCGCAGCGGCTCGCCCGACAGCAGGTGGCGCCGCGCCTCGACCAGCCCGATCAGGTTCGGCCACAGCAGCGCGCCGCCGTCGCCCGCGGCGAGGCCGACGCTGACATGCGGGTCGCCGATCAGCGCATCCTCGACCGCGATGGTGATGTCGGCGGCGAGCGCCAGGCTCGCCCCCATGCCCATCGCATGGCCGTTGATCCGCGCGATCACCGGTTTCGGGCATTCGAGCATGGCGACGATGATCGCCCGCGCCTCGAAGATGCCGACGTGCCAGCGTTCGCGATTGCCCCAATTGTCGATCATCTTCTTCGGATCGCCGCCGGCGCAGAAGCCGCGTTCGCCCGCGCCGGTGAAGACGATCACCCGCACGCCCGTGTCGCTTCCGGCGTCGGCCCAGACGCGTGTCAGTTCCTCATGCGCCTCCGGCGTCATGCCGTTGAGCGGAGGGTTGTCGAGGGTGATCGTCAGGACATGGCCGTCCTGTGCGATCGACAGGGCCGTATAGCCCGAATAGCGCGATGACATCCTCAATCCTTCTAACTGGTATACCCTTTACTTGCATCCATTGACGCTTTGCGGCAAGCCCATTTTAGACAATCGCACGAACAGGGAGAGAGACGATGGCCGATGCGAACGCGATCCTGCTGGTGATGCAGAACCCGGTGGAAGGACGTGCCGACGATCATCGCGACTGGTATCTGACGCATCATCTGCCCGACGTGTGCGCGGTTCCCGGCGTGCTGCGCGGCGAATATACGAGCGTCACGGACAGGCCGGAGGGGCTGCGCTGGACCAATGCCGCCGCCTATTGGCTGAACGGCGATCCGGCTGCGGTCCTCAACGAGGTTTTCCGCCGGGCGGGCAGCGGCGAATGGACGATGAGCGACACGCTCGACCGCGAATCGACGATGATGACGATCGGCGAGGCGCTGACGGATCGCGTCCGGTCCAAGGTAGCGCCAGATGCGGAGGGCAAGGACCGGCTGCTCTATATCGTGCTCACCAATGCCACGCCGGGCGATCACGATGAATTCAACGACTGGTATACGAACACCCATATTCCCGATGTGCTCGCGGTGCCCGGGTTCGTCGCGGCGCAGCGCTTCCGGCTGGTCGATCATCCGGCGCTGAAGCCCTATCCCTTTCGCTATCTCGCGCTCTACGAAGTGCTGGCGAGCGACGCGGAGGCGGCGTTCGCCGAACTCAAGGCGCGGGCCGGGACCGAGCGCATGTTCCTTTCGCCGGCGCTCGACACCTCGGGCATCGCGGCGGCGCCCTATGCCGCCGACGGCATTTGCTTCGGGTCAGTCTGACCACTCGGCCGCGCGCCGTTCGCGGTCGCGTTCGAGCCGCGCGATCCAGCGGCGCGAATGATCGAACATCGCGCGCATCAGCGCCATCGCCGCCGCGACGTCGCCCGCCTCGACGGTGTCGATCATCTCGCGGTGGAGGTCCTTGAGCTGCGGCAGGAAGGCCTCGTCGGGGCGGGGGAGCGCGGTCAGGCCGTAGCGGAGCGCCACGTCGACGAACAGCGCGAGCGCGCGGTTGCCGCTGAGGTCGGCGATGATCTGGTGGAACTCGCATGCCGCCGCCAGATAATGGCCCGCCGATGCCTTTTCGAGTCGGGCGAAGGCCTTGCGCAACGCCGCGAGCGACGCCGCGTCGGCGCGGCGCGTGAAATCCTCGATCGCCACGATTTCGAGGCAGCTCTGCGCTTCCCACAGGTGCGACAGCGGAATGCGCGAATAGGCGAGGTAAGTGGCGGTCAGCTCGACCGTATAGGCCGGGTCGCACTGGCGGATGATGACGCCGCCGCGCGCACCGGTCTTGACCCGGACGATCTCGTGCAGCTCCAGCGGTCGCAGCGCCTCGCGCAGCACCGCGCGGCTGACGCCGTAGCGCTGCTGAAGCTCGGCTTCGTTGCCCAGGTTGGCGCCGGGTTCGAAACCGGCATTCTCGATGTCCTGCACCAGTTGCAGCGCGATCGTCTCGCTGAGCTTCGGGGTCGTTCCGGCGACCATGCGTTCCTCGGCAAGGTCGCTGATCGTCCGGTGATCGAGCGCCTCGAGGAACAGGCCGATCGCCTCGTTGTCGCCGGTGTCGGGGCGCAGCCGCGGCGCATTGCGCAGGACTTCGGCGGTCCGGTCGAGCAGCGCGCGGTCGACCTTAGTCAGCTCGAAATATGTCTTGACGGCATAGACGATCGCATGGCGCGGCGGCGCCTTGACCACCAGCCCGCCATAGACGCCGCGCCGCATGCCGGCTGCGCCATGCCATTCGAGCTGGCGCACCGCCTCGCGGAACGTCGCGCGCGAGATACGGAAGCGCTCCATGAAATCGGCCTCGGTGCCCAGCACCTCGCCTTCCTTCCAGCCGCGCTGGACGATCTCGTCGATGATCCGTTCGGCGACCACCTCGCCCAGCTTCCGCCTGCGCTTGTTCGCGCCCGTTATCGCCAAAATGCCCCCCGGACGACTCATGCCCTGATCTGCCTTTCCGATCCTTCGTGCCTTTCGCCGCGTTTGACAAGGCGCGTGCGTTGAATAAGTATACCAATTAAACGAGGAGAGGAATCGTGGAATTCGCGTGGACCGAATCGGAGGAGGCGTATCGCGCCGAACTCCGCGCCGTGCTGGCGACGCTGCCCGACGACTGGTGGGACGAATATGCGCCGCACGGTCCGTCGAGCCCCAGGCTGATGGAGTACGCCCGCATCTTCAACGCGCGGCTCGCCGAGCGCGACCTGATCGTGCGGCACTGGCCCGCCGAATATGGCGGCTGCGACGCCAGTGCGTGGCAGCAGATCATCATCAGCGAGGAGATGTGGTCGATCGGCGAGCCGCGTTCGTCGCTCTATCTCGGCACCAACTGGGCAGGCCCGGCCATCATGAAGTTCGGAACCGAGGCGCAGAAGCAGCGCTGGCTTCGGGCGATCGCGGCGGGCGAGCTGCTCTGGTGCCAGGGCTTTTCGGAGCCCGAGGCAGGCACCGACCTCGGCAATATGAAGACGCGCGCCGAACCCGACGGCATCGACTACGTCGTCAACGGCACCAAGATCTGGACCAGCTACGCCGCCCGCGCCGACGTCATGTTTCTGCTCGCGCGCGTAGGCGGCAAGGGCAAGGGCGGGGTCAGCTGCTTCATCGTCCCGATGGACACGCCGGGCATCGAGATCAGGCCGATCCCCGGCGTTCATTCGCGCCACGATTTCCACGAGATTTTCTTCACCGACGCGCGGCTGCCCGTCGATGCGCTGCTCGGCGAGGAGGGCAATGGCTGGCAGATCGTGCAGGCGATCATCCATTATGAGCGGATCGGCGCGGGGCGATATGAAAAGGCCGCGCGAGGCCTTGCGCATGTCGTCGATGTGCTGAAGGCGCGCGGGCTGTTCGACGATGCGGTGGTGCGCGCCGATTGCGCGGCGGCGCTGGCGATGGTCGAGGCGGCGCGCCTGCAAACCTATCTGGTCATCGACGGGCGCGCCAAGGATAGCGAGCCGGGTGCCGAGACCTATCTCGCGCGCTGGGCGATGATCCAGGCCGACCATGCGGTCGCGAACCTGACCTCCACCTATCTGCCCGACTTGCTGGTCGACGGCGCCGACGGACATCTGCGCGCGCAGTTCAATTCGGCGATCACCGCCGGCATCGCGGCGGGCGCGGCGGAGGTGCAGCTCAACATGATCTCGGGCCGCCACCTCGGCCTGCCGCGGGGGAATTGACGATGGATTTCGATTTCTCCGCCGATCAGCGCGCGCTCGCCGAGGCGATCCAGCGCATCGTCGCCGATCATCGCGACCTGCCGCGCACCGGCAATGTCGTCGAGCCGCGCGCCTTTCATCCCGCGACGGAGATGGAGGCGGCGCTGGCGGGCGGCGGCTTCTTCGATATCGCGCTGGAGGATGAATGCGGGGCGGTGGAAGCCGCGATCCTCGTCTATGAGGCCGGCCTGTCGCCGCTGGTGCTGGAGACGGGGGCGTCGGTGCTGATCGCGCCGCTGCTGACAGGCGAGGCGCTGTCGCGCCCGGTCGCGGTCGCGCGGCTTTCCGACCTAACGCGCGGGGTGCGTTTCCTGAGTGAGGCGCGGACGCTGATCGTCGATCTGGGCGACGATGTCGCGGTGGTGGATATGGGTGCGCACGAGGTGGTGCCGCTGGACGGCGTCTATGCCTATCCGATCGGCAAGTTCGCGGCGGAGCCCGATCTGTCGGCGGCACGGCGCCTGGGCGCGGGCAAAGCCGGCGAATTGCGGCGGCTGTGGCGGTTGGCCCTCGCGCTAGACATCGCCGCGGCGATGCAGGCGGCGACCGATTTCACCACCGACTATGTCAAGCAAAGGCAGGTGTTCGGGCGCCCCGTCGGCTCGTTCCAGGCGGTGCAGCACCGCCTCGCCGCCGATGCCGAGAAATGCCGCGGCACCTATTGGCTGGCGATAAAGGCGGCGTGGAGCGGCAGCCCGCTCGACGCCGCGCTCGCGGCGCTGCAAGCGCAGCGCGCGGTCACGCAGGTCAATTACGACATGCACCAGTTCAACGGCGCGCTCGGCATGACGCTCGAACATGCGCTGCACCTGTGGACCTTTCGCCTGCGCTGGCTGGTCGGGGAGATGGGCGGATACCGGACGCAGGCGGCGGACGTCGCGGCGCTTGCCTGGCCCGACGCGCCGCGGAAGGCCGGCTGATGGCGTCGCTGTCCATCGAGCCCGACCTGCGCCACATCTTCGAGCGCGAGGGTGACATCTATACGCCGACCGTGCTTGCGACCGGGCCGTGGGACCGCCGCTTGCAGAGCGGCGTCGTGCTCAACGCGCTGATCGCGCACGAGATCGAACGCACGCCCAGCCCCGCGCCGATGGTGACGAGCCGGCTGCTGCTCGACATCATGAAGCCGACGCTGATGGCGCCGGTCGCGGCAAAGGTGACGGTGGTGCGCGAGGGCAAGCGGCTGCAACTGCTCGACGTCGAGCTGGTGCAGGACGGAACGGTCACCGCGCGCGCCTCGGCGCTGCGTGTGCGGACCGGCGAATCGCCGGGGACCGAGACGCCCCGCCACGCGCTGCCGCCGCCGGGCCTGCCGAGCCTGAACGGCGACCGCTCGCCGATGCGGCATATCATCGAGACGCGGCTCGAATCGGGCGGGCTCGAGGTTCGCGGCCCCGGCGTCGTCTGGGCGCGCATAGCGGGGGAAATCGTGCCGGGCACGCCCATTTCGCCCTTCATGCTGCTCGCGATGGCATCCGATTTCGGCAGCGGCACCTCCAGCTTCGTCGACTGGCGCGAATGGAGTTTCGCCAATGTCGATATCAGCCTGCACCTGACCCGCATGCCGGAAGGCGAGTGGGTCCGCATCGCCGCCGAGACCGGCAGCGCGGGCAACGGTATCGCTATCGTCCACAGCCGGCTCGCCGACGAGGCGGGCGAGATCGGCCACGCGCATCAGACCCTCTTCCTCGACAGGAGACAAAGACCATGACCCGCATCACATCCCCCTTCGGATGGAGTTCGACCGCCGCCGAGGTCGCCGCCGGCCACGACCTGGCCGGCAAGCGCGCGATCGTCACCGGCGCGACGAGCGGGCTTGGGGTCGAAACCGCGCGGGTGCTCGCATCACACGGCGCCGAGGTGATCCTGGCAGTTCGCGATCCCGCCGCCGCGGGGGCGCTGGCGGACGAGATTGTCGCGGCGGGCGGCAAGGCGACGGTCGCGGCGCTCGACCTTGCCGACCTGCGCTCGGTCGAGGCTTTTGCGGCGGCCTATGACGGCGCGCCGCTGCATCTGCTGATCGCCAATGCCGGGATCATGGCGTGTCCGCTGATGCGCACCGCGCAAGGGTTCGAGATGCAGCTCGGCGTCAATCACATCGGGCATTTTCACCTGACCAGCCTGCTGCTTCCCGCGCTGAAGGCAGCTGGCGGGGCGCGCGTCGTCGCCGTCGCGTCGAGCGGGCATCACTGGAGCGATTTCGATTTCGACGACCCCAATTTCGAGCGCACCGACTATGACCCGCTGGCGGCCTATGGCCGGTCGAAAACGGCGAATGCGTTGTTTGCGCTCGAACTCGACCGCCGATGCCGGAACGACGGCATTCGTGCCTTTTCGCTGATGCCCGGCGGTATTCACACGTCGCTCGGGCGGCACATGACTGACGAGATCCGCCAGCGGCTTGGCATCGATCCGGCGCAGGCGAGCCAGTATAAATGGAAGACGGTCGAACAGGGCAGCGCGACGACGATCTGGGCCGCGCTCGGCCGCGAACTCGACGGCACGGGCGGGCTCTATCTGGAAGACTGCAACGAGGCGCTGCCGAGCGAAGAGGGCAAGCGCGTGGGCGTCAAGCCGTGGGCGCGCGATGCCGCATCGGCCGAGCGGCTGTGGACATGGACGGAAGCCGCGATCGCGGCGACCAGGTGAAAGGACAGGAAATGAAGGTCGATCTTTCAGGAAAAAATGCGCTCGTCACCGGCGGCGGGCGCGGCATCGGGCGCGTCATCGCGACGCAACTGGTGCAGAACGGCGCACGCGTGACCATCGCCACGCGTACCGAGGCGAGCGGGAGCGAGGTGCGCGACGAACTGCGCGCGATGGGCGGCGAGGTCGAACTGGTCGCGCTGGACCTGTCGACGCGCGAGGCCTGCGACACGGCGGTGAAGACCGCCGCCGATGCGTTCGGGGGACTCGACATCGTCGTGCACAACAGCGGCATCTTTCCCTTCACGCCGTTCGAAAATCTCGCCGACGCGGAATTCGACGCAGTGATGCGCACCAACCTCTATAGCTTCATGTGGCTGAGCCGTGCGGCGCTGCCGCATATCAAGGCCAGCGACAACGGGCGGATCGTGGGCATTTCGTCGCTGATCGGCAATCACGCCTGGCTTGCGGGACTCGATGCCTATGCCGCGTCGAAGGGCGGGATGAACGGCATCGCGCGCAACCTCGCGCTCGAATTCGCCAGGCATGGCGCGACGGTGAACATCATCGAACCCGGGCTGGTCATCGACGACCGCAGCCCGCGCATGGACGATGCGACGCGCGACAAGATCGTGCCGAATATCCCGATGCAGCGCGCCGGCCTGCCGAGCGATATCGCCAATGCCGTGCTGTTCTTCTGTTCGCCGACCTCGCAGTTCGTGACCGGACAGGCGCTGGTCGTCGATGGCGGCCATATGCTCCCCGACATGTCGAGCTATGCGATGGCCTCACGGCTGTGAGCCGAAAGCTGGAAGGCAAGGCGGCGCTGGTTACCGGCGCGGCGGGCGGGATCGGCAGCGCGGTGGTGCGGCGCTTCGTCGCGGAGAGGGCGGAGGTGCTGGCCGCCGACCTCGACGCGGCGGGACTCGATCGGCTGGCGGCGGACCTGCCGGGGGTGCGGGTTTGCGCCGCCGACATCACGACCGCAGAGGGCGTCGCGGCACTGTTCGCGGCGATGGACGACGCGTTCGGGCGCATCGACATCCTCGTCAACAATGCGGGAATCGGAGGTCCGCGCATGCAGCGGCTGCACGAACTGGCGCTTGAAGACTTCGACAAGGTGATGGCCGCGAACCTGCGCGCGCCGCTGGCGCTGACGCAGGCGGCGCTGCCGCGCATGATCGCGGCCGGCGGCGGGGCGATCGTCAATCTCGCTTCGCCTGCCGGCTTTCACGCCGTGCCGCGCGTCGGCCCCTACAGTATATCCAAGGCGGGGATGGTCATGCTGACCAGGCAGACCGCGAAGGAATATGCCGCCGACGGCATTCGCTGCAACGCGGTGGCGCCGGGAGTGACGCAGACACCGATTCTCGACGATCTGCCCGAAGCGCATCTGAACCAGATCGTCGCGGCGATCCCGCAGGGGCGCGTCGCCCAGCCGCACGAGATCGCGGCCATGATCGCCTATCTGGCGAGCGACGATGCGAGCTACGTCAACGGTTCGATCGTCATGGTCGATGGTGCCGCCGGCACCTGAAGGGAGACGGGGACATGTTTTCGCTCGCGGGCAAGACGATCGTGATCACCGGCGGCGGGCGCGGCATCGGTCGCGGCATCGCGCGCGCCTGCGCCAGAGCCGGAGCGAATCTCGTCATCACCGGCCGGACGCCGGGACCGCTGGAGGAGACGGCGGCGGAACTCGCCGATCTCGGCGCCGCGCATCTGATCGTGCCGGGCGACATCATGTCGCAGGCGGGGATCGACGAGATCGTCGCCAAGGCGCAGCATCGCTTCGGGGCCATCGACGGCTGGGTGAACAATGCTGGCAGCGCCAATGCCGGCGATGTCGGACCGATGCTGGGCATCGACGAGGGGCAGTGGGACCGCGTTGTCGATCTCAACCTCAAATGGACTTTCTTCGCGATGCAGGCGGCGGCGAAGGCGATGGCTGAGCGCGGGGGCAGCATCGTCAATCTCTCGTCGCGCAGCGGATCGCAGCCCTGTCCGCCGACCGCCCATTATGGCGCGGCCAAGGCCGGAGTCGACAGCCTGACCGCGACTGCGGCGGTCGAATGGGGGCACCTCGGCATCCGCGTCAACGCAATTGCGCCGGGCGTCGTGCTGACCGAAAATTCCAAGACGATGGCCGACCCCGCGCGCCGCAGGCGGCAGGTCGAGACGGTGCCGCTGCAACGGCTCGGCGTGGTCGACGATGTCGGGCCGCTCGCGGTCTATCTGCTGTCCGACGAATCCGCATGGGTGTCGGGCGCGGTGATCCCGGTCAACGGCGGCAGCCGCATCCCGATCGGGCTGCTGACCTATCTCCACCATAAGAACAAGGATATCGCGGTCTGACCGCCGCGCGGTCAATCGTTCAGCAGGTCGCGGAGCAGTCGCACCGCGGGGTTCGCCTCGCCCCACGCATCGGCGGGCAGGCGTCCGGCCTTGATCGCCAGATTCCGCGCCCGTTCGCTGATCAAGGCGAAGCGGTAGCCGGCAAAGATGAGGTGCCAGTCCATCGCCTGTGTCTTGCGGCCCGCCTCGGCCTCCCACAGCGCGATGGTCGCGGCGGCGTCGGGCAATCCGTCGAGCCGCGCGATGCCTTCCGCTTCGCTCACCATGCGGTCATAGAAGAGCCACCAGCTGAGGTCGCTCTCGGCGCCGCCGAGCGAGGCGGTTTCCCAGTCGAGCAGCGCGGTGCAGCGCTGCCCTGCGAACAGCATGTTGCACGGCCGCGCATCGCCCCAGGCGAAACCGGACGGGACGGGAGCGGGGCGGCGATCCTCCAGCCAGAGACGCGCGCGGTCGTAGAGCGGCAATTGCGGAATATCGGCCCAGCGCCGATAGGCGTCCCAGCGCGCCAGTTCCTGCGCGATGCCGTCGCTTTCCGGCGCCAGGCCGGGTGCCGCGAGGAAGGCGAAGGGCGCCGGGGCGAGCCGGTGCAGCTGCGCCATCAGCGCGATGCCCTCGGCCCACATCGCTTCGCGTGCGGCGGGCGTGGCGTCCGCGAAGAGGCCACGTCGATGATAGTCGTTCGGCGGCGCGGTGCCCTCGGCGCGTTCCATCAGGAAGAAGGGCGCGCCGAGCAGTGCGGCGTCGGCCTCAAGGGCGACCGGTGCCGGCACCGGCAGGCCCGGCTCTGCCGCGAGCGTCTCGATCACCCGATATTGCCGCGCGACCGACGGGTCCTGATAGACCTGATGGCCGCGCGGTTCGATGCGCAGCACCCAGCGCCGGTGGTCTGCGCCGACGCGCGCGTTGACCAGCCAAGTCTCGCTCGATGCGCCGCCTTCGGCTGCGACGGGCGTCGCGCAGGTGACGTCCCCGAGATGTGCGAGCGCCCCGCCTGCCCAATCGTTCAATATGTCACGAAGATCGTCACCGCTGCGTGTCATGCCCGTCCCCTTGCCGCCATTTCCTGCCGGAGGCCCTGATGCATATCTTCTCCGAAGCCGACGACCGCCCGCATGTCCCGACCGACGATCCCTTGTGGCAGGAAAGCAGCCTGTTCGTCTGGCACGACCGCGACGCGGGCATCGGCGGTTTCTGGCGGCTGGGGCAGGAGCCGGTCGTCGGCGCGGTCAACAGCTGCTTCGGCGTCTTCACCCACGACGGCCTGCGCTTCCGCTCGAACGTCACCGGCGCGCCGCTTGGCGCGGGCGACCGGGGCGAGGCGCATATGGGATGGGGACCGCATCTGCGCATACTGTTCGATGGCGATGCGCATATCACGGCTGACTTTCCCGATTGCGAGGCCGATCTGCGCTTCGCCGATTTCCACCCGCGCTTCGATTATCATGCGATCGCCATGCCGGGGCAACAACTGACGGGCGCCGCGCATCATTTCGAGGTGTCGGGCCGGATGACCGGCAAGGTCCGCATCGGTGACTGCGAGGTGGCGATCGACGCGCTCGGCTATCGCGACCGGTCGTGGGCGCGGCGCGACTGGTCGACGAGCCGGGGGACGCGATGGTGGCCCTGCGTCTTCGGGCCGGACCTGACGACGCATATCATCCATCTGGTGCAGGACGGCCGGGTGCTGAAGGTCGGCTATGTCTGGCGCGACGGTCAGACGATCGCGATCGTCGACAGCGACGTCGTCGTCGAGCTCGAATCCGATGCGCTGACCCCGCGCGCCGGGCGCGGTGTGCTGCACCTCGCGAACGGCGAAACGCTGAACATCGCGTGCGACCGCAGCGACGCGATCATGATGCACGTGCGCGGCTATAGCGCGGTCGAGACGATCGGCACCGCGCGCATGGGCGACCGTGTCGGCATGTCGAACCTGGAGGTCAGCAGCAACGCCGCCGGCGGGTCGGCGCTGCCGCTCTGCACACTCGGTTCGAACGCGGCCGACGGGCTCAGCCGGCGCCCGGACTGACCCGCGCGCGCTCAGTTCTCCGACGCCCGGCGCAGCGTTTCCGCATGGTCGCCGTCGAACACGACGACGATGCGCTTGCCCGGCGCCGCGCTCGGCACGTAATCGGCGCGCTTCTGCCGAACGCCCGGATGCTCGATGCGGATAAAGGTGTCGTCGTCGACCGTGAAGCGGCGTTCGGCCCCGTCCGTCGTGCGGACGCGGATGCTGTCTTCGTCGGCTGCGACGATGTCGGCAAGCAGGACGCGCGGATCGGCCGCCGACTGCACGCGCGTGTCGATCGTCACGCGGCAGCGGTTCGAGGTGTTGGGCATGCTCGCATGCGGCGTGGAGGGGTTGAGGATCAGCACGTCGCCGGGGAAATAGTCGGTGGTCGCCCAGCTGTCGTCGGGGATTACGCCTTCGGGGATCGAGCTCGGCGTCTTCGCGACATTGTGGAAAAATCCGCGGTTGCACTGGCGCACCGCGAGCATCAGCCCGCCGACCTCGCGCTCGCAATTGGTCAGCGGAGTCCACACCGGCTTGTAATTCCTGATGCCGGGGCTGAAGAAACCGTCCTGATGCACGCCGGTGATCGACCCTCCCGGCGGATAGGCGCGATACTGGACGATCGGGATGATGCAGGCGGGCTCGCCGAGAATCTTTTCCATCAATTCCATGTTCGCCGGATTTTCGATCAGCCGCCGTGCGATGCCCGAAAATTCCGGGCTTTCCTCCATGCCGCCGGGCGAGGGGATTCCGGTCCAGACCGGCTCGGTCGCTCCGGGCTCGATCAGGCCGTGGCGCTCCATCACGGCGAACATCGCCTGACGCGCTTCCTCGACCGAGGCGGGATCGAGCACGCCGCGCAGCAGGATATAGCCCTCCTCGTCGTGGAAGCGCATCAGCGCATCATGATCGTCGAGCAGGTGGTTGCAGGATTCGAGCTCGCGCACCGGCTTGACGCTCAGCACGTCGAGGTCCTTCGCGTCGGGCATGTAAAGAGGCTGGGTCGCCATGGCCTGTCCTTTCGCTCCTCTCCGCCCGCGATCCTTGTCGCGGGCCGTCGTTTTGGCGATTGTGCGCCGCGGGCGCCCTCGACAACAAGGGGCAATATTGACATTATACGCGGGTAAAATTCCGGATCGCCGCCATGCCCTTCCTCGCCGCCGTCGTCACTTCGCCCGGCTATGTCGCCTCGCTCGGCGCAATGATCGACGCCCATGCCCGGATCGGCGAGGTGTTTGCGACCAACCCCGCGCTCGGCGACTATACGCGGATGCAGACGGGGCTGCGGCTGCTGGCGGCGGAGGGCGAGCGGGTCGAACTGGTCGGCGGGCGTGCCTTTCCGGCCGACGGAAGGCTGGCGGATACGACCGCGCCGCGCCTGATCTTCCTGCCCTCCTTCCAGCTGCCCGATCCCGATGCGTTCGATCAGCGGTTGCCCGCCTTTGCGCCCTTTCACCGCTGGCTGCGCGAGCGGTCCGCCGAGGGCGTCCAGATCGGCGCCTGCGGGGCGAGCGTGCTGCATCTCGCCGCGGCGGGCCTGCTAGACGGAGCGGGCTGCGCGGCGAGCCCGCGGCTGGTCGGAGCGCTGCGGCGGCTGTTCCCGCGCGTGCAGGCCGATACCGACAATGTCATCCGCCGCGCGGGCAACCTGTGGACGTGCAGCCGCGATGCCGACAGCGCGGCGCTGGTCGCGCGCCTGTTCGCGGAGGCGTTCTCGCTCACCCTCGGGCGCAGCCTTGCCGCGCGCGAGCCGCCGGGGCCTCTCGCCGGGCCGCTGGCGGCGGCGACGGACCCCTTCGTCGCGCGCGCGCAGCTGTGGATTCGCGACCGCTTCACCCAGCGTTTCCGCATTTCCGATCTCGCGCGCGACCTCGGCGTCAGCCACCAGTCGCTGATCCGCCGCTTCCGCGCGGCGGGGTCGGCGAGCCCGCGCGAGTTCGTTCAGCGGACCCGCGTCGATGCCGCCCTGTCGATGCTTGCCGAGACCAACCGGTCGGTGACCGAGATCGCGCAGCTCGTCGGCTATGCCGATGTTCCCTCCTTTCGCCGCGTCTTCACCGCCGCGACGGGCGTTTCGCCCAGCGCCTGGCGTCGCGCGCGGCGCGCTCCCCCACGCGCGCCCTCTTGACAATCGCAACATGGGGATCAAGGAAACATATAAATGATTAAGTGAAATGCGCCGCAGCGCGCAGAGGAGGAATGTCATGGCTCTCGATCCCGCGCTGCGCGACCGTCTGGTGCTTCCCGCGGTGTGTGCGCCGATGTTCCTGATCAGCAATCCGGCGATGGTGATCGCGGCCTGCAAGGCGGGGATCATGGGGGCGCTGCCGCGCCAGAACGCGCGCAGCGTCGAGATGTTCGAGGCGTGGCTGAAGGAAATACGCGAAGCGCTCGATGCCCATGCCGACGCGAATCCCGGCGCGCGCATCGGCCCGGTGGCGGTCAATCTGGCGACCAAGATGGAACCCGCCGAGGCGGCGCAGCACCTCGACCTCGTCAAGCGCTACGGGGTCGACATCATCATCAGCGCGATCGGCAACCCGGCTGAACTGGCGGCGCGGGTGCATGACGCGGGGCTGAAGATCTTTCACGACGTCGTCTCGATGCGCTTCGCCGAAAAGGCGATCGCGGCGGGGGTCGACGGAATGACCTGCGTCGGGGCGGGCGGCGGCGGCCATTCGGGCAATATCGGGCATCTGGTGCTGGTGCCGCGCATCCGGCGCATCTTCGACGGCACCTTGCTGATGGCGGGGTCGATCTCGACCGGCGCGGCGATTCGCGCCGCGGAGATATTGGGCGCCGACCTCGCCTATATGGGGACGCGCTTCATCGCGACGAAAGAGGCGGCGATCGATCCCGCCTATGCGCAGATGCTCGTCGAGAATCATTCGGAGGATCTGATGTTCACGCCGAAGATCGCGGGCGTGGCCGCCAACTGGCTGCGCCCGTCGATGGAACGGCTCGGGCTCGATCCGAAGAATCTGCCGCAGCCGACGGTGGTGCACGGGCGCGGCTACGATCATCTGCCCGAGGGGGTGAAGCCGTGGAAGAATCTGTGGTCGGCGGGGCAGGGGATCGACCTGATCGACGATGTGCCGTCGATCGCCGAACTCGTGCACCGGCTGCGCGCCGAATATGTCGCGGCATGCGAGCAGGCGAGCTTCGCGGAGACGGCGAGACTTGTCGATCAGGCGCTCGACGGTCGCTCCTGCTGAGAAACTGCCTCGGTCCTGCGCCGCAATACCGAGACAGATGGCGAGCGGCCCGCCAGCATGCCTCGCGGCGAACGCAATGGGCTTCGCCGATATTTTTTCAGCGCACCCGGCCCGCGCCCTTCTTCGCGTCATTCTCGATCGCCAGCACGATGCCGACGCAGGCCATCACGGTCAGCATCGACGACCCGCCATAGGAAAAGAGCGGTAGCGGGATGCCGACCACCGGCGCCATGCCCATCACCATCATCAGGTTGATCGCGATGTAGAAGAAGATCGTCATCGTCAGCCCGGTCGCGGTCAGCTGGCCGAAGCGGGTGCGCGCGTTCAGCGCGACGCGCGTCGACCAGCGCAGCAGCAGGTAGAAGCCGAACAGCAGCGCGATCCCGCCGATCAGTCCCCATTCCTCCGCCATCGTCGCGAAGATGAAGTCGGTGTGGCCTTCGGGCAGATAGTCGAGGTGGCTCTGCGATCCGTTGAGGAAGCCCTTGCCGCCGATGCCCCCCGAACCGATCGCGATCTTCGACTGGCTGATGTGATAGCCCGCGCCGAGCGGGTCGCTTTCGGGGTCGAGGAAGATCAGCACCCGCCGCTGCTGATAGTCGTGGAGCATCGAGAAGAGTATGGGCAGCGCCGCCGCGCCCGCGATCGCGACGCTGCCGAACCACCAGAAGGGCAGGCCGGCGGCGAACATCACGACCACGCCGCTCGCGCAGATGGCGAGCGTCGTGCCGAGATCGGGCTGGAGCAGGACGAGCACCGCGGGAATGCCGATCAGCACCAGCGCCGGCCACAGCGCGGTCCAACTGCGCGTGCTGCCGGGCGGCAATTGCGCATAGAAGCGCGCGAGCGCCACGACCACCGCGACCTTCATCAGTTCGGACGGCTGGAGCTTCATGAAGCCGAGGTCGAGCCAGCGCTGCGCGCCGCCGCCGACAAAGCCCAATATCTCGACCCCGAGCAGCATGATCGCGACGCCGATATAGGCGAGATAGGCGAAATCCTCGAACAGGCGCAGCGACATCCGCCCGATGACGAGCGCCATGCCGAGGAAGACGAGATAGCGCAGGCTCTGTTGCAGCGCCCAGGGTGACCAGTGGCCGCCCGCCGCCGAATAGAGGACGAGAATGCCGAAGCCGGTGATCGCGGTGAGCAGCGCGATCAGCTTCCACGGGAAGCGCTGGATGGCGGCGGGGACGGGGATCATTGCGGCACCCCCGGATCGGGGTCGCTCGACGCGCCCGCCTTCCACGCCGCATAGCTGCGGTCCATCCGTTCCTTGATCGTGCCGCCCCAGCCGGCCTCGAGCGCTTCGAGCGCCGCCATGCCCTTTTCGCGGTCGTAGAGATAGGTGAAGAAATCCTTCGCCACCGGCGCGGCGGCGCGGCTGCCGCCCATGCCGTGCTCGATCACCACCGATGCGGCGTAGCGCGGGTTTTCGACCGGCGCGAAACAGACGAACAGGCCGTGGTCGCGATATTTCCAGGCGCCGCCCTGTCCGCGCGAGCCCGACGCCAGGCCGCGCACCTGCGCGGTGCCGGTCTTGCCCCCCATGGTGATGCCGTCGAGCGGCAGGCGGCTGCGCACCGCCGTGCCCGCGCCGTTGACGACCAGGTCCATGCCGTGCCGCGCGACCGCCAGCGCGTCTGCGGAATAGGGCAGGGCGGGGGTGTCGAACTGGCGGTTGATCAGGCGCGGATAAAGCTTGCGCCCCGACACGATGCGCGCGGTCATCACCGCGAGCTGCAGCGGATTCACGATGACATAGCCTTGGCCGATCACCGCGTTGAGCGAATCCGACGCGGTCCATTGCTGGTTGAACCGGCGCATCTTCCACGCGCTGTCGGGAATGGTGCCATAGCGCTGGTTGCTGCCGGAAAGCTGGAACTCTTCGCCCAGACCCAGCATGTGCGCGACCGGCGCGATCGAATCATAGCCCAGCCGGTGCGCGAGCCAGTAGAAATAGCTGTTGCAGCTTTTCATGATGGCGGTCGCCATGTCGATGCTGCCGTGCGTGCCGAGGCAGCGGAAGAAGCGGTTGCCGAGGCGATAGCCGCCGATGCAGGTATGGCGCTCGCTGGGATCGACGCCATTTTCGACCGCGGCGATCGCCACCATCGGCTTCAGCGTCGATCCGGGCGGATAGAGGCCGCGCGTCGCCTTGTTGATCAGCGGCTGGTGATCGTCGGCACGCAGCCAGGCATATTCATTGTTGCTGATCCCGTCGGAAAAGCTGTTGGGATCGAAGCTGGGCATCGAGACGAAGGCGAGGATGTCGCCGTTGGTGCAGTCGATGATGCAGGCGGCGCCGGACTCGCGCCCCATGCGCCGCGCGACATAGTCCTGCAAGTCGGCATCGATGGTCAGGTGGACGGTCTTGCCCTGCTTGTCCTCGGTCGTCGCCAGCTCGCGCACCACCTTGCCGCGCGCGGTGACCTCGACGCGCTTGGCACCGGGTTCGCCGGTCAGCATCGGCTGGAAATATTTCTCCAGCCCGTCCTTCCCGACCTTGAAGCCGGGGGTGATGTAGAGCGGCGCCTTGTTCGCCGCCTTATATTCCTCGGCATTGGGGGTACCGACATAGCCGATCAGGTGGCCGACCGCGGCGCCGGTCGGATAGTTGCGGGCGAAACCGCGCTGCGGCGCGACGCCGGGCAGGTCGGGCAGGCGGACGAGGATCGAGGCATAGTCGGCCTCGGTCAGATCCTCCTTCACCGCGACCGGCTGGAACCCCGATGCGGCCTTCAGGTCGCGCTCGATGCGTTCCATCGCGTCGCCGTCCAGCCGCAGCAGCGTCCTGAGCTGGCCGAGCACCAGCTCCCTGCTGTGCAGCCGGTCGGGGATCAGGTCGATGCGCAGACTGACGCGGTTGTTGGCGAGCGCCTTGCCGTTGCGGTCGACGATCCAGCCGCGGCGCGGCGGCACCAGCGTCAGGTTGACGCGGTTGCTTTCCGATTCGAGGACATAGCGGTCGTTGTCGACGATCGAGATATAGGCCATGCGCGCGGCGAGCGCGGCGCCGACGACCATCTGCCCGCCGCCGACGAGCAGCGTGCGGCGCGTGAAGGTCATGCCCCTCCAGGCTTCGGTGATCGGCGGCGGACTCTTGCGCTGCATGGGGGTGGAACTATCGGCGTTTCAGGCGGAAATTGTCAAACGCGCCGGTCATGCGCAGGAACAGCGGCACCAGCAGCGCCGCAATGACGATCTGCGGCGCGACGAGGAGGGCGGCCTGTCCGGCCGGGGCGGCGGGATGCGCGATCAGCGCCGCGAGCGACTGGATGACCGCGATCAGCAGCGCGGCGAGCGCCCAGTCGTGGAAAAAGCCGCGCCAATAGATGCGCTGCGCGAAATAATGGATGGCGATGCTGGCGAGCGTCCACAGCCCGACCGCGGTGCCGATCGCCGCGCCGCTGAACAGATCGTCCCACAGCCCGAGCGGCAGGCCGATCCACACCGGCCACATCTCGGTCCGAAGCAGTTGCCAGCCGAGGAACATCAGCAGCCCGAGCGGTGGCAGGATCGCCGAACTGGCGACCATCGGCAGCATCAGCGGCAGCGCCGATGCCAGCATCACCGTGGCGAGCGGGATGCCGATCCGGCGCAGCGGCGAGGGAGGCGCGCCCAGGCGCGGCGCGGCCGAGCGGATCATGGCGCCGATGCCGGCGCGGCCTGCGCCTCGATATTGTCGGGCGTGTAGGGACGCAGCACCGACACCGCATCGACCTTCGACGGGTCGGCGAGCGGGCGCGCGAGCGCGCCTTCGCTGGTGCGCTGCACGACGATCGCCACCGGGATGTTCGGCGGATAGAGGCCGCCGGTGCCCGAGGTGACCAGGATATCGCCCGGCTTGAACGGATTGTTGGCGATGTTGAGCGTGCGTATGTCGAGGTCGCCGTTGCCGCGCCCCGTCGACAGCGCGGGCAGGCCGTCGCGCGCGCGGCGCACCGGCACGATATTGTCGATGTCGGTCAGCAGCAGCACCTGCGATACCGACGGGCCGCTCGCCAGCACCCGGCCGATCAGACCGTCGGCGCCGCGCACCGGCTGGCCCGCCGCGACGCCGACGTTGCGCCCGATGCTGAGCAGCGCGACGCGCTTGCTGCTGGTCGAGGTCGAGGTGAGCAGATAACCGTTGGCGATGCCCGTCCTGTCGGCTTCCTGCAGCGCCAGCAGTGCCTTGAGCTGGCGATTCTCTTCCTGCAGCGCGCTGGTCGCGACGATCTGGCGCCGCGCCTCGGTGAGTTCGGCGCGCAGGCGGCTGTTCTGCGATCCCGCGCGGACATAGGCGGAGACCGCATCATCGACGCCGGAGATCGAGCCGATGACCGACCGCGTGCCGCGCGCGACGGGCGCGGTCGCCTCGTGGCTCGCGACGCGCAGCGCCGCGAAGCCGACGGGATCGGCCACCGAAAGTATCGCCAGCAACAGCCCCGCCACCGCCCCCGTCACCGCGACGACATAGGCGATGAACAGGCTGTACTGGGCCTTTCGGGACTGCCCCGGACGCCGATGTGCCGGGCGGGCCATGGTGCGGCGTTACCCGGTCAGGCTTGATGGAGAACGCCGCGGAAGGCGGGGTCTTCCATCGCACGGCCGGTACCGATCGCGACGCAGGTCAGCGGGTCCTCGGCCACCGTCACCGGCAGGCCGGTCGCGTCCTTCAGCAGTTCGTCGAGCTCGCGGATCAGCGCGCCGCCGCCGGTCAGCACGATGCCCTGGTCGACGATGTCGGCGGCGAGCTCGGGCGCGGTATTCTCCAGCGCGATGCGGACGCCCTCGACGATCGTGCCGATCGGTTCGGAGAGCGCCTCGGCGATCTGGGCCTGGTTGATCGAGATTTCCTTGGGCACCCCGTTGACGAGGTCGCGGCCCTTGATGTGGATCGTCAGGCCCACGCCGTCGGCGGGGGTGCGCGCGATGCCGAAATCCTTCTTGATCCGCTCGGCGGTCGATTCGCCGATCAGCAGATTATGGTGGCGGCGGACATAGGAGACGATCGCCTCGTCCATCTTGTCGCCGCCCGCGCGGACCGAGGTGGTATAGGCGAGGCCGCGCAAGCTGAGCACCGCGACCTCGGTCGTGCCGCCGCCGATGTCGACGACCATCGACCCGATCGGCTCGGTCACCGGCATGTCGGCGCCAATCGCCGCGGCCATCGGCTCCTCGATCAGCCACACCTCGCGCGCGCCGGCGTTCGACGCGGCGTCGCGGATCGCGCGGCGCTCGACGCTGGTCGATCCCGAGGGGACGCAGATCACGATTTCGGGCGCGCGAAAGGCGTTCGGCTTGCCGCCATGCACCTTCTTGATGAAATGCTTGATCATATTCTCGGCGATGTCGATGTCGGCGATGACGCCGTCGCGCAGCGGGCGGATCGCCTCGATGCTGTCAGGGGTCTTGCCCATCATCAGCTTGGCGTCGTCACCGACCGCCTTGACGTTGCGATAGCCGTTCAGCGTTTCCATCGCGACGACCGAGGGCTCGTTGAGGACGATCCCCTTGCCGCGGACATAGACCACCGTGTTGGCGGTGCCGAGGTCGATAGCCATATCCTGGGAACTGAACTTGAGCCAACGCGAAAAAAAGGACATTGATCGTCATTCCTGTATTCGTGCGAACGGACCGCCCCGTCGCCGTCATTGCTGGCGCTTGCCCGTCCGTCAACAGGACCAAATCAGGGGGAGATTCCGGCCCGTCCGCAAGGGATGGCCGGACAGGATGATCAGGGCTGTGCGGGTGGGTCGCGATTTGCGCCCGACTGCGCTAGGAGTCGCGCCATGTCAATACGCCGCCTGCCGGAAACGCTCGTAAATCGGATCGCAGCCGGTGAAGTGGTCGAAAGACCCGCCGCGGCGCTCAAGGAAATGGTGGAAAACGCGATCGACGCGGGTTCCGGCCGCATTTCGGTGCGACTCGCCGAGGGCGGCATCGCGCGAATCGAGGTCGAGGACGACGGCTGCGGCATGACCCCCGCCGACATGGCGCTGGCGCTCGAACGCCATGCGACGTCCAAGCTTCCGGGCGACGCGATCGAGGATGTGACGACGCTGGGCTTCCGCGGCGAGGCGCTGCCCTCGATCGCCAGCGTCGCGCGGCTGACGCTCGACAGCCGGGTCGCCGGCGCCGACGGCTGGCGGCGGGTCGTCGACAATGGCGCGTTGGTCGCTGAGGGACCGGCGGCGCTGGCCAAGGGCACGCGCGTCCTCGTCGAGGATCTGTTCGCGCGCGTCCCCGCGCGGCGCAAATTCCTGCGCGGCGTCCGCAGCGAATATGCCGCCTGCCTCGATGTCGTGAAGCGGCTCGCGATGGCGCGGCCCGACATCGGCTTCACGGTCGAGCATGACGGGCGCCGCGTGCTCGACGTGCAGGGCGGGCAGGACCGGCTGGCGCGCGTCGCCGCGCTCACCAGCCGCGACCTCGCCGACAACGGCATCGGCGTCGACCTCGAGCGCGGCGAGGTGCGCCTCGGCGGCGTGATCAGCCTGCCGACCTTCAATCGCGGTGTTGCCGACCATCAATATCTGTTCGTCAACGGGCGGCCGGTGAAGGACCGGCTGCTCGTCGGCGCGCTGCGCGGCGCCTATGCCGACCTGCTCGCGCGCGACCGGCATCCGGTGGTCGCGCTGTTCCTCGACCTGCCGACGACCGAGGTCGATGTGAACGTCCATCCCGCGAAGACCGAGGTGCGCTTCCGCGACCCGCAGCTCGTCCGCGGGCTGATCGTCGGCGGCCTGCGCCGCGCGCTCGACGAACATGGCTTCCGCAGCGTCCAGCGTCCCGCCGAAGCCGCGCTCGCGGCGTGGCAGCAGGAACCGGTGGCGCCGCAGCCGGCGACCGGCTTCCTGTTCGGCCAGCGCAGCGAGCCCGCCGTCCATCTGTTCGGCGCCGACACGCCGCCCCCGGCCGAAGATGTCGCGCGCGTCTACGACCGGCTCGTCCCCTTCGCCTCCGCCGCGCCGATCTCCGGCCGCGCCGAGGTGGCCGAGGCGGTGCCGCCGCAGGCGGAAGAGCATCCGCTCGGCATCGCGCGCGGCCAGATCGCGAACACCTATATCGTCGCCGAGGCCGGGGACGGCCTCGTCATCGTCGATCAGCATGCCGCGCACGAGCGCCTCGTGCTCGAACAGCTCAGGCGCGGCATGGCGGGGCAGGCGGTGCCGTCGCAGGGCCTGCTGCTGCCCGAGGTGGTCGAGCTCGACGAGCCCGCCTGCGACCGGCTCGAAACCGCGGCGGCGCAGCTCGCGGCGCTCGGCGTCGAACTCGAACGCTTCGGCCCCGCCGCGGTGATGGTGCGCGCGACGCCGGCGATGCTCGGCGCGATCGACTGCCGCAAGCTGGTCACCGACATCGCCGACGATCTCGCGGGTTACGACGCCGCGCTGGGCCTCAACGAAAGGCTGGAACTCGTCGCCGCGACCATGGCCTGCCACGGCTCGGTCCGCGCGGGCCGCACCCTGAGCGTCGCCGAGATGAACGCGCTCTTGCGCCAGATGGAGGTGACGCCGCATAGCGGCCAGTGCAACCACGGCCGCCCGACCTGGGTGAAGCTGGCGATGGACGATGTCGAAAGATTGTTCGGGAGGAAATAGATGCTGATCCGCCTCATGGCCCTCACGCTGGCCGCCGCGCTGCCCCTGATTGTGCCGACCGCCGCGCCGGTCGCCGCGCCGCCCAGGGCGCCCGCCTGTCCTGCCGAGCCGGTCCTGCCCGAGGGGTGGGAAGGGTGGAGCCGCACCGCGTCGAACAAGACCATCTATGCCTATGGCGATCGGCGGGCGATCGACTGGACGGTGCTGGGGCCGGTGCGCACGGCCTTGTCGCTGCACGGTTTCGAAAGCCTGCGCTATTGGGTCGCGCCCGAACGGACACCCGATGTCCATAAATTCGGCGGCATGGTGCCGATCACCGTCGACCGGCCCGGACGGCTGGTCGTCGCGCTCGACGCCGGGGCGTGGATCGATCTGGTGCAGGACGGCGCGATCGTCAAATCGGCCGCGCACGGCCACGGCCCCGCCTGTTCGGGCATCCGCAAGATGGTCGAATATGACGTGGCTCCGGGCCGCTATCTGCTCCAGATCGTCAACGCGCCCGACCGCTCGATCCGCGCGATGGCGGTGCTGCGCTAACGCAGCCGCTTCGCCAATACCCCCGCCGCGTCGCTCGCCAGCGGCGCCACGCCGATCAGCCGCATCAGCAGCGGATAGACTTCGATATTGTCGACCGTGCCGATATCGCCCGTCAGCCCGGCGCCGTGCGCGACGAACAGCGCGAGCATTTGCGGATCGCGATTGCCATAGCCGTGCGCCCCGCCGTTCGGCGACCAGGGTGGATCGCCCGCGAAGATCGACCAGCCCGGCTCGGCGATGCAGATGATCGCCGCGACGCGCGGATTGCGGCCATAGTGGAGAGGCGCCGGCAGCTCTTCCCTGCGGTGGCAGGCCATGTGATCGTGCGGTTTCAGCAGCGCCTTGGCGACGCGATCGTCGGTCCCGGCGGCGGGTTCGATCGCGGCATAGGGTCCGACCTCGACCGCGATGATGCTGGGAAGGTCGATCAGCTCCGCGAGCCGGATGACCTGCCTGTCGGTCGTCGCGCGCATGCCGTGATCGGCGACGACGAGCAGCCGCGCGGGCTGACCGAGCGCGTCGAGCCCGGCCTTCAGCGCGCCGATCCGTTCATCGACCTCGACCAGCGCGGCATTCACCTCGTCGCTGTCGGGACCGTGGCGGTGGCCCGCCGTGTCGACCGTATCGAAATAGAGGGTGACGAAGGCCGGGCGGATGTCGGCGGGCCGCCGCAGCCAGTCGAGCACCGCGTTCACCCGCTGGACGTTGCTTATATTCTGATCGAAGCGCATCCAGTCCGACGGCCGCACCCCTTGTATCGCCACCTCGCTGCCCGGCCAGAACATCGTTGCGGTCCGCACGCCGGCCTTTTCCGCTGTCACCCATGCGGGCTCGGCCTCGTCCCACCAGAAGCGATCGAGCGACTGCTTCGCATCGCCCAGGCTGAACGTCACCGCCGGGCGGCGCGGGTCGATCATCGCATTGCCGACGATGCCGTTGGTGTCGGGCCGCTTGCCGGTGACCATCGCATAATGGTTGGGAAAGGTCTTGGTCGGGAAGGACGGGCGCAGCCTGCCATGCGCGCCTTCCGCTGCGAGCCGCGACAGGTTCGGCGTCAGCCCGCGGTCCAGATAATCGGGCCGGAAGCCGTCGATCGAAACGAGGATGGTGACCGGTGCGC
Organism: uncultured Sphingopyxis sp.; assembly: GCA_937873425.1. Lineage (GTDB taxonomy): Bacteria > Pseudomonadota > Alphaproteobacteria > Sphingomonadales > Sphingomonadaceae > Sphingopyxis. Next base: position 2,804 of record CALMYE010000010.1, on the reverse strand, counting down.
GTTCCTGCTCCTCGGCGCGCAGCGGCGCAGAGATGAGGCAGGCGAAGGCGACGAGAAGGAAGGAGAATCTGGTCATCCGGGCCCCGCTGGCTGGCATTTGTTGCACGCGCGCGACAGGCGGATCAGGCCATGCCGATCCCGGCGACGCCATTCTCGATCACCCCGGTCGCGCGTTTCGACAGACTGTTCACCGGCGTCGTCACCTTGTCTACCACCATGAAATGTGCCTGCCACGCCTCGCGATCGACCTCGCACACGACATAGCCGCGCTGGTCGTTGGCGAATTTGAGCTCGGGATTGAGCTTCAGCCATTCGTCGGTGCCGGCGCGCTTGTCGTTGCCGTCGCCGCCCGAGGAAAGCGAGGTGGCGACGATCTCGGCGCCGACGACCTTGTCCCTGAGCACCAGGTCGCCGCAGAAATTCTGATGCTCGTCGCCGGTCAGCACGACGCAATTCTTCAGGCCCGCCAGCCGCGACAATATGCGCTCGCGCGGCGCCTCATAGCCCGCCCAGCTGTCGAGATTGACGATCTTCTCCGGCTCGTCTGGCCGCCGCCGCCGGTCGAGCGACATCATCGTCACTTGCTGCGCCAGCGCGTTCCAGGTTGCGCCGCCCTTCGCGAGGTTGCGGTTCAGCCAGTCCTCCTGCGCCTTGCCCAGCACCTGCGCGTCCTTCGCGAACACTTGCGCGCAGGCGGGCTTGAAGCCGTCCTCGCACGGCTGGTCGTCGCGATACTGGCGCGTGTCGAGCAGCTGGATCGCGGCGAGGTCGCCGTATCGGAATTCGCGGTTGAGCGCGACCATGCCGCCGCGCGGCAGCAGCGCGCGGCGCACCGGCATATGCTCGTACCATGCCTGCATCGCCGCTTGCTTCTTCAGCATGAAGACCTCGGGCGGTGCGGCGTCGGGGTCGTGGCCGGGCAGGTCGAGCTTCCAATTGTCGTAATGCGACACCCAGTCGTTGCGGATCTCGTGATCGTCAAAGCTCGACAGAAAGGCGTGCGTCGCGCGCGCCGCCTGCTGGTCCACGTCCATCAGCGTCTGGGCATAGGCGGTGCGGAAATCATTGACGTCGAACAGCGCGCGCTGCGCATATTGCCGCACCGGCCGCAGCGGCAGCCCGTCGGGATAGATATAATTCTGCTGATATTCATAGATGAAATCGCCGTAATGATAGACGAAGGCGAGCTCCTCGCGCGCGAGATGGCGATAGGCGCCATAGAAGCCGGCCTCATAATGCTGGCACCCGGCGACGCCGAACTTCAGCCGGTCGGTCCGCGCGCCGGGCGCGGGCAGGGTGCGCGCGCGGCCGCGCAGGCTGCGCTCGCCGCCGACGATGAAGCGGTAATAATAGGGCCGGTCGGGGAGCAGGCGCGTCACCTCGACATGGACGCTGTGCGCCAGCTCGGGGCGCGCCAGTTCGGTGCCCTTCGCCGCCACGTCGCGAAAGCCGCTGTCGGTCGCAACCTCCCAGTCGACCGGGACATTGCCCGGCGGCATGCCGCCGTGGCGCTCCATCGGCTCGGGCGCGATCCGGGTCCAGATGACGAAGCCGTCGCTCGCCGGATCGCCCGCCGCGACGCCCAGGCCGAACGGATAGGCGCGGAACAGGCTCTGGCCGCGGACGATCGCCGGCGCGCCGATCCCGGCTGCAGCCGCGGCGGTCAGGAAATGGCGGCGGTTCAGCATGCGGCGACTCCGAAATCTTCGATCATCGCTCTTCGATAGCCGAGCCGCCGCATGTTTCAATGACAGAGCCGAATCTACCGCAACATCGCCAGCATCCAGAACGCCATGCCGATCATCGCCAGATTCTCGGTCAGCGAGACGAAGCCGAGAGGGACCTTGCTGCCGCCGCCGACGCAGGCGCATTTGAGTTCGCGCCTGTCGATATAGACCGCCTTGAACACCGATACCGCGCCGATCGTGCCGATGGCGAGCGCGACCGGGATCGACAGCCAGGGCAGGGCATGCGCGGTCATCAGCACCCCCGCCAGCCCCTCGGCAAAGGGATAGATTGTGCCATAGGGCACCCAGCGCCGCGCGAGCAGGTCGTAGTTCAGGAACATGGTCGAGAAGGTCTCGACATCCTGCAGCTTGAGCAGTGCGAGCATGACCATGCTGAACGAGATGAACCATTCGGCGGCGCGAATGGTGAGGGCGTCGCCATAGGCGGCGTAGGAGGCTGCCAGCGCCATCAGCGCGGTCATCGCGAACAGCGCAATCACCGGGCGATAGCTGGTCGCGTCGGGATCGCGGACCTTCAGCCCGAAATGGCGCCGGAGATCGTCGTAACCGCCGATGCGCACGCCGTCGATGAAGGTCTGCGGCGTCGTTCTGACGTCATGCTCGGCCTTGAAGGCGTCGACCTGCTCGCGCGTTTCCAGCCAGCGGTCGTCGACTGCGAAGCCCCTGCGGGTCAGCAGATGCTTCGCCTTCAGCCCATAGGGACAGATATGGCCGGGCATGACCATGCGATGGAGGGTGGCGGTGCTTGTCTGTTTCATCATCCGCTCCATATAGCATCCGTACCATGATACAGAGTCAAGCCATGCCGCTCACCATCGGCAAACTGGCCCGCGCCGGGGGCGTCGGCGTCGAAACCATCCGCTATTATCAGCGCCGCGGCCTGATGCGCACGCCGGCGCGCGATGGCGGCGCTTGGGGCGGCGACCGGGGCGGCGGCATCCGCCGCTATGATCAAGACGATCTCGGGCGCCTGAAGTTCATTCGCGCGGCGCAGGCGGCGGGCTTCACGCTCGCCGAGATCGGCGAATTGCTCGCGCTGGAGGCGGGCGACGACCG
>CALMYE010000009.1 GCA_937873425.1 uncultured Sphingopyxis sp. | reverse complement strand
CCGCGACCGGCAGCGCGATCGCCCGCTCCTGCACCGCCTCGCCCGCGCCATAATGTTTCACCAGCGAAAACGCCCGCCGGCTCCCATCGCCCATGCCGAGCAGTTGGTCGCCGGCCGCGGGCAGCCCGCCGTCGCCCGCCGAACTATGGTCGAACGGATCGCGAAAGCGAAACCCCCGCGCAGCTCCGCGCCGCGCGCGAAAGAAATCGGCGAGCGCCCGCACATCGCCCTCCGACCGTATCCCCGGCCCGGCGTCATAGCGCATCCGCGCATCGGCCCATTCGCTCGCGCGCTGCTCGTGCCCCGACGGCGAGCTGACGATCTGGGTCGAAAATTCGGTGACGCTCAGCGCCTCGCGCCCGATCGCCAGCGGGAAATCCACCGCATCGAAAGCCTGCATCTCTTCCTCCCCGTCGAAGGCGACAAAACCGTCGCGCGCCACCTGCGGCAGCGCCCAGATAAAGCTGCGCGCCACCCCATCGCGCCGCGCTGCGTCGGCCGCATCGGCGATCGGCGCCCACAGCGCGCGATCCTCGGCATTCAGCACAAAGCCCGAAAAATAATGCTGCTCGTCAACAGGATAACCGAGGCGCGCGACCATCAGCTCCCGCGCCGGCGCCGTCTCCGCCCCGCGCCCCGCCGTCACCCAGTCATAATCCTCGAGCTGCAGCACATCGAACGCCGGCGCCGCCCACCCGACCGGCACATTGGCGCGCCGTATCCCGGGCGCCTCCGGATCGAGCACCGTCGGCAGAAAGACGAGCAGATGGCTCGCGAAATCCCCCTCCCCCGCCTCGTCGCGCGCCGCCGCGACCAGCGCCGCGGTCGAATCCGAAAGCAGCACCCCCAGCGCGTCGAGCATCGCCGCCTGCCCCGCGTCCATCGCCCCGCGCACGTCGGGGATCGCCACGCTCGTCCCGCCCAGCGCCGTCCCCGCCGCCGCGTCATAGGCGCACAGTTTCCCACCCGGATTGACCCACCACCAGGGCTCGCCGACCTGGAACTTCACCGGCAGTTCCGCCGCGAGAGCAATCTCGACGAACGCCCGCGCCACCAGTTGCAGCCACCCCATCGCCTCGGCATTCGCGGGCGACAACAGGGTCGAGGGCGGCTCCCATCCGGTCAGCGCGGGGTCGCCGCCCGCATCGCGCTGCTTCCACGCGGCGGGGCAATAGGCGTCGAACAATTCGTACGACAGCGACCAGATCACCCCCAGCCCCGCGCCCGCGCACTCCGCCGCGAAGGCCGCATGCCACGCCGCCGCCGGCGCGTTGAGCGGCCCGCCCGCGATGCTCACCTCATGCCCGCCGCCCGCGCCCGCGAGCCGCATGAAATGGCTCATCCCGACATAGTGGACGACGTCGCCGCGATAGCCGAGCTGCACCATCTGCCGCACCACCCGCGCCGGGGTCAGGTGATAGACATCGTCATAGCCGTTCGCGATCCCCAGCGCCTGCTCGGGCAGCACCGCGTCGCCGATCGCCAGCACCGACCCCGACCCGCTGCTTACGATCTCGCTCATCTCGACCCAGCCCTCGGCCGCGCCCGCCAGCGCGCCGTCGCCGCCGTCATAGGCGGGCGGCACGATCGACACGAACATCCGGTCGACATCGCCCGCCCACACCGGGTCCGCCTCGACGGGCAGCAGATAGCCGCCATCGAGCGCATCGAAATCGAGGCTGACGACGGCATCCTCCGCCGTCCCCATCGCATAGTTCCACAGCCGCACATACCAGGCGCGCGGATTCCCTTCCGCATCGCGCCCCTCGATCGTCAGCGTCGGCCCGTGCAGCGCGTCGAGCGGCTTCACCCCGCCCGACCGCCAGCGGAACGACAATCGCAGATTCCGGAAATCGCGCTTCGTCTCATAGGCCAGCAGGGCATGATCCCACCGGTCCTCCGCCTCCCATATCAGCCCCGCCAGATCCTGCTTGCGATGGAACACCGCCTCGACGCGCAGGCTCTGCGGCTCGTCCGCCACCACGCTCGCCATCATCGGCCGCGGGAAATCGACCGTCCAGAAGCGCGGATCGAAGCGCTTGACCCAGGTCTTGCGATGATGCGGCTCCGCCGCCGCAACCAGCGCCCAGCCCATCAGCCTTCGCCTTCCGCTACCGCGCGCCGCACCGCGCGCGCCAGCTGCCGCCCGGTCTGCGCCAGCCGCTGCGGCTCGCTGCCCGCATCGCCGCGCACGTTCACTATGATCGCAATGTTGCGCACCGCGCCACCCGCCGCCTCGATCCGCCCGCTCGCGGTCGGCACGAACAGCTCGGGCCCGCGCTCGCCGACGCGATAGGCGCGCCCGGCGGCGACCGGCCCGCCCGTCGCCCGCCCCGGCGCGCCGAACAGCGCCCCCGCGATCGCCGCACCGAGCGACAGCAGCCCGCCGCCCCCGCCGCCCGACGACCCGCCACCCAGGATCGCACCGATGCCGTCCCGCACCGCCGCCCGCGCGATGTCGGCCATCACCGCCAGCGCGACGCGCTTCAGATCCTCGAAGCCCAGCTTGCCGGTCAGGATCGCGCGCGTCAGCGCCCGCTCGATCCGCCGCCCCGCCGCATCGGCGCCCGCCGCCAGCGGCCCTTCCAGCTCGGCGCGCATCGCCGCCACGTCGCGCGCGAACGCACCCGTGTCGGCCCGCACGGCCAGGATCATCTCGTCGAGCCTGTCAATCATCGGGAAAATGCTCCATCATCGCCGCCAGCGCATGGCGGTCCACGCCGTCCGCGCCCTCTTCCTCGACCCAGCCGCCGAGCACCGCCGCCGCATCGGCGGGCGTCGCGTTCCAGAATATGTCGGGCGGCCACCCCGCGACCCGCGCCATCAGTCCCGCAAGGCGCAAGGCGCTCGTGCCGAACATCCTCACCGCCCCTGCAATATCTGCCCCAGCAGCACGCGCAGCGCCGGCGTTGCCGCCGCCAGCCCCCCGGCGACGACCGCTTCGCCCATTGCCTCGCGTGTCAGCCCGTCGGGCCGGTCGCGCACGCAATGCCAAAACAGGCAGGCCATCTCGCCCAGCCCCAGCCGCCCGTCGGCGGAGCGCTCGACCAGCGCGAACAGCGGTCCCAGCTCCGCCTCCGCCGCGACCAGCGCGGCAAAGCTCGGCCGCAGCACCAGCGCCTCGCCGCCGACGCGCAGCTCGGCCTCGCCGCGCAGCGCATTCGCAGCCCCGCTCACAGGCTCGCCACCGCGCCGCTCGATTCCAGGTTCAGCGTATATTGCCGCTCGCCGTTGTAATCGCCGGCATAGTCGAGCCGCGTCACCAGGAACCGTCCCTGCATCCGCTCGCCGCTCTCGAAGCTCAGCTCATAATCGTCGATCGCCCCCGACAGCGCGTTGGCGCGCAGCCGCACCTCGGCATCCGACCCGGTGAAGATGCCGCTCGCGCTCACCGAAACCGACCGCACCCCCGCGCCCGACAGCAGCTCGCGCCAGCCCCCCGAATCCTTGGTCGTGACGTTGACCGCCTCGCCGTTCACCGACAGCTGCGTCGTGCGCAGCCCGGCCACCGTGCGATAGGCGGGCGGCGCCTCGCCGTCGCCGATCTTGAGCAGAAAAGCGCTCCCATTTTCGATTCCCATCGTCTAATCTCCTCGCCATAAAATCATGCGCAATCGGGGAGTCGCAGGATGCTGATCACAAGCCTGGTTCTGGCCGCCGCCGCCGCGGTGCAGTCGCCCGCCGCAAAGGTCGACGCGACCCGCGCCGCCTTCACCAAATGCCTGCGCGACGACCTCAAGAAATCGCTCGAAAAGAAGATGACCGACGCCGAATATGAAATGGCGGTCAAATCGGTCTGCGGCCCCGAACGCGAGGCCTTCCACGCCGCGGTCGTCGCCTTCGGCCGCTCCGCCGGCGACAGCCAGAAGAACGCCCAGGAAGACGCCGACATGCAGGTCGAGGACTATCACGCGAACTTCACCGACAAGTTCAAGGACTACAGCTCGACCAACACCTTCCCGGCCGACTGAGGTCAAAGGCGGACACCTGATCCCCCCCTCCCGCAGGCGGGAGGGGCAGCGAGACTTACGAGCTTGCTCGTTAGTCGCAGCGGGGTGGGCAA
>CALMYE010000008.1 GCA_937873425.1 uncultured Sphingopyxis sp. | reverse complement strand
GGATGGGTGGCGTGATAGGTCTTGCAGAACATCGAAGGCATCCTCGCTCGTTTGGCTGATCGGCCCTTCTGCTACCGGTCATGGTAACCGGTGTCAAGGATCGACTTGGGCACTGCGCAGACGGTGCGTCAGCGCTTCCGCCGCGCGAGCTGCCAGTCGTAGAGCGACGGCACCGCGTCCAACGCCTGCCCCGTCGCCTCGATATAGGGCGCGGGGGTGTAGCTGACGTCGATCGCGCGATCGGCGTGCAGGCCGACGATGCGCTCGCCCGGTCCCTCGATCCCGCTGGTGATCGTCAGTTTCGCGTCGGCCGGCACCGCGTCGGGCGTCACCAGCCGCGCATTCCACAGCGTGTTGTAAAGGCCGTGCCCCGGCTTCCAATAGGGCGCCCCGCCGCCGACCCACAGCCGGTAGTGCCAGGCGTCGCCGTCGGACTTCGGGTCGATGTGCATGACGATCGCATCGAACAGATTCTGGTGGTTCGACCCGCTGTGCTGGTCGATGATCGCGTCGCGCAGCACCTGCGACCGCAGGAACACCGCGCGCGTCGAGCGGGTGTTGACGCTGAGCGGGTGGATCACCGGATTTTCGACGCGCAAATCCTTGACCAGCACATTGTGCGCGGCGCCGACATGCACCGAATAATGGGCGCGGCGGTCGCCGGTGGTGGTGACGTCCGCGATGGTCAGACTCGCCGCATTGTCGGTCAATATGCCGCTGTCGGAGCGGTCGATGACGAGGTTGCGGACCCAGCCGTCGAACACGCCGGTCATGTAGATGCCGTTGTAGCCCTGCTCCAGATGATGGCCGAAGGACGGCGATTCGGGAAATTGCAGGCGCAGATTCTGGATGCCGACATTGGCCAGGTGCCGCCACTGCGCGACCGCCGCCGGCTGGTCGGCGCGCACATCGTGGAGCAGCGGATCGCCCAGCGTCACGCGCTTGCCGCGGACCGCGGCGACGCGCGTCGACTGCACCACCACCGGCCGGTCGGGCGAGGTCCAGTGGTGCGAGCCGACCGGCAGGTCGGTGTCGCCATAGAGCGATTTCAGGATCGCACTGTCCGCCCCCTCGGCCGCGAACCATTGCAGCTGGACAACATCGCCGACGCGCAGCCGCGACGCATCGTCGACGGTGAGTTCGCGGCCGAACTGCTTGCCCGCCACGCCGTTCGCCAGCACCGGATCGCGCACGTCCTTCGCCGGATCATAAGAGGCCGGACGGCTCCCCTCCGGCGCGACGAAGATCATCCCGCCGGCCCAGCTATATTCGGTGAAGAGATAGTCGATATTATGCTCGGGCTGGACCTCATATTTCTTTTCGCGGACCAGATAGGCGCGCAGTTCGTCGGCATCGCCGCTCTTGTCGATCAGCTTCAGCGGGCGGGGGAAATAGAGTTCGGTTTCGGTCGGGCCGGCGCCGTCGAGGACGATGTCGCTGCGCGTGATGCGGAGGATCTCGGTGATCTGCGTTCTTCCCTTGGGAAAGCGCAGCGTCACCCGCCCCTCCACCGCATTTGCGGCGGCGAGCGCGGCGAGCACCGCCTTGCTGTCGTCGAGCCCGTCGTCGGGAACGACGCCATATTCGGTCACGTCGATCACCGTCCCCGCATCCTCGGGGATCGGCGCGAGGCCGAAGCCGTATCCGGCATAGGAGAAATCGGGCAGCGGATGCGCCGCCATCGTCGCGCGGTCGGACAGGATCTTCGGCAGCGCCCCCGGCTCGGCCTGCGCGGGGAGCGCGCAGGCGGCCGCGGCGAGCAGCATCAGGGCCGGGCGGAGGGAGTCCCGCAATGTCATCATGTCCTGTCCTGTCGTTTCATTCACGGGTCAAAATTTGGCGCGCACGCCGATCGAGTAGCGCCGTTCCGACAGGGCATAGCTGTTCAGCGCGATTTCGTTGACGCTATATTCCTTCGTCGCCGATTTCCGCGGCATCAGATTCTGCGCCTGCAGCGACAGGGCGACATTCTTCATGATGTCGAAGCCGAGCTGCGCGTCGAGCTGCGAGCGCGCGCCGACGAAACTCGGCCGCCCTTCGGAAAATTCGAACACCGCCTGGTCGCGGTAATTATAGGCAAGGCGCGCCGAGAAGGGGCCCTTTTCATAAAGGCCGACAAGATTGTAGCTGTTCTTCGATACCGCGACGAGCGGGAAGCCGTCCTGATCGCGCGAATCCGAATAGGTGTAGTTGGCGATGATGCCGAAGCCGTCGAGCGGCGAGGGCAGGAAGTCGAAGAATTGCTGGATGCCGACCTCGAACCCCTTGATCTTCGCGCTCGCCAGATTTTCGGGCCGCGAGAAGACCAGTTCGCGGCCCTGCGGATCGAGGTCGAGGTCGATGCCCGAGGTCACGAAGCTGGCGATGAAGTTCCGGACGTCCTTGTAGAAGACCGCGCCCGAGATCAGCGAGCTCTTGCCGGTATAATATTCGAAGCTGATGTCGGCCTGCGTCGAGATCGGCGGTTCGAGGTTCACATTGCCGCCGGTGACCGACAGGTTGGTCGCGTTGAAGAAGCTCGACGGCGCGAGGTCGGCGACCGACGCGCGCTGCATCGTCTGCGATCCCGAAACGCGGATCAGGAAATCGTCGGTGATGGTAAAGGCGATGTTCGCGCTGGGCAGCACATTGGTATAGCGATTCCTGTCGTTGCGCAGCGTGCTGATCGCGCCGACGTTGACATAGGAGTCGACCGACAGGCGCGTCGAGGCGATGCGGACGCCGGCATTGGCCTTGTAGGGAATGCCCGCGATCTCGCCCTCGCCCGACACCATCAGATAGGCGGCGAGCGTCTTTTCGCTGAAGTCATAGTCGCGCTGAAGATTGGGCAGCAACGTCGACCGGTCGTTCGGATCGGGGTTCGGCTGCGCCGCCTGCGCGCGCGTGAAGACATAGTCGAAGGTCGGCGCGGTGCTGAGGAAGCTGCGCGGGAAAATGCCGGGAATATCGGCGACGAAATCGCCGACATTGACCAGTTTCAGAAAGGGCTCGATCTCGGCGCGGGTCGGCGTGACCTGGCTGCGATAGGCGTTCGACCGGGCATGAAGGTCGGTGTAGCGCACCCCCGCCGCGAGCGTGACGCCGCCATCCGATTCCCAACTGACGTCGAGCTTGCCGGTCCATTCCTCGAGCAGGCCGAGCAGCCGGTTCGAGCGCACGCCGTTGCCGGCAGGATTGTAGGAGGCATAGTCGGTCGGGTCGAAGGTGCCGCCCAGCGTCAGCGACGGTATGGTCACGTCGCGGAAGTCGAAGGCGCCGGGCACCAGCGCGGCCGCCTGCAAGGTGATGATCTGGATCGTCTGGTCGATCGTCCCCTTGCTGTAATAGCCGTCGGCCTCGATCGTCAGCCCGCCGCTCTCATATTTGCCGTTGAGGCCATAGAGGAAATTCTCGGTCGGCTCGTTGCGGATCTGTCCCGCGGTGGTGACGGTGCCGTTCGCGTTGCCCGCGACGACCATGCCGTCCTCGACGACGCGGTTCGTCACCGGATTGCTGCCGGTCGGCAGGCGAAAGGCGAAGAAATCCTGCCGCCGCCCGGTCTTGAGCTTCGAATAAAGCGCATCGGCGGTGACGGTGAATTCGGGCGTCACCTCGAACTGCACCGCGCCGTTGAGGCCCATGCGCGACCGGTCGACGGTGAATTGTTCATATTGCAGCAGCACCGGCGTCGGAAAGACGCCGCCGCCCGCACCGGTATAGGTGCGGTTGAGGAAATTGTTGCGCTCGAACGTCTGGGTGGTCGAGGTGCGTTTCTGATATTCGCCCGCCAGCATGATGCCGATGCGGCCGTCGGCGAACTTGGTGGTGAAGAAGCCGTTGAACCGGGGCTCGAACTTGTCGCTATTCTCCGAATAGGTGCCCTGCGCGCGCAGCGATATCACCATATTCTTGTAGCTGAGCGGCTTCGGCGTGACGAGATTGACCGTGCCGCCGAGCCCGCCCTCGGCCTGGCTGGCGAGCGGCGATTTGCGCACTTCGAGGCGGCCGAACAGGCTGGACGGCACCGAATCGAGCCCTGACGAGCGGCCGAGCTGGTCGTTTTCCGGCGGCGACAGGCGCGCCGACCAGCCGAGCAGGGTGCGGCCGTCGACCTCGACGCGCACCTGTTGCAGACCGCGCACCGACACCGACTGGCCCTCGCCGAACACGCGGGTGATCTGGACGCCGGTGATGCGCTGCAACGCCTCGGCGACATTTTCGTCGGGGAGCTTGCCGACATCCTCGGCGGTGATGACGTCCATCACCTGATCCGCCTCGCGCTTGATGTCGGCGGCGCGTTCGAGCGAGGCGCGGATGCCGGTGACGACGATGTCGCCCTCCCCCGCCGCCGCGTCCTGCGCCAGCGCCGGCGTCGCGGCGAGCACCGCCAAAGAGACACCGCCCGCCAGCCGGGCCAGAAAATACGCTCCGCGCGCTACTGCAATCGCCATGAAACCTCTCCCACTGACCGTCCGCGCTACGGACGCCCCCCATCCCTGCGCCGCGCGCTATCTCCGCACGGTCGCTGTTCGTTTGTCGAGCTTGCGGAAAACCGCCGCTGACGCGGCGGGCCTTCCTCTTCCCTATTGCCGGCTCCTGATCTTGCCGATGCTTCGGTAACCGGTGTCAGTCATGATTGATCAACGCGCGCCCTCTGTCAAGAAAAATGTATGACAACTTTGCCGTTCGCGCAGCCCGCCACCGGGGTCGCCAAGCCGCTGACGGACGGGCCGAAATCATGCCCGGCCAGCCCCATCCGCCAGCCAGAGCAAAGGCTGGCGAATCGGGAAATTGCGCACCACCTCGCCCGTCGCCGGGTCGGCATCGAGTCGCCGCCACAGCGCCAGCCAGTCGTCGCGGCCGAGTGCAAGGCCGCCGAAGAACAGGCTCGGCTGGCGCACCGGGAAGCCGTCGTGATATTCGACGTCGGGCGCGAAAGGCCACGCCGCCTTGTCGGCGACATAGGGCGCCATCCACCCGATCGCCTTGCCGATCAAGCGCCCGTCGGCAGTCGCCCAGGCGATCAACTCGCCCGTTCCATCGGCGAGCAGCCAGGCCGCGGCGGCAAGCACGTCGAGGTTGAACAGCGCATAGGCATAGGGCTTGGTCCGCGCGAGTTCGAGCGGCTGGCGCCCGTCGGGTTCGATCTGCGTCGGGACGATCACCGCCGTCAGCCGGTCGCGCGCCGCCGCCAGCACATCCTCGCGCCCGAGCAGCGCCGCGAAGGACGCCGCCTGGAGCAGCCAGCAACTGCCGTGATTGTTGCGTTGGTCGCGCTCTTCGACGCCGAAGGGCGAGGTGGTCAGCCAGCCGAGATAGCCGGCGAACCAGTCCTCGACGCCCGGCCGGATCGCGGCATAGCCCGGCGCTTCACTGCGCGCGAACAGCGCCGCGGCGCGCGCCACCTCGACGATCTGCAGCGTGTCGATCACCCCGATCGCGCGCCCGGTGTTGACGCCGATGATCGCCTGCCCATGGTTCAGATGCGGGTTCATCCGCGTCGCCGGATCGACGAACCAAGCGCGCAGATGGCGCATCGCCGCCCCGGCGAAACACGGATCGCGCGTCAGTTCCCACAGCAGGGCAAGCGCCGGCACGGTGCGACCGAAGGCGATCAGCGCGTCGCGATGGCCGTCGAATTTGGCGGGGTTCGACTGCCCGTCGCGGCGCACATAGGGGCCGCCGGGGTTCGCCGGGTCGGGCCACCAATAATCGCCCTCCGAATAATAATCGCGCGGCCCCGCCGGGCTGCGCGGCGCGGGAATCGCGGCGATGGTGCGCGGCTTGGCGGCCAGCAGCGGCCCGGCCTGCGGCAGCAGGCGCCGCCGCTCGATCGCGCGCAGGTCGAACCCCGGCGCCGCGCTGCGCGCCCATCCCGCTGCGGGAGCGGCCAGCAGGGCCGCCATCAGCAGGACGCGGCGCGCGATCACCCGCCCGGACGCATCCGATAGCGCAGCAGCGCCTCGCCGCCCGCCGCGCGCGGATAGGCGCCGGGGCCCCAGGCGAGGTCGGCGCGCGCGAGCAGCTCGTCGAGCGCGGCCGCGGGCCAGTTCGCTTCCTTGTGCGGCCAGTCGGCGGCGCGGCCGCGATAGGCGGCGACGAAGTCGGTCGCGCGGCGCAGCGAACGCCCCTTTTCGTCGGCGCCGTAGAGATCGGCGCCGAGGCAGGCGGCGCTGTCCGCGACCAGATAGGCGGCGTCGAGCGCATAGAGCGAATAATGAAAGCTGCGCGTGCGCGTCAGTTCCTCGGGCAGCGCCCCCTTGGCATCGACCTGCCGCGCGAGGCGCGCCCTGGGAAAGGCCGCGACGACGCGCTGCGCGACGTCGGGCCGGCGCGCGAACAGCGCGAAGCGCGCGACCTGCGCGTCGTACCACAGGCCGTGGTTGTTGCGCTTGGCGCCTTCGGCCTTGCCGTTCGGACTTTTGAGCATCCAGTCGAGGTAGCGCGAAAACCAGCCTTCCAACGCCGTGACCTCGACCGACGTCAGCGCGCCCGACGGCGCGATCAGGCCCGCCGCGTCGATCACCGCGATGAACCCCGCCCCGTCGAGCACGCCTTCGGGCCGGCCGTTCGACACGCCGGGAACCGCCTGCGCATAGTTCATGTTCGGGTTCATCGCGGTCGCGGGATCGAGGAACCAGCTGCGGATCGCCGCCGCCGCGCGCTCGGCATATCGGCGGTCGCCGCTGTAATAATAGGCGAGCGCGAGCGTATCGGCCTCGCGCACCATGCGGGCGAGCGCGGCGCGGTCGAAGCGGCTGGTTTCGATATCGGGATTGGTCTCACCGTCGCGGCGCACATAGGGCCCCTTGGGATTGGCTGGATCGGGCCACCAGTAACGCGCGAGGCTGACATAGTCGCGCCGGTCGCCCGACACCGGGATGCTGCGCTTGTCCATCACCGACGCCGGCTTCTCGGCCAGCATCCGCTCGGCGCGGGCGACGAGGGCGCGATAGGCCGCGCCGATCGCCGGATCGCCGGGGAGCGCCGCCTTGATCGCTTCCAGTTCCGTCGGCCGCAGGGTGAAGGTCCGCCGGCCTTCGAACGCGGCGGCATAGCCGTCGCTGCCCCGGCAGACCGCCGCGGCCTCATCCGGGGAAAAGGCCGCCGCCGCGGATGGCATCGCGGCGGCGGCGGTGGCCAGGACCAGCGGGAGGATCTGCCGGCCTGACCAGAAACGGAATCGGCTCACAGGCGCACCCGGAAACCGAAGAAATATTGCGTGCCGCCGCGCGACACCTCGGCGATGCTGTCGTAGCCGCCCTTGTACATGATGTCGGGGGTGCCGGTGACGTTGAGCGCCTGCAGCTTCAGCTGCACCTGCTTCGTCAGATTATATTGCGCCGACAGGTTGATATAGGTGCCGCCGCGCACCTCGCGGTTGGTGCCGCTGTTCGGCTTGAAATAGCCCGAGCGGTGGCGGAGGTTGGCGCGCAGCGACAGCCCCCATTTCTCGAACCAGACCGATCCGCTCGCGGTCCATTTCGACAGGCCGATCAGGTTCGAGGGATCGACGAAAGCAGCGATCGGCGAGGTGTCGGGATATTCGAAATTGGCGAAGGCGCGGTTGACCGATCCCTGGATGCCGAAACCGTCGAGCGGGTCGGGCAGCCAGGTGAAGGCGTGGCTCGCGGTCGCCTCCAGCCCATAGAGGTCGCGCGTCTCGCTGTCGTTCGCCGGCGCCACCGGACTGATCGTGAAGGTCTCGGTCAGCGGCGCGCCGCCGTCGCGGATCGTCGTGACGGTGATATCGGTCGGGATCGGTTCCGACCGGCCGATCACCGTCCCCTTCGCCCATTTATAATAGGTGGCGAGCGAGACGAGCGTGTCCTTCGACGCATAGAGTTCGAGGCTGGCGTCGAGGTTCCACGCGCGCAGCGGCTTGAGGTTCGGATTGCCGGTGGTCGCGTTGAAGATGATGTTGTCGACCCCGGTGCCCGCCGACGGGTTGAGGTTGATCCCCGCGCCGAAGCTTTCGATCCCCGTTCGCGCGATCGCGCGATAGGCTGCGAGGCGCAGCTTCACCTGCTGCGACAGGTCGAAGGCGATATTCGCGCTGGGCAGGAGATAATCATAGCTGCCCTTCGCCGTGTTGGTCTGAAGCTGGCCGTTCGGATCGACCGCGACCGAATAGCTGTCGCCCGCCGTGTCGATGGTGATGACATAGGGCTGGCGGAAACCGACCGAGGTGATGTCGGTCCTGACCCAGCGCAGCCCGACATTGCCGCTGAACGGCACATTGCCCGCTTCGGACGCGAAATTGGCCATCGCATAGGCGGCATAGATGCGCTCGGTGACGTCGATGTCGCTCGGGTCGCGGCCGTCTGCGGGCACCGGCAGCGCATCGTCGCCGCCCGCGAAGGCGCGGAACAGGCAGTCGTTGTCGAAGCTCGCCCAGCGGGTGACGTTGGTCCCCATCCCCTTCATGTAGGAACTGGTGGTGAAGGGCGCGCGGCACTGCTGGTTCGCCTGGGTGATCAGCGCCGCCACCTCGGCCGCGGTGCCGGGAATGGTGTTGAGGTCGTTGTTGCGCGCATTGTCGTTGGTGCGCCGGTGGTCGGAAACGCGGCCGCCGAACTTCACCGAGGTGACGAAGCCGTCGAGCTCGCGCTCGAGGTCGAGCCGCGCCGCCGAGATGCGATCGACGCGGTCGGTGACGAAGCGGCGGCGCGCATAGACCGCGTTGTTCGCGGTCGCCAGGAACAGGCCGTGGTCGGTGATGTCGAAATTGTCGAACTCGACCACCGGCACGACATCGTCGCCGACATAGGTCAGCGTATAGCCGACGCGGCGGCTCGACCGCATGCGCGTCTGTTTCTGCGTCTCGGTGCGGTGGCTTCTGGAATAGGAAGCGTCGAAGCCGATCCGCCAGCGGTCGGGGGTCCACAGAAGATTGAGCCCGCCGCCCAGATAATCCTCGTTGCGCTGGCGCGTTTCGAGCTGGTTCTCGATGTTCGAATTGCCGCGATAGCTGATCAGCGCGCCGGGCGAATAGCCGTTGCTGCCGTTGCCGATCACCAGCGGTTGGACGCCGCGCAGCCCTTCGGTGATCGCCAGCACGTTGCGGTCCTCCAGGCTGCGGCGCTTCGAATATTGGCCGTCGATCGCCACCTCGAAATCGGACGAGGGCCGCCACTGCACCGCGCCGATGAGCGCGTCGCGGATCTCCTCGGTCGCCTGGGTGCGGAAACTGCGCGACGAATTGGCGAAATAGGGATCGCCCCGCGTCTCGCCGACTGTCACGCCGTTGGCGACGCGCGGGCCGCTGGCGAAGGTGCAGTTGACGTTGGCGCCCGCGCCGGCCTGCACCGCTGCGGTTCCGGTCAGCTGAAAGGGATTGTTCGCCGAGGTGTTGCAGAGTTGGAAGACCGAATTGGCGTTGTAATAATCCTCGGGCGCGGTCGTGTCCTGCCGCTGATAGCCGATCGACACGCCGATATCGCCGATCCCGGTGCTATACTGGTCGGTGTATGAGAAATTGGCGCGATAGCCGAAGCCGGCGCGGCCGTGGACATCGTCCGCCTGCGGCTGGTAATCGCCGCGCACCTCGAACTGGATGCGCCGCTTGCCGTAATCGAGCGGCTTCAGCGAGCGCAGCTCGATCACGCCGCCGACGCCGCCGTCGAGGAAGTCGGCGCGCTGCGACTTGTAGACGAGCACGCCGTTCATCAGCTCGGACGGGAATTGCTGGAAGGCTACCGAACGGTCGGGGCCCGCGGTCGAGACCTCGCGGCCGTTGAAGGTCGAAAAGCTCAATGTCGGCCCCAGGCCGCGCACCGACAACTCGTTGGCATTGCCCTTGAAGCGGTCGGCCGAGACGCCGACGATGCGTTCGAGCGTATCGCCGATCGAATTGTCGGGGGCGGCGCCGATCTCGTCGCTGACGAGGCCGTCGACGACGACGTCGGCAGCGCGCTTGAACTCGATCGAGCTGCGCTGGGTGGCGCGCACGCCGGTGACCAATATTTCCTCGCCCTCGTTGACCTGTGCGGCGCGCGCCACCGGATCGGTCGTATCCACTTCCTGCCCGGCATCGGCCTCCTGCGCCCAGGCGGGCGCGGCCACCATCGCGGCGGCCGAAGCGAGCAGCGCCGCACGGACAAGCAGAAGCGATCGTGACATCATGTTCCTCTCCCCCTTTTCACCGGTCCGAAGGGATAGTCCTCCCTGTGATTGATACCGGTGTCATTCTTAGATGTAATACAACTTCTAGTTGTCATACATATTTGCAGAGCGCTGTCAACCGGTCGGAAGAATGGCGGATCGGATTGAGGCAGGCCGCGCGATAGCGGACGCCTGCTCTCCTCTCCCGCAGGCGGGAGGGGTTGGGGGTGGGCGCGAGCCGCAGGCTCGCTCCTGCGCTGTCGGCCTTGCCCACCCCGCTGCGGCTAGGCAGCAAGCTGCCAAGCCTCGCTGCCCCTCCCGCCTGCGGGAGGGGGATTACGGTTAGCAGTCCGCACGATCCATTGGCACCGGCTCGCCCTCCTTTCTCCAAGGAGGAGGAGGGTCGGTCGATCAATAGTGCCCGCGTTTGCGCGCCAGGTCGTACATCGCCGTGCCGGCGAGCAGATAGGCGCCGCTGCCGTAGAATTGCGTCTCGCGCGCCGACACGCTGTCGGGGCGGTCGCCGACCTGCTGGACCCAGCCGAGCATGCCGTCGTCCTGCACCGCGCGCACCACCGCGTTCCAGCCGCGGATCGCCGCCGGCTCATAGGCGGCGCGGTCGAGCAGTCCGGCATCGACGCCCCAGGCGAAGGCATAGGTGAAGAAGGCGGTGCCGCTGGTCTCGGTGGGTGTGGCGGGATCGGTGTCGAGCAGCGAGGGCGACCAATAGCCGTCGGGCTTTTGCAGGCCGAGCAGCCTGTCCGCCATGTCCCTGAACAGCCCCTCATAATAGGGCCGCCGCGGGTCGTCGGCGTCCATCGCCTGCAGCATGCGGACGAGCCCGCCCATCACCCAGCCATTGCCGCGGCTCCAGAACAGCTTGCGCGCGCCCTCGTCGCGCATGCCGAAGAAGCGGCTGTCGCGGAAATAGAGCTTCTCCGCCGGGTCGTAGAGATAGTCGGTCGCGGCCTTGAACTCGGCATGGGCGAAGGCCGCGTAGCGCGCGTCACCCGTCGCCCGCGTCATCTGCAGCAGCGTCGGCGGCGCCATGAAGATCGCGTCGCACCAGCACCAGCGGTCGGTGCAGTCCGACGTGCCCTTGCCCGGCCCGTGCGGCACGAATTCGAGCGCGATCTGCGGCTGGTTCGCCAGCATATGGTCGAAATAGGTGCGCGCAGGCGCCATCGCCGCCTCGCCCGCGCCGTGGCGCGACGCCCATATCCACGCCTGGGCGATCAGCTGGTCGTCGGCGTGGAAGGGCCGGTCGCCCAGCCGCCATTGCTGGTCGCGGCCGAGATCGAACAGCGGCTGCGCATAGCGCCGGTCGCGCGCCGCGAGTTCGGTGAGCGCGACCCAGAAGGTCGCCTGTTGCCAGTCGCGCGGGTTCCAGGTGCTGCGCCGCGCCGCAGGCATCACCGCCGGATTTTCGCGGTTGGCGAGCTGCCAGTCGGCGACGCGGCGCGTGTCGGCAAGGATCGCCGCCGCGCTCGGCATGACGGGCTCGGCCTCCGCGACGACCGCCGCCGGGGCCGCGAGCATCAGCGGCGCGATCAGGCTCAGCGACATGGCGCGCGCATCCGCCCGGCACCGGCCCATGATCCGCGACATCCGATCACATCCGCCTCCCTTTGCTCGCGGCCGGGCTTTTGCCCTTGACACCGGTAACAATATCTTTCCTTTTCGGGCGAACATGTCAATAAGGTTGTCACACAACTGTGTGCAGAGGGGACGGAATGCCGAAGATCGTGTCCGCCCGGGTGATCGTGACCTGCCCGGGCCGCAATTTCGTGACGCTGAAGGTCGGATGCGACGACGGCACCACCGGAGTCGGCGACGCGACGCTGAACGGACGCGAACTGGCGGTCGCGAGCTATCTTGCCGACCATGTCGTCCCCTGCCTGATCGGCCGCGACGCGCACCGCATCGGCGACATCTGGAACTTTCTCTACAAGGGCGCCTATTGGCGGCGCGGCCCGGTGACGATGACCGCGATCGCCGCGGTCGACATGGCGCTGTGGGACATCAAGGGCAAGATCGCCGGCCTGCCCGTCTATCAGCTGCTCGGCGGCGCGGCGCGCGAGGGGTGCATGGTCTATGGCCATGCCAATGGCGAGACGATCGAGGATGTGATCGAGGCCGCGCTCGACTATCGGCGGCAGGGCTATCGGGCGATCCGCCTGCAATGCGGCGTGCCGGGCATCGCCGCCACCTATGGCGTCGGCAAGGACCGCTATTTCTATGAACCCGCCGACGCGGACCTGCCAAGGGAAACGGTCTGGTCGACCGAGAAATATATGCGCGTCGTCCCCGAGCTGTTCGCCGCGGCGCGCGAGGCGCTGGGCTGGGACGTCCATCTGCTTCACGATGTCCATCACCGGCTGACCCCGATCGAGGCGGGGCGGCTGGGCAGGGATCTGGAACCTTACCGCCCCTTCTGGATCGAGGATGCGACCCCGGCCGAGGATCAGGAGGCGTTCCGCCTGATCCGCCAACACACCACCGCACCGCTCGCGGTCGGCGAGATCTTCAACTCGATCTGGGACTGCAAGGCGCTGATCGAGAACCGGCTGATCGACTATATCCGCGCGACCGTGCTGCACGCCGGCGGCATCACCCATATGCGGCAGATCGCCTCGCTCGCCGAACTGCATCAGGTCCGCACGGGCTGCCACGGTGCGACCGACCTGTCGCCGGTGACGATGGCGGCGGCGCTGCACCTCGGCCTTTCCATCCCCAATTTCGGCATCCAGGAATATATGCGCCACACCGCCGAAACCGATGCCGTCTTTCCGCACACCTACCGCTTCGAGGACGGCCTGATGCACCCCGGAGATGCGCCCGGCCTCGGCGTCGATATCGATGAAGCGCTGGCCGAAACCCATCCCTATGCCCGCGCCTATCTGCCGGTGAACCGGCTCGAGGACGGGACGATGTGGAACTGGTGATGCGCGCGGCGCTGCTCTGCCTCGCGCTGCTGGCGGCGCCGACCGCGGCGCAGGACGCGCCGGTGCTGCGTCCCGCGACCGACGCGGAGCGGATGGCGCGCGCCGCGGTCGTCGTCGCCGACTATCGCCATGGCGACCTGCTCTGGGAGAATGACCGCACCGCGCACCGCATCTATGGCCGCGCGCTCGAAGCGGCCGAGCCCCCTTCCTCCTCGGGCATCGACGCCTGGGGCAAGCGCGTGCGCTGGCCCTTCATGGACCGGCAGCTGCGCACCGGCGACCAGCATGAGGATCATGGCGAGGGCCTCGATTTCTACAATGTCGGCACCGGGCGCGGCACCGGCGGGCTCGGCATCTGGCACGACAACAAGCTGTGGACCTCGCGCAACTATGTCCGCCCGCGGATCGCGAGCGCCGGACCCGACGTCGCCGACTTCACCGTCGACTACGAACCCTGGCCCGTCGACACGGTGCGCACGGTCGGCGAGACGCGGCGCTTCACCCTGCCTGCGGGCACACATTTCACGCGCATGACCTCGACCCTGGCGTCGAGCAGCGGCGAGGATCTGATCGTCGGCATCGGCCTTTCCCGAAGGCCGACGGGCAACCAGCCGGGCGAACTCGTCCGCGATGCCGAGAGCGCGCGCCTGATCTGGTGGGGGCCGGAGGACGGCCGCAAAGGCCGCATGGCCGCCGCGGTGATCGTCGATCCCGCCGCCTTCGCGGGCTTTGCCGACGATGCCGACAATCATCTGATCCTCGTCCGCGTCGCGCCCGGCCGGCCGTTCGTCTATTACGCCGGCGCGGCGTGGGACCAGAGCGGTCACTTCGCGACGCGCGAGGCTTGGAATAGCTATGTCGCGGCGCAGCGGCCCGATTTCCGGCCCTAGCCAGTCGCACGGCACGATGATAATCCTGTCCCCCATGGCAACCAAGGCGGCATCGCTGGCCGACGATCTGGTCCAGCGCTTCGAGGAGCAGATCGAAAAGGGCGACATGCCCGCCGGATCGCGCTTCCCGACGGAAAAGGAGATCACCGAGACGTTCGGCGTCAGCCGCACTGTCGTGCGCGAGGCCTATTCGCGGCTCGCGGCGCGCGGCCTGCTGGTTTCGCGGCGCGGATCGGGCGCCTATGTCCCCGACGGCGCGCAATATCGCGCCTTCCAGATCGCCGCCGAAGAGGTCGGCGAGATCGACGACCTGCTCAAGCTGCTCGAAATGCGCATGGGGTTCGAGGCCGAGATGGCCGGCCTCGCCGCCCGCCGCCGCACCGAGGCCGACCTCGCCGCGATCCGCGACGCGCTCGATGCGATGGAGCGCAGCACCGACGTCGATGCCTCGGTCGCCGCCGACGCCGCCTTTCACGCCGCCATCGCCGCGGCGACCGCCAACAGCTATTATCTGCGCTTCACCCAGTTTCTCGGCGTGCGGCTCGTGCCGTCACGGCGGCTCTATCTGCAGGGCAGCGACGCCAGGCAGCACCGGCAATATGCGCGCACCATCAACCGCGACCATCAGGCGATCTACGACGCGATCGCGGCCGGCGACCCCGCGGCGGCGCAGCGCGCGGCGCGGCGCCACATGGAAAAGTCGATCGCCCGCTACCGCGCGATGCAGGACGGCCTGCCGGCGGACGGCGCCGGGGAATGAAGACGCTCGGCGCGGTGCTCGCCGGCGGCCGGTCGCGACGCTTCGGCTCGGACAAGGCGGCGGCGCTGCTGGGCGGACGGACGCTGATGGACCATGCGACCGCGGCGCTGCGACCGCACGTCGATGCGATCGTCATCGTCGGGCGGGCGAGCGACGGCGCGGTCGCCGACTGGCCGCGGCCCGCCATGGGGCCGCTGGGCGGGATCGCGGGAGCGCTGCGCCATGCCGCCGAAGCCGGCTTCGACCAGTTGCTGACCATATCGGTCGATTGCGTACGCCTGCCCGCCGACCTGCGCAGCCTGCTCGAACCCGCGCCAGCTTTTCTTGAAAGCCAGCCGGTGATCGGCCTGTGGCCGGTGACGGCGCTCGAACCGCTGAAGGCGCTGCTGACCGGGGAAGAGGACCATGCGGTAAAGGCTTTCGCCCGCCGTATCGGCGCGCGCGCGGTCGCCGGCGATTTCGTACCGCCCAACATCAACAGCCGCGACGACCTCGCGCGGCTGGCGTCGAAGTAGGCCGGGAACGGCATCGAAAAAGCCCCGTGCTCCCGCGGAGGCGGGAGCCCAGAGCAGCGAAAGCCGAGATTGGTGTCAGGACGCTCTGGGTCCCCGCCTTCGCGGGGACACGCCAGTGTTTCGAAACACCGCTATCGCGCGGCAGGCGGCGGCTGGGGCTCCGGTATGGCCTTCTCGCTGGCGGCGGGCGGCAGGCCGATGCGCAGGTCGATCCGGCTGCCGCCCACCTCGGTCGAGATCACCGCCTCGCCCTTCTCGACACCGATGCGCGTCGTTTCGCCGATCGGGATCGATTCGATGTCGGGGACGTCCTGCGGCTGGACGGGGCCGCGCGGGTTGCTTGGGGCCGGCGCGCGCTTCGTCTGGCCGGTGGCCTCGGTCATGAAATCGCGCCAGATGCGCGCCGGAACCCCGCCGCCAGTCACGCCGCGCAGCGGGCTGTTGTCGTCGTTGCCGACCCACACGCCGACCACCAGATCGCCCGCATAGCCGACGAACAGCGCGTCGCGGCTGTCCTGGCTGGTGCCGGTCTTGCCGAAATTGGCCTGCGGCAGCCGCGCCGCGCGGCCGGTGCCGCGATTGACCGCGGCGCGCAGCATCCGTTCGATCGCTTCATGGTTGCGGCTCGACAGGCTGTCGGGGCCGCCGAACCAGCGTTCGAACCAACCCGGCTCCTCCGCCTTGAAGGCATGCGGCTCGACCGGAAAGCTGTTGCCTGCCACCCCGGCATAGGCGGCGGTGAGTTGAAGCAGCGTCATGCTCGACGTGCCGAGCGCAAGGCTGGGGTCGCCCTCGGCCATCGGGACGGTCACGCCCAGGTCGCGCGCGGTCCGGATCACCTTGTCGCTGCCGACCTCCTGCAACAGGCGCACCGCCGCGACATTGCTCGACGTCGCAAAGGCGTCCTCCAGCGTGATGCTGTCGGAATAGGCGCCGCCCGCGTTCTTCGGCCGATAGGAACCCGCCTCGATCGGCGTGTTGGCGATGCTGTCGTCCACCTTCCAGCCATTGCGCAAGGCGGCGAGATAGACGAACAGCTTGAAGGTCGATCCCGGCTGGCGCCGCGCCTGCGTCACGCGGTTGAACGGCGACTTGGCATAATCGCGCCCGCCGATCATCGCCACCACCTCGCCGTTCGGGCGCATCGCGACCAGCGCGACCTGCGCGTTACCCAATGCGGCGCGGTTGACCGCGCGCCGCGCCGCCGCCTGGAGCCGCGCGTCGAGCGTCGTGGTGATCGTCTGGCGCGCATAGCCGACGTCGCTCAGCTTGCGCGCCTCGGGCAGCGCCCAGTCGGCGAAATAGGTGCCGGTGGGAAGGTCGCTGCGGGTGCGCACGTCGATGCGCGGGGTGCGCATCGCCCTGGCCTCCGCCTCGGTCAGATGGCCCGTCACCACCATCGCGTTCAGCACCAGCCGCATCCGCTGCTCGGCAAGCTCCGGGTTCTTCGTCGGCGCGAGGCGCGAGGGCGCCTGCACCAGCCCCGCGAGCATCGCGGCCTGTGCCGGGGTCAGCTTTTCGGGCTGGCGATAGAAATAATGCAGCGACGCGGCACGCAGCCCATAAGTATTGTCGCCGAAATAGGCGTTGGACAGATAGCGTTCGAGAATCTCGTCCTTGGTCAGCCACGCCTCCAGCCAGAAGGCGATCAGCGCCTCGCGCGCCTTGCGCCCCAGACTGCGTTCGGGGGTCAGGAAGGTGAATTTGGCGAGCTGCTGGGTGATGGTGCTGCCGCCCTGCGTCCGCCCGCCGGTCATGTTGCTCCATATGGCGCGCGCGATGCTGCGCGGATCGACGCCCCAATGGCTGTAGAAGCG
>CALMYE010000007.1 GCA_937873425.1 uncultured Sphingopyxis sp. | reverse complement strand
TCGGCGGCACCGGCATCTTCGGCGCGGGGCAGATGATGTACTGGATCGGCGACGATATGATGAAGGCGGAGGCGACCGAGACGCTGAGCCTGCTCGGCCTCTATGACCTGTCGATCAGCGGCGCAACGATCGTCGACGGCACCAAGGCGGTGATGTATTTTGCGCTGGCCGTCTTCGTCCCCTATTTCTGCTTTGTGGCGGGAGGAGCGCTGCGCGACTGGCTGAAACCCAAGTGGAAGAACTGGCGCGCCCGGCAGGATTCGAACCTGCGACCACCCGCTTAGAAGGCGGGTGCTCTATCCAGCTGAGCTACGGGCGCTTCGCTCGCGCGAATAGCGCGGTTTGCGCGGGGCGCAAAGCACGATAAGCAGCGGGCGATGACCGAACCCGCCCCAGCAGCCGCTGCGCCCGTCCATGTCTCCGCGACCAGCGTGCGGCATTTCCGCTATTACGACCTCGTCATGGCGGCCTTCGTCGCGGTGCTGCTCCTGTCGAACATCATCGGCGCGTCGAAGCTGTCGACCATCGGGCCGCTGACCTTCGGCGCGGGCATCCTTTTCTTTCCGCTCGGCTATGTCATCGGCGACGTGCTGACCGAAGTCTATGGCTATGCCCGCGCGCGGCGGGTGATCTGGACCGGCTTCGCGGCGCTGCTGTTCATGGCGGTGATGAGCTGGGTCGTGCTCGCCATGCCGCCGGCGCAGGACTGGTGGTGCGGCGGGACCGAGGTGCTGGCGATGAAGGAGGCGGGCGACGGCGGCACCGGCGCGGTCTGCCAGGCGACCTACGACAGCGTGTTCGGCAGCGCGTGGCGCATCGTCGTCGCCTCGATCACCGCCTTCTGGGCCGGCGAGTTCGTCAACTCCTATGTCCTCGCGCGCATGAAGATCTGGACGCAGGGCAAGCATCTGTGGTCGCGCACGATCGGTTCGACCGTCGTCGGCCAGGGGGTCGACAGCCTGATCTTCTATCCCGTCGCCTTCCTCGGCATCTGGGAAACCGAGCAGGTGCTGCTGGTGATGGTCACCAACTGGGCGATGAAGGTCGCGTGGGAGGCGGTGCTGACCCCCGTCACCTATGTCGTCGTCGGCACGCTGAAACGCCGCGAAGGGGTCGATGTGTTCGACGAGGATACCGACTTCAGCCCGTTCAAGGCGAAGGTTTAGGGCCGATCCACATTGCCTGAGAAAGCCCGTGCTCCCGCGAAGGCGGGAGCCCATCACCTGTGGGTGCTATCTGGAACCGACCGGAGATGGGCTCCCGCCTTCGCGAGAGCACAGCCTGTTCCAATTCGACCGGCTCTACGCCAGCACGCCGAGCGCGGCTTCGAACAGGCGTAGCCCGTCGGTGCCGCCATGCGCGCGATCGATCGCGCGCTCGGGGTGCGGCATCATGCCGAGTATATTGCCCGCATCGTTCAGCACGCCCGCGATGTCGCGCGCCGAGCCGTTGACCGGCGCGGCATAACGGAAGGCAACGCGCCCCTCGCCCTCCAACCGGTCGAGCGTCGCGGCGTCGGCGAAATAATTGCCGTCGTGATGCGCGACCGGAATGTCGATCGCCTCGCCCGCCTTGTATCCGGCGGTGAACAGCGACTGGCTGTTCCCGACGATCAGCGGCACGGTGCGGCACACGAAGTTGAGCCCCGCATTGCGCATCAGCGCGCCGGGCAGCAGCTGCGCCTCGGTCAGCACCTGGAAACCGTTGCACACACCGAGAACCGGCACGCCGCGCGCCGCGGCATCGCTCACCGCGCGCAGGATCGGCGAGCGCGCCGCCATCGCCCCCGAGCGCAGATAGTCGCCATAGGAAAAGCCGCCGGGCAGCGCGATGAAATCGACGCCATCGGGCAGGTCGGTGTCGCGGTGCCACACCATCGCGGGCGCGCGGCCGGTGACCGTTTCGAGCGCGATGGCCATGTCGCGGTCGCAGTTGGAGCCGGGAAAGACGATGACGGCGGTCTTCATGGCTCTTTACCCCTTTCAGGCGCGCTGGATGCGGTAATTCTCGATCACCGTGTTGGCGAGCAGCTTCGCGCACATCGCGTCGAGATCGGCGTCGGTGACATCGTCGGCGACCTCCAACTCGATGAAACGCCCCGCGCGCACGTCGCTGACCCCGCCGAAGCCGAGGCCTTCGAGCGCATGGTGGATCGCCTTGCCCTGCGGGTCGAGCACCCCGGGCTTGAGCGTCACATAGACCTGAACTTTCATGGGGGTCGCCTTTGGTTGCGAGGGGCCGGAATATGGGCGCGCCTATGCCCGCGAATCAGTTTTCGGGCAAGGGGTGCGGACCCCGAAATCTTCGCTGTTCGGACTGCGAGTCACTCGCATCTTTCTTGTTGCGAATCCCTCGCACTATCCCTAGATGGGAGTTGTTGAGAGGGATTCGCACATGGTCGTCTGTGTCTGCAACGCAATAAGGGAACGCGATCTGCGCGATGTCGCGCGGGACGGCCAATTGCGGTGCGCCAAGGCCGCCTATGCGCAATTGGGTCGCAAACCCAAGTGCGGCCAGTGCCTGTCATTCGCTCGCAATATCATCAGCGACGTCACCGAAGCCGCCTGATTTTTCTTGGTTTTCCGCCATTTTTGACCTTGGCCTGACGGGGCCGGGGCGGGTATAATGCCGCCCACCCCACCAAGACATAAATGACAGGACTGACACCATGAAGGGCGACGAAAAGGTCATCGATTTCCTCAACGAGGCGCTCAAGAACGAGCTGACCGCGATCAACCAATATTGGCTGCACTATCGCATGCTCGACAATTGGGGCGTCGCGCGGCTCGCGCATTTCGAGCGCGAGGAATCGATCGACGAGATGAAGCACGCCGACAAGCTCGCGGACCGCATCCTCTTCCTGGGCGGCCTGCCCAACTTCCAGCTGCTCGGCCGCCTGCGCGTCGGCGAGACGGTCGAGGAGATTTTGAAGGCCGACCTCGCGCTGGAGGAAGAGGCGATCCCGCTGCTCAAGGACGCGATCGCCCATTCGGAAAGCGTGCGCGACTATGTCAGCCGCGACCTGTTCACCGACATCCTCGAAAGCGAGGAGCATCATGTCGACGAGCTCGAAAAGCAGTTCGACCTGATCGCGCGCATGGGAATCGAGAATTACATCCAGCTCCAGTCGAAGCCGGTCAGCGACGACTGAGGCAACCCCATCCGTCGTCATTCCCGCGCAGGCGGGAATCCAGCTTGAGCTGTCGTGGCGATTCTCGACGCCACACCTGAATGGACCGGACAGATGCTGGATTCCCGCTTGCGCGGGAATGACGAAAAGGGTCGGGAAACCGTTGTTTTCGGGGGCGCTTTCGAAGCGCCTCTTTTTTCGCTTGTCTTTGAGAATAATTCGCAATAGCAAGGTCGGGCAGTCCCCTCCTGCCGGCCGCTGCATCATGCAGCGGCCGGCGGCTTTTTCCGATCGAGGGACTGCAACCGGCAAGGAGAGGGCATGGCAAGCAGCGCGTTGATCCGGCAACTGACCGAGCAGCCGCTGGTGCGCGACCTGCCGGTCGATGCCGCCCAGGCGGTGCTCGCGCTGCGCTATTGCATCCTCTGCCGCCGCAGCGAACGCGACCCGATGCCCGAGCTCGAACGCCGCTGGGGCAATATCCTCGCCGCGCGGCGCTATCGGCTGGTGGTCGAGGCGATCGGCCATTGCTGGCCCGAGCCCTTCGCCGTCGCCCCGCCCTGCTGCCCACGCCTCAGCTTCGACGAGGCGCTGCTCGCGGACATGGCGGGCGCCGCCGGCCGCGGCGACCGCGCACGGTTCGACCGGCTGACGTCGGAGATGCTGGGCGGCGACGCGCGCGAGATGATCTTCGTCGCGCTCGAGAATTTCCTGCGCGCACGGGCGCCGGGGCGGGTTTGAGGCGCTATCCGCCATTCTCGCGATAGAGCGGCAATCCATCTTCCATCGCGCCCAATTCCGGTATCAGGACAATTCCGGCAGCACCCGGTGCGACCTTGCGTTTCCAGTCGTCGCCGGTTGTCATCGGATATTCGGTTCCGTCGAAATGAAACGGCCGCTCATAACCCGGCTGTATGCCGCCCCCTTGGGTCCAGACCGCGAGAATCGGACGCCCCTTGGCGCGGCCTTCCACCAGACGGATCGGCGCCCAAGTCACCGGGATACGGGCCAACGGCCGCAAACGCTCATCCGACGTATCCCAGACAAAGAGCGAGCACCCGCCCGTCCCGCAGAAGCGACGTCCGACCAGCCATGCGACGACCATCTCGTTGCAGGGCAGCCGCGTCATCCAGAACCGCGCTTCCCTGTCTCGCGGTTCGTTCGGCAAGCTGTGTTGCGCCCAGGCGCGCAATTCACGCGCGACCGGCTCAGCAGCGGCAAGATCGGTAACGGCCTCCGGCTTTTCGGCGGACAGGTCGCAGTGCGCATGCCGATCCAAAACCGGCGGTGGCTCCTTCTCCGTTTGTCCGCAAGCGCTGGCGATGGCCGTGAACAGGGCGGCGACAAGAAATGTCCCGCCGCGCACCCGCTTACTCCCCCGCCTTGTCGCTGACCGCCTTGATCACCAGCGCCCTGTCGTCGGTCAGGTAGCGCCGCGCGAGCGTCTGCAGATCTTCCGGCGTCGCCGCCTCGACCTCGGCGATGCTGTTGCGGCTGCGGTCGAGGCGGTCTTCCTTACTCGTCGCGGCCGCCACATAAGGGAGCCAATAGCTGTTCTCGCGCCGCGCCTTGACCATCGCCTCCAGCATCGGCTGACGCGCACGGTCGATCAGGTCGGCGTCGACCGGGGCGTCGCGCAGTTCCTGCGCGATGCGGAAGATGGCGGCGCGCGTGGTCGCGATATGCCGGTGATCGACATTGCTCGCCGCGAACAGATGGCCATAGCCGGGGAATTCGCTCGACAGGCTGACGCCCGCGCCGGGGCTGTAGCTTTCGCCGAGCCTTTCGCGCAGTTCCTCGGTCAGCATCAGCTGCATCACCCGCGACAGCAGTTGCAGCCGCATCGCCTCGGCCAGATCGCCGTCGTCGCGCGCGGGCCAATAGACGCGGATCTCCGCCTGCTCGGCCGGCCCCTTGTGGATCAGCGTGCGTTCGCTGCGGTCGGCGGCATATTCGCGCACGCGCGCCTCGGGCCGTGGATCGAAGGCGGGGCGGCGCTCGGGCAGCGCGCCGAAGGTCGCCGCGATCGCCTCGATCGCCGCATCCTCGTCGATGTCGCCGACGACGCCGATCTCGATCGCGCCATGCGCGAAGCTGTCGGCGATCGCCGGCTTCAGCCCCTCCCAGTCGAGCGCGAGCATCGTTTCGAGCGGCGGGGTGATCGTGCGTGGATCGCCGTTGGCGAGGATGCCGCCCGCGTCGCGCGCCAGCACCGCCGCCGGGGTCGCGTCGTTCTGCGCATATTGCTGCGGCAGGAAGCGGCGGAGCAGCGCGAGCCCGTCGGCACGCCAGCCCGGATGAGTCAGAAAGGCCGCCATCAACTGCGCCTGGAGCAGGAAATCCTCCGGCGAGGTGCGGGCCGAGCCGCCGAAGCTGTCGGTGGCGCTGCCGACGCTCGACCCGACCGTGCGCCCGGCGAGGATGGTGCTGAGCTCGTCGCGGCTGTGCGCCTCCAGCCCGCCGAGGCTGATCGATCCCGCAAGCGCGACGCGCGTCGGGTCGTCGCGCGTGTTGAGCAAGGTGCCGCCGTCGATGCGCAGCGACAGGAACACCGCCTCCTTCTGGAAATCGGTCGTCTTGATGTTGAGCATCACATTGTTGGCGAAGCGGATGCGGCGGATGCCGAGATCCTCGATCCGCGTGTCGGCGACCACCCGCCCCGGCGGGCCGAAGTCGGTGTAGGCGAAGGCGCTGCTCGCCGCGTCGGCGGGCGCGGCGACTGCGACCTGGCGCGATGCGTCATAGGCGGCGAGGATCGCCTCCGCCCCGCCCTCGACCGGCGCCTTCGCGGTGACGCGCAGCAAGGGCGCGCTCAGCCCCTCCATCCGCGCGCGGAAGGCGGCGGTGACCGCGGCGGCGTCGAGCGACGGCGCCGCCGCCTCGAACAGCGCCTGCTGCGTCTCGGGGCGGGTGACGACGATGTCGCCCTTCGCCGCGACGACGAGCGCGTCGGCGAGCGCGTCGCTGCGCCGCGTGTCGGCGCCGGCGACCGCATTGCGCAGCGCGGTGCGGCGGTTGGCAAGCTGTTCGTCGACCTCGGCCTGGGTGAAGCCATGCTCGATCGCGCGGCGCCATTCCTGTTCGATCAGCGCCTGCGCCGCGCGCCATTCGCCTTCCTTCGCCACCGCGCCGATGGTGATCTGCTCGAAGACGTCCCAGCCGTTGGCGTCGCTGAAGGAGCCGGTGAGGATCGGCGAATCCTCGGTCAGCGCGATCTTGGCGAGGCGGCGCGTGACGATGGCCTCGCCGACATCCTCGACCAGGGTGCGGGCGCGCCGCGCCCGCGTGTCGGGCTGTTTCACCCAAGGCTTGAAGGCGGTGATGCTGACCCCGTCGTTGACCGCCGGGTCGATGAAGGTCGCGGCCGCCGCGGGCCGCGCATAGTCGAGCGTGCCGACATCGGGGTCGGCGCCCGCCGGCCCGCGCCCCTGCCAGTCGGCGAAGCGCGCCCTGACCTTCGCCTCGACCGCGGCGGGATCGAAATCGCCGACCAGCACCAGCGCCGCGCGCTCGGGCCGGTAATAGCGGTCGTAAAGGTCGCGCAGGCGCTCGGCCGGCGCGGCGCGGATCACCTCTTCGGTGCCGATCGGGATGCGGTGCGGCGCAAGCGTGTCGGGCATCTGGAAGGCGAGCTGGTCGATCAGGTTGCGCAGCTGGAAATTGTCGCGCGCGCGCCGCTCGGACAGGATGATGCCGCGCTCGCGGTCCACCGCCTCCGGCGCGATGGTCAGCTCGCTCGCCGTTTCGCGCATCAGCATCAGGCCGGTGTCGATCAGGTCGTCCGACGCGTTCGGCAGGTCGAGCTTGTAGATCGTCTGGTCGAAGCCGGTCGAGGCATTGGTGTCGGCGCCGAAGGCGAGGCCCTTGCGTTCGAGCAGCCTGATCATCTCGCCCTCGGGCACATTGGTCGAGCCGTTGAACGCCATATGTTCGAGGAAATGGGCGAGCCCGCGCTGGTCGTCGGCCTCGGCGAAGCTGCCGACGTCGAAGCGCATGCGGATGACGACGCTGTCCCTCGGCCGGCTGTTCTTCAGCAGCGCATATTTCATGCCGTTGGGCAGCACACCGTAGACGATGTTCGGATCGGCCGGCAGGTCGCTGTCGGCGAAGTTCCACGCGCGCGCGGCGTCGGTCTGCGGATTGGCCGCGGTCGAGACCTCGGTGGGGGCGGTTTCGCGCGCGGCGAGCGGGACCGGGCCGGCGAGGAGAAGGGCGAAGGCGGCGAGGGGCGAAAGCGCAGTGGAGGCGCGCAGCAGGGGACGAAGGATCATGCCGCCTGTCTGGCGGCGCGTCCGGAAGCGGTCAAGCGCCGGTCAACCGGCCCGGGCGATGCTTTCGACGGACGACAGGGCAAGCCACGGCGAGCGGGACAGCCAGGGCGGCGGAAGTCGGCTAAAGTGCTGCGCAGCGATGGCGCCGTTGCCTTGCAGAGGCGCGACAGGACGCGCGGGGCGCTTAAGGAGACAAAGGATACGGACGTGCGGCACGCGAATGTCGCCTTTGTCGCTTTAGGGAATGATGCGGCGGAGGTCGCGACGGCGGGCCGATGCAAGCGGACGAAGCGGGCGGCGCGGGTCATCCGGCAGCTTGGAGTACGGCGGGGGATTTTAGGAAAGAAGTTTTTGCGGGGTAGGGAGTTTGGAGGCAAAGTAAGGCGTCACCGTAATTCGAGTTTCGTCGAATTTATACCAACGCATGGGGGCGGGGAATGGAAACCGAAACGATCATAAACATTTTCGGAACGGTCGTGCTGATTGCTCTGCTTGGGCTGTATCTTTTCGTCTTGGTTCCCCTTCATCGCCGTTCGGAACGCTTCCGCCGCTGGGTCAACTACGGTCTTTTCCTTTGGTTCGGCTCAATCGTCGCGATTGCGATTTTGGTGATCGGTTGGGAGTCCCTATACGGACAGCATTCCCGACCTCCGCAAAGTGTGATTTGGGCAACTCTATCGGTTGGACCGATCATCCTGTTTCTTTGGCGAACCGGTATCGCGTCAGGTATTTGGCGACGTCTGCCTATCCCATTGACGAACGGATTGGCGGCGGCGGGTCGAAGCGCGGCGCGAGCGACAAACGCGACCTTTGATGTGTTCGCAGCCATGAGTTCCGCAGCGATAATGCTCATTCTCTGGATCGCAGGGATCGTTGCCCTAGCTGGGAGCGGATATCTGATTTTTGTTGGAGCATCGAAACTACCGGTCAGTATTGCGATCTTGATCGGCGCATTGATAATCGCTGGCGCGGTATCGTCGAGGAACCGATAAATAGATATGGGTTTACGGGGACGCCTTACTTTACCCCCAAATTCACCACACCGCAGAAACCGCTTACCTGAAAACCGGGTCTATATACTCGGAATTACGCAATGTCTCCGCAACGGTCGCCCTTCCCTGAAGCGCGTGTGAAGGATCAGCCGCCCTTCTTCTTCCGGTGGCTGTCGAGGTCGAGCACCGCATTCTCGCCGCCCTCGGGCAGCAGGCCCAGGCGGCGGGCGACTTCCTGATAGGCTTCGACCTCGCCGCCGAGGTCGCGGCGGAAGCGGTCCTTGTCGAGTTTCTCGTTCGTGCTCATGTCCCACAGGCGGCAGCCATCCGGGCTGATCTCGTCGGCGAGGATGATGCGGCTGTAGTCGCCGTCATAGAGGCGCCCGAATTCCAGCTTGAAGTCGATCAGGCGGATGCCGACCGCGGCGAACATGCCGCTCATGAAATCGTTGATGCGGATCGCCATGTCCTGGATGTCGTGCAGCTCGTCCTGGCTGCACCAGTTGAAACAGGCGATATGCTCCTCCGCGACCAGCGGATCGCCGAGCGCGTCGTCCTTGTAGCAATATTCGATCAGCGTGCGGGGAAGCTGCGTCCCCTCCTCGATCCCCAGCCGCTTCGACAGCGTGCCGGCGGCGACGTTGCGCACGATCACCTCGATCGGCACGATCTCGACCTGACGGATCAGCTGCTCGCGCATGTTCAGGCGGCGGATGAAGTGCGTCGGCACGCCGATGTTGCCGAGCAGGGTGAAGACATGCTCCGAAATGCGGTTGTTGAGCACGCCCTTGCCGTTGATCGTGCCGCGCTTCTGCGCGTTGAAGGCGGTCGCGTCATCCTTGAAATACTGGATCAGCGTGCCGGGTTCGGGACCCTCGTAGAGGATCTTGGCTTTGCCTTCGTAGATCTGGCGGCGGCGGGCCATGGGCAGGACTTTCTGTCGAAACCAAATGAATGGCCCCGGCGAAAGCGACTCAGCGAAGAGGCGCGGCGCCGGGGCGGTCGGCGCCCTATAGCGGCAAAGGTGCGGCGCGTCATCCCCGGGGTTACCCTCCCCTTCTCCCGTCGGGAGAAGGGTGCGCAGACTTGGCGCGAAGCGCCCAGGCGAAGCTGGATGAGGGGTGCGCCGTCCGATGAGCAAGCCACCGCCGTTCCCCTCACCCAATGGGAGAGGGGATCTTTACGTTTACGTCAACTAGAGCTTGCCTTCACGCCGATCCCTTGCAACCTTGCCCGCAACCACAAGGAGAGAGACATGAGCTTCGAAGAGATTCGCCTCGACCGGCACGAGGGCATCGCGCTGCTGACGCTGTATCGCCCCGGCCGCATGAAC
Source organism: uncultured Sphingopyxis sp. (assembly GCA_937873425.1). Lineage (GTDB taxonomy): Bacteria > Pseudomonadota > Alphaproteobacteria > Sphingomonadales > Sphingomonadaceae > Sphingopyxis. The sequence continues at coordinate 7,312 of CALMYE010000007.1, read as the reverse complement.
GCCTTCACCACGCAGATGATGACCGAGATCGTCGCCGCGCTCGACGAATGCGACGCCGACGATGGCGTGCGCGCGGTGGTGTTCACCGGCGACGGCGACCGCGCCTATTGCGCGGGGGCGGACCTTGGCGGCGGCGCGGACACCTTCGACTACGACAAGCGCACCGACAAGGCGGCGCTGCTGCCCGACGGCATATCGGCGAGCCCGGTCGCCGAGGACGGCACGATCGACTGGTCGCACCCGCTGGTCCGCGACGGCGGCGGGCGCGTGTCGATGCGCATCTTCGAGGCGAAGAAGCCCGTGCTGGGCGCGATCAACGGCGCCGCGGTCGGCATCGGCGCGACGATGACGCTGCCGATGGATGCGCGGCTGGCGAGCGAGACCGCGCGCTACGGCTTCGTCTTCGCGCGGCGCGGCATCGTGCCGGAGGCGGCGTCGAGCTGGTTCCTGCCGCGCCTCGTCGGTATCCAGACCGCGCTCGACTGGTGCTATTCGGGGCGGCTGGTCCCCGCCGCCGAGGCGCATGAAAAGGGCCTCGTCCAGTCGGTTCATGCGCCCGGCGAGTTGATCGACGCCGCCATCGCCAAGGCGCGCGAGCTGACCGGGGACAGCGCGCCGGTGTCGGTCGCGCTGACCCGCCGCATGATGTGGCGGATGCTCGGCGCGCCGCACCCGATGAGCGCACACCGCTGGGACAGCCGCGTGATCTTCGCACGCGGGCGCAGCCCCGACGCGGCGGAGGGCGTGACGAGCTTCCTCGAAAAGCGCGATCCCGAATTCAAGGCGAGCGTCGCCAGCGACTATCCCTGGTTCGACGAGTGGGAAGAGGCGCCGCCTTACCGCTGAGGACCAAGCCTACAACTTCTCTCCCGACAGCGCGCTCGCCTGTTTCACCCAGTCGGCGAATTGCGCTTCGTCGAGATCATCCTCGTGGATGTGATAGTAGCGCGTGTCGCCGCTCTTCGACGCGACCGGCGGGACGGGATCGAGCGACTGGCCGCGAAAGAAGCTGACCTTCACATATCTGGCGAAGCAGTGGAAGCTGAGGAACCAGCGGCCCCGCTCCACCCCATAGAAGGGCGAATTCCATTTGACCGCCTTTTGCACCCCGGGAACGACGCGCCCGACGATCACGTCGATGCGTTCGCCGACGCCGCGCTTCCAGTCCGGCATCGCGGCGATATAGGCCTGCACGGGCTCGTCGCCATAGCCCATCGGAATCTGCGGATTGCCGCCGGAAAGCAGCACGGGCCCGGCGGAATCAGGCGGGGTCATAGGCGTTGCGGCCATGCTGCGCGGTCATGCTGTGCGTCGCTTTCACCACCGGCGAGCGCCGCCGCACATCTTCGACCAGATGCCAGCTCGCGGTCACCCGGTCGCGCGTCAGCCGCACCGTCGCATAGCCGCGATCCTGTGTGTTCGCCCATTTGAGCTGCGGCGAGGAGGCGCGCAACGCCGCGACGCGCGCTTCGTCCGATATGCCGACCGTATAGGCTTCGAACCCCGGCGAGGTGACGCTGTGTCCGCCGATCTCGATCCCCGCCGGGCGGTCGTCGTGCGCCAGGTCGAACGCCCAGGCGTTGTGGCTGTCGCCCGCGAGCATCACCAGATTGGCGCCCGCCGCCTGCGCCGCGCCGAGCAGCCGGTCGCGCGCGGCGGGATAGCCGTCCCACGCGTCGAGGTTGAAGGGCAGGCCGGCGCGCGCCGCGACCTGCGACGCGGCGATGCGGCGGCGCACCTCTTCGGGCGGGTTGGCGCCGAACCATCCCGCCGCGTCGGACGGGCTGAACAGGCTGCCCGTCACGATCTGCTGCGCGCAGACCTGCCAGCGGGTGCCGCCTTTCGCCGACGCCGCCAGCCCGCCGGTCAGCCACGCTTCCTGATCGGCGCCGAGCAGCTGGCGCGCCGGATCGCGGTAATCACTCTCGGCAAAGCTTTTCAGCACCGCCGCCGGATCGCCGCCGCGCCCGCGCAGGATCGCCGCGACATCGAAAGGCTCGTCGCGTCCGGTGACGCGGGTTTCGGGCAGGAAGATCGTCGCGAGGTCGCCGACCCGATAGTCGCGCCAGCGCGTGTCGGCCACCGGCATCCATTCGCGATACGCCAGTTCGGCGGCCGCGACGCGCGCGCTCCACTCGCCCTCGTCCGCGCCGTGGTTCTCCGCCCCGCCCTTCCAGGCGTCGTTGGCGAATTCATGGTCGTCCCATTGCGCGATCATCGGGAAAAGCTGGTGCAGCCGCTGGAGGTCGGGGTCGGCGCGATAGGCGGCGTAGCGCAGGCGATAGTCGGCGAGCGCGACGATCTCGTGGCTCGGCTGGATCATGCGCCCCGGCACCGCCTCGCTTCCTTCGGGATAATGGCCGGCGCCATATTCGTAGAGATAGTCGCCGACATGGACGGCGAGGTCGATGTCGCCGCGCGCCGCCGCATGGCCATAGGCGTTGAACCAGCCATAGGGCAGATTCGCGCAGGAAAAGAGCGCGAGGGTGAAGGCGGCGGTCGGCCCGACCGGCAGCGTGCGCGTCCGCCCCACCGGCGACATGCCGCCGTCGGGCGCGACGAAGCGGTAGAAATACCAGCGGCCGGGCTCCAGCCCGTCGACGACGAGCTTGGCGCTATGATCGCGATCCCCCGACGCCGCGACCGATCCGCCGCCCGCGATGCGCGCGAAATCGGCGGTTTCGGAGAGTTCGGCGGTCAGCAGCGTGTCGCTCGCCGCGGCATAGCGCGTCCACAGCAGCACCGAATGCGGCCCCGGCTCGCCGCTGGCGACGCCGTGGGTGAAGCCCTGCGCCGTCATCGCCCGCGCGGCGCCGGGCAGCGCCAGCGCCGCGAGGCCCGCGGTGCCGAGCTTGATCAGCAGGCGGCGGTCCATCTCGCCCCATTGCGGATGCATCGCGATTTCTCTCCCTCCCTTGCCCGGACGCGCCTTTCCGACGGTTCCTTGTGACATTATGCCGTCAGCCCATGATTCCCATGGCAAAGAGCAACACGACAAATGCCGTCACCGTAAAGAGGCTGAAGAACAGCAGGAACATGGCGCGCACCAATGCCCCGAAACGTGACGAACGATAGGCACCGCGCAGCTGGCGATACATGTGGAAAGGGGCATAGAGCATCGCGAAAAAAGTCGCGAGGTCGCCGAGGATGGTCAGGTTGAACAGCCGGACGACGACGAACAGCAACAGCATGAAGCTGATCGAATAGGTGACAAAGACAAAATGATCATAGGTGCGGAATCGACGGCTGAACGGATAGAGCAGCCACAGGAAAGGGAGCGACAGTGGGATCAGCGCCCATGCGAATTTATAGGCGTTCGCCTGCACCTTGTAAAAGACGAGGCCGGGGTTGGCGTTGGCCTTGTCAATCGCCTTGTCGATGGCGGCGATGCCCGTCTTGAAGCCGAACATCCGTATTTGTCCGGTTCCCGCATTGCTGATCTGGTCCGGGTTGCGGGCGGTGTCGACCATCTTCAGGATTCGCGCCGTGCCGATCAGCATATGCCGATCCGCTTCGGCGGACTCTTTTTCAGTGGATGACAGGCTGGGTGACGCGAGGCGAGCATCGACACTATCCAGTTCGCGCTTCAGCTGGTTCCGGAGCGCACTGGCCTCGCGCTGCTGGATGCTGATTTCCTGCACGTCGAGGATGCTCATTTCCCCCCGCGGGGTCGCGCCCACGATCGCCAGCACCGCATAGGTCAGGAACACCGCGAAGAGGAACAGCGCGAGCGGCGAGATAAAGCGCGCGCGCTCGCCGTGGATATAGCGACGCGTCAGGTCGCCCGGCCGCCACGCGAGCAAGGGCAAGGTGTTCCATATCTTGCCCTCGAAATGAAAGATCGCATGGACCAGATCATGCCCGATCGCGCCGAAGCTGCGATGGACATCGGCCTTTTGCCCGCAGCGGTGGCAGTGCGACCCGGCAAGGCCGGTGCCGCAGTTGAGGCAGCGCGACCCCGGCGCGCCCGACGCGCCGCCACCGTGCCGCGGCTCGACCGCATGGCCCGCCAGCCCCGCCGTCACCGCCGCCCCGATGCTTTCGATATCCCCGCTCATGCGCCCTAGGTAGCAGCGCGGGCCGGAGGCGCAACGGGACTTTCGCCGCCAAAGCAAAGCATGATAGGGGCGGCGGCATGACCGCCGAAGCCCTGACCGAACCCCGCCTTGCCGACCCCGACGCGCTGATCGCCGACATGGGCGCGCGCGCGCGCGCCGCCGCGAAGCGCCTCACCGTCGCGCCGACCGCGGACAAGGCGGCGGGCCTGCGCGCCGCCGCCGCGCAGCTACGCCTGCGCGCCGACGCGATTCTCGACGCGAACCGGCGCGACATGGCGGCCGGGCGCGCGGGCGGCCTGACCGCCGCGATGCTCGACCGACTGCGGCTCGACGCCGACCGGCTGAACGGCATCGCCGACGCCGTCGAAGCCGTCGCGGCGTTGCCCGACCCGGTGGGGGCGGAGATCGACCGCGCGACCCGCCCCAACGGCATGACGCTCGTCCGCGTCCGCGTGCCGCTGGGCGTCGTCGGCATCGTCTATGAAAGCCGCCCCAACGTCACCGCCGACGCCGCCGCGCTCGGGCTGATGTCGGGCAATGCCGTGATCCTGCGCGGCGGCAGCGAGGCGGTGCACAGCAACCGCGCGATCCACGCCGCGCTCGCCGCCGGGCTCGCCGAAACCGGCCTGCCCGCCGACGCGGTGCAGCTCGTTCCGACACAGGACCGCGCCGCGGTGGGCGCGCTGCTCCGCGCGCAGGGGCTGATCGACATCATCATTCCGCGCGGCGGCAAGGGCCTCGTCGCGCGCGTGCAGGACGAGGCGCGGGTGCCGGTGCTCGCGCATCTCGACGGCATCAATCACCTCTATATCGACGGCGCCGCCGATCCCGAAAAGGCGGTGGCGCTGGCGGTCAACGCCAAGATGCGCCGCACCGGCATCTGCGGCGCAACCGAGACGATTCTGATCGACCGCGCCTATGCCGCGCCGCTGGCGATCGTCGACGCACTGATCGCCGCGGGCTGCGAGGTGCGCGGCGACAAGGCGATCGCGGCGCTCAGCCCGCACGTCACGCCCGCCGAAGCCGGCGACTGGGACTGCGAATATCTCGACGCGATCGTGTCCATCGCCACGGTCGATGGCGTCGCGGGCGCGCTCGCGCATATCGACGCGCATTCGAGCCACCACACCGACGCGATCGTCACCGAGGACGCCGCCACCGCCGACCGCTTCCTTGTCGAAGTCGACAGCGCGATCGTCATGCACAATGCCTCGACGCAGTTCGCCGACGGCGGCGAATTCGGCCTCGGCGCCGAAATCGGCATCGCGACGGGGCGGCTGCACGCGCGGGGGCCGGTGGCTCTGGAGGGGCTGACGACCTATAAATGGCTGGTGCGCGGGACGGGGCAGGTGCGGCCTTGAACAAGGCGGGGCCGTAGCGATCAGAGATGAACCGAAAAGTATTGCACACAATGTATACATTTGATACTATGATGCCATGACAAAGTCCGCCGTTGTCACCACTCGCGTCACTGCCGATCTTTCGGCCCAAGTCGATGCGCTTGCGAAAGAACTTGATCGCAGCCGCGCGTGGGTGATTGCAAAGGCCGTCGAGCGCTACGTCGAAGAAGAACTGGAATTTATCGAGTTCGTGCGCGAAGGCGAGCGGGACATCGAAGAAGGCCGCTATTTCACTCAGGAGCAAGTGGAGGCCATGTTCGCTGAAAAATGGGCCAAGCGCGACGCTGCATGAAGCGGGTGATCTGGGCCGAAGCGGCCATCAACGACCTACATGCAATCGAAGATTATCTAACGGAGACCTATAGCTCCGCCTTTGCCCGGCATGTAATCAAGAGCCTGATAGCCACTGCGAATTGGTTGCTACTCCATCCTCATGGCGGGGAAAGGCTGGCATTTGATGGCTGGCGTAAATGGCGACCGCGCAAAAGCAGGCATGTCCTCGTCTACCGGATAGTCGAAGACGGAATCGAAGTGCTGCGTGTCCGTCACGAGCGTAGCGACTGGCGTCCGGTACCCAAGGATTGATCACCACCGGCCTCCTCGGCGGCAGCTTCAATCCCGCGCATGGCGGGCACCGGGCGATCAGCCTGAACGCCGCGCGCGCGCTTGGGCTGGACGAATTGTGGTGGCTGGTCTCGCCCGGCAATCCGCTCAAGCCCGCGAAGGGCATGGCGCCCCTGCCCGCCCGCCTCGCCTCCGCGCAGGCGATGGCCCGCCGCTCGCCGATCCGCGCGACGGCGATCGAGGCCGAACTCGGCACGCGCTACACCGTCGACACGCTGAAGCGACTCGTCCGCCGCTATCCGAACCGGCGCTTCATCTGGATCATGGGCGCCGACAATCTCGCCCAATTGCCCCGCTGGCGCGACTGGCGGGGAATCGCGCGGTTGATGCCGATTGCGGTCGTCGCGCGTCCGGGCTATAACGGCCGCGCCCATTCCGCACAGGCGATGGGCTGGCTTCGGCGCTTCGTCCGGCCCGCGGACCAGAAACTCCATTGGACGGACTGGAGACCGCCTGCCCTCGTGTTCCTGCGTTTTTCGCCCGACGTGCGATCCGCAACCGCCATACGGCAGGCCGACCCCCGCTGGTTCGAACGCTATTCCGGGCGCGCGATGCGCGATCCGGTGACGCATTCGCGCCTGGCCATCGACGAAAGGAATGAAAAAGCTTGATAGCCGCCAGTAAGGATGCCGCGCCCGGCGCCGCACCGAATGACAGCGTGGACGCGCTCCACGCGCTGATCCTCCACCAGCTGGACGAGGATCAGGCCCAGGAAACCATCTCCATCCCGCTTGCCGGCAAGAGCAGCATCGCCGACCATATGGTGATCGCGAGCGGCCGTTCGACGCGCCATGTCTCGGCGATCGCCGACAAGCTGGCGCAGCGGATCAAGCAGGAAGCCGGCCGCAGCGTCCGCGTCGAGGGCCTGCCCAACGCCGACTGGGTGCTGATCGACGCCGGGGACGTGATCGTCCACCTCTTCCGGCCGGAAGTCCGCAGCTTCTACAATCTGGAACGCATGTGGTCGTTCGGCGATGCGCCGCCGGTTGCCGCGGTAAATTGACGCCCTAGCCTCGCTCACGCTAGGCGAGGCGCCATGTTGCTGCACATCATCGCGCGCGGACGCATCGGGCGGTCCCCCGAGGCCGAACTCATCGAGCGCTACATGAAGCGCGTGACTTGGGCGCAGAAGATCAGCGAACTGCCCGACACCGGCGGCAAGATACCCGCGCCCCCCGACAACAGCCGCACCGTCCTGCTCGACGAGGGCGGCGAGCAGATGTCGTCGCT
>CALMYE010000006.1 GCA_937873425.1 uncultured Sphingopyxis sp. | reverse complement strand
CCGGCGCGAAGGTCATCGTGATCGATGACGGCCGCAGCTTCGAGCATAGCTGCAAGCTGCAGGGTGGCGCATTCGTCGAGTTCACGATGAGCTCTGGTTTCTGCCTCAATCCCTTCTCGATGATCGACGCGGCGGAGGCGGAGCGCGACGAAGATTATCGGCTCGATTGCATCGCCATGCTGAAGGCGATCATCGGTCAGATGGGTCGCCATATCGACCGCCTCAACGATACCGAGCGCGGCCTGATCGACGCCGCGGTCAACGCCGAATGGGAAAAGAATGGCGCCGAAGGTTCGATCGACGGGGTGATCGAAGCCTTGATCGCAAGGCAGCATATCCAGGGCGAAGAGCTCGCGATCGCGATGCGACCATTTTCCAGCGCCGGAACCTATGGCCGCTTCTTCACAGGGCAATCGACCTTGAAGATCGGCGCCGATCTGACCGTGTTCGAGCTCTCGGACCTGTCGGCGCGCGAAGAGCTGCGTTCGGTGGTCCTGACGGCCATCATGTTCCTGTCGAGCCAGGCGATGCGGAAGGATCGCAGCACCCGCAAGGCACTGCTGCTCGACGAGGCTTGGCAGCTCCTAAAGGGCGGGTCGATGGCCGATTTCGTCGAGACCTACGCCCGAACCTGCCGCAAATATGGCGCGTCGCTCATCACCGCCACCCAATCGCTCAACGACTATTACAAGTCGGAAGGATCGATCGCGGCGCTCGAGAACAGCGACTGGTTCCTGATCCTTCAGCAGAAGCCCGAGACCATCGCGGACTTCAAGAAGCTCGACCGCTTCGACATGAATGATGCGGTCGAAGCGATGATGCGGTCGCTGAAACGAAATGGCACCGAATATTCGGACGTGCTCATCAAGGGGCCCGAGATGCTCGCGATGGGCCGTCTGGTGCTCGATCCCTATTCGGCGACGCTCTATTCCTCGAGCCCTCAGGTCTTCGCCGCGATCGACGCGAAGACCGCCGCCGGCATGAGCATGGCGGAGGCGATCGAGGAAGTCGCCTTCCCCGGATCGGTGCAGGAACAGCGGGGCGTCCGCGCCGATTATGCGGAAGCTGCAGAATGACGGCGCTGGCAACCTCGCGGATGCGGAAGCCCGCTATCGCGCCTCGGCGGTTGTTCCAGGACATCGCCTATTCGCTCGTTTCGGTCAGTTGCTGGCTGGCGATCAATTGCCTTGCTGCTGCAGGGGTGATGCTCGGTTTCTTCGCCTTGATGGCCAATCTCAGCGTCGACCAGTTTTTCGCCGAAACGGCCAATCTCTCCAATCACTATCTCGCGGCCGACAGCGAGCGCCGCTCCGAATTCTCCGAGATCCTTTTGTATCTCTTCGGCGGTCTGGTGCTGTTCTTCTGCATCACGCGGCGCGCTGCGCTGCTCTCGGGCACCGCAACATCCAAGGGGGACATGTCCAATGACTGAGCAACTGGCTTTGACCATCGGCGGGGAACCGCTCGTTCCTCCGACTGAGGCCGCGGCGGCGCCCCCTTCCCGTCGCCGCGGTTTCGCCGGCTTCTCATGGGGGCAAATTGCGGGCGGCACCGCCCTTGTCGCGGCACTGCTCTGGGGTGGATGGGCCACGCGCGAGCTCATGATCCTGAAGGAACGACGGATCGTGTCGATCAGCCTCGCCGGGATGGCGAATGATTTCATCATGGCGGAGGCCCGATCGGGCGCGAGCCCCGAGCAGGTTGATTCCGATACGCGCCATTTCATGGCCGCCATGCAGCGCACCCTTCAGGAGCGCGCGGCCGCCGGCGAGACGATCGTCGTGAGCGAGGCAGTTGTAGCGGCCTCGATGCCCGACATCACACCGGAGATCCGCGCGGCGGTCGGCGAGTTCATCAAGCGCAACCCGCCGCCGCGCGTAGCGACCGCTGCGCCGGCGCCTGCACCGGCGATGCCCGGAATGATGCCGACAGCGCCGGTGCAGGCGCCGCCAGCGGCGAATCCGGTGTTCGGTGGCGGCGGTCTGCTGCCCGGCGGCGGGCAGTGAGATCATGGGACGCATTCGCTCGCCCATGCTGCGAAATTCGCTGTTTGCTGTCGGCCTGGTAGCAGGAACGAGCGCGTGGTTGTCGCTCGACGCCTACGCGCAGAGCCATGGGTTCTTCATTAATCGTTCGCCCTCCTTGCCGAACTGGGCCTATTATTTCGAGCGCGGGAAGGCTGTGAAGCGCGGCGAAGTGGCGTTTTTTGCGCCGCCGTCCAATGCCCTCGTCCATGCCCATTTTGGAGCCGAGCCGCCCGTGTTCGGCAAGATCGTTTATGGTCTGCCCGGTGATATTGTGACGCATCGCGGAGCGGATGTGGTTGTGAGCTGGGCCGCCGGCGCCGGCAACGAAGCTCCGTCGGAACAGCTGGTCGCAAAGCTCAAGCCCGTGTCGTCTGCCGGCGAAGAACTGGAGCCCGGGCCGACAGGCGTGATCCCGAACGACTGCTATTATATGGGTAGTCCCCATCCTGACGGATTTGACAGCCGTTATGCTGCAATCGGGTTTGTCTGCGCCAGGCAGATTGTCGGCGTATCGAAGTGGTCGTTGCTGTGAACCGCGTGGCTCTTTCGTTCGTCGTGGCAATGGCGATCATCGGCATGGCGCCGATCGCCAGCGCCAAGGATTATGGTCAGCAGGGCGCCGTATTCCGGATCTCCGAGCCGGATCTTCTGCGGACTATCGAGCAGAAGCTTCGAACGCTGGAAGCAAGCGGCGGCATCGAGCGGATGAATGCCGAGTTGACCCGCAAAACCGAAGCCGGTGTTCGTCGGCCACGCCCCGTCGCCGGTATAAGCCTCGCGGTGCGCGATCGGAGCTGGATCTTCGATCCGGCGATGCGCGTTGAACAGGACATTCTCGATCACAAGGGCAATGTGATCGCCCGCGCGGGCCAGCGGGTGAATCCGCTCGATTTCGTGACCGTGCGCCAGAAGCTCGTCTTCATCGACGGCGACGACAAGGATCAAATGAGCTGGGCCTTGCGCCGGTTCGATGATCAGTCCGCGAAGCTCATCATGGTGAAGGGCGCTCCGCTCGACGCGATGACCTTGCATCAGCGCCGCTTCTATTTCGACCAGGGCGGATTTCTTGTCGGGCGGTTCGGGATCCGCGCGGTGCCGGCGGTCGTGGAACCGAATGGCAGGACGATGAAGGTTTCCGAAATTCCGCTCGGGGTCGGGCGGAAATGATCGGCCTTATTCGCACCTCGCTCCGGTCGGGCCTGCGGCGACTTCGGTCGGCCGCGTTCATGACGCTCGCGGCCGCTGGTGTGGCAATGGCGGCGCCGGCTATTGCCAGCGCTGCCGGCATCGATGGCACGCCAGGGAAGTGCACGGGCAAGTTCGTGAACCCCGTGACCGACGTGTGCTGGTCTTGCCTCTTTCCCCTTTCGGTTGGCGGGCTGAAGATTTTTCCGTCCGATCGGCCCGACACCGACAATCCCGATCTGCCGATCTGCGCTTGCGGCTCGCCGCTTCCGCGCATCGGCGTTGCGATGGGTTTTTGGGAGCCGGTGAGGCTCGCGGACGTCACAATGAAGCCGTGGTGCTTCGCCAGCCTCGGCGGCAAGAAGATCTCGCCGGGATTCAACATTGGGCACGGCCGCGCGGCCGATAGTGTCGACGGTCACGATCGCGGCGCGAAATGGCATGTCCATTGGTACGTCTATCCGCTCCTCTACTGGATGGAGATTTTGACGGACATGGCCTGCCTCGAGCAGTCGTCGTTCGACATCGCCTATGTCACTGAAATCGACCCGCTCTGGCAGGATGATACGCTGACAGCGCTGATCAATCCGGAAGTGGCGCTCTTCGCCAATCCGCTCGCGCAGACGGCGTGCGCGGCGGACTGCGGTGCCGCCACCGGCAAGCTGCCGCTCGATCCGCTCTTCTGGTGCGCGGGCTGCCTAGGGCCAATGTACCCGATGAACGGAAACATCTCGGGGCACATCGGCCACGTCCAGTCGAGCCGGCTGGCCCTCTCGCGCTTCGCCTTCAAGCTTCACCGGCAAGGCATTGCCTGGGGCACGATGGGCAAGAAAGGCCTCTGCGGCAAATACATCATGCCGATCATGAAGAAGCAGCAATATCGCTTCCAGGCCACGGTGCCGTCGCCGATGGTCAAGGGCCGCTGGGCGTGCCCGCCGATCGGCGCCTCCGACATGAAGCCGGGTTCCGGCAACACCTATCCCGCCGTTGGCGAAGACATGGGCTATCTCGTGTGGAGGAAGCGAAATTGCTGCGTCCTTTGAAAAACCTTTCCAGAAAAGGGAAATTTGTTTCCGCGGCCGTGCTGCTGGCGGCTTGCGGCGGCAGCATCGCGCTGGCGCAGAATGTCGATGGCCTCGATATTCAGCATATCCTGAGCCGCGGTGAAGCGGCCGATCCCGACGCGGAGGCGCTCATCCGCGAAGTGGCGCGCCGGGGTGATGAAATGCGCGCCGATGCGCGCGAGGCGGCCGACGGCGGGAACCGCAACCTCAGCGAGAATAAGGCTGTGCTCGGGGGAGCGCCAACCGGGGCGATAGATTTCGACGAGATGCTGGCCGCCTCCAAAGAGCTTGAGGCCAGCGACAAGGGCGCGCCTCAGCTCATCGTTTTCGCATCGCTGTCGATGCCGGAGCAAAGCCTGAAGCAGCTCATTCGCGATACGGCGAAAGCAGGCGGCACTGTCGTGTTTAATGGTTTCCCCGGGAATTCCATGAAGGCGTTTCAACAGGGGATCATGAAGGTTGTCGACAACCAGGATGCTTACGGCAGCATCGGCATCGATCCGCGATTGTTTCGCGCATTCGACGTGACGGCGGTGCCGGCGATCGTCGTCGTGACATCGGAATTCGAACTTTGTGACGGGTTCAACTGCCGGACGTCCGTGCCGCCCTATGATCGGATGAGCGGCAATGTGCCGCTCGAATATGCACTCGAGACATTCGTCGACGGTCGTGGCCCCGGTTCGGCGATCGCGGGCCAAGCGCTGGCGCGCCTGAAAAAAGGGCAGGGGTCATGATCGACGCCAGCTCTGGACCAGCAACTTCGATCGAACCTGAAGGCGTCGCTGGCGCCGGCGTTCGGCGCTTGGGCCGTTCACTCGTCGCGATCGTCGCGGCGGTCGCCATGGTGGTCGGTCCTATCCCGGTTGTTCAGGCGCAAACATCGCAGCCATCCGGAGAGATTTCGGCTGCCGGCAAGGATGGCGAAGCGTTCGCCAAATCAGGGAAAGAGGGAGCCGCCTCGATTCCCGATCAGGAAGTCACCGGCGACGTCATTCCGGGCTATTCGACGGCGCCGAGCGATCTTTCGAGCCTTTTCGGCACCGACGATGGGGCGCTCAATTCCGCGGGCGGCAATGCGGTCGGTAACGAAGCCTGGGAATTCATGATGGGCGCGGACGCCAATCGCGCGACCGTTGATCCTTCGTCGTTCGAAGACATCATGAAGAAGGGCGAGGAGATCAATCAGAACGCCGGGAGCTCCGAGCTCGGCGAGAACATCAGCAACACGCCTGGCACTTGCGAGGAAGTAAAGGTTGGTGAGAAGCAGGACTATTATGACGCGACGTGCGACGTTGGCGTCACCGTCACGACGCCCGATCGCGTCGAGGAGCTGAGCTGCCCCGATGGCTATACCCTTGTCGGTCGGACCTGCACGAAGACGCTGACCCAGCCTGCGGACGTTACCTATACGTGCCCCGACGGCGGTGTGCTGCAGGGAACGACATGCGTCGTGACTCAGCCCGCTTCGGTATCCAGCCACAGTTGCCCCGCCGGGTTCACCCTGCAGGGCACGAACTGCACGCGCACGACGACTGAGCCCGCGGTGATTACCGGCTATAGCTGCCCGGCTGACTATATGCTCGAAGGCGATCGCTGCGTGCGGACGCTCGAGCAGTCGGCGACGCCGAACTATAACTGCCCCACCGGTTACGTCCTTGAAGGGACAACCTGTCGCTCGAAATCGACCTATGCCGCCACGGCAAGCTATAGCTGTCCCGCCGGGTATAATCTTTCGGGCACCACCTGTTCGCGCACGCTCTCGCAGCCGGCTGACGTCGATTATACCTGCCCTGCCGGTTACGATCTGAATGGCACGACCTGCACCCAGACCGGGACCTATACGGCGATTCCGAATTATAGCTGTCCATCAGGCTATACCCTCGTCGGAACGACTTGCACGGCAACCGGAAGCTATGGCGCGACACCCAATTATAGCTGTCCGAACGGCGGTACGCTGCAGGGCACCGAATGCGTTACCTCCGGGAGCTATGCCGCAACAGCGAGCTATAGCTGCCCGAACGGGGGTACGCCGAACGGCACCAACTGCATGACGACGACTCAGACGCCGGGGACGCCGGTCTATCAGTGCAGTGGCTGGGCGTTGCCGATGGATCTCTATACCTTCGAAAATGCGCCCTACTGCGGCTTCGCCAAGACGGGCAAGACCTGCCCGACTACCTGGACCGGCTTCTATAAGGAAGGAAAAGCGCAGGGTTACAGCGGGACGAAGTGCTTCTTCCACCCGAAGGTCAATTATACCTGCCCTGGCGCTTATGTCGTCGAGGGATCGATGTGCACGATGGTGACCGCGACGCCGGGGACCGTAAGCTATAGCTGTCCGAACGGAGGGACGCTTAACGGCACGCAGTGCCAGACGAGCTCGAGCAGCCCAGCGACGGTCACTTACAGCTGTCCGAGTGGCGGCACGCTCGCCGGAAGCATCTGTAATACGAGCAGCTCGCTGCCGGCGACGGTCACGCATACTTGCCCGAGTGGCGGCACGCTCAACGGTACGACGTGCACGATCGTCACGTCGACGTCTGCTACCCCGGTCTATTATTGCCCGTCTGGCTATAATCTTTCGGGAACGACGTGCTCGCGGACCGATGAGACGAGCGCGCCGGTTACCTATAGCTGCCCCAATGGCGGCTCGCTGTCCGGTTCGGTTTGCACGATCGACCTCGCGCAGCCTGCGGAGGTGACATATAGCTGTCCGACCGGATGGGAAGTTCAGGGGGACAAGTGCAAGTCGGTCCTCTCGCAGCCGGCGACGCCGATCTATTCCTGCCCGTCTGGGTACAGCCTCAGCGGCAACATGTGCAGCAAGACGGAAACGCAGCCTGCGACCCCGAATTATAGCTGCCCGACCGACTTCACCCTTTCGGGCACGACCTGCACCAAGACCTATCCGGCGCAGCCCAACTATAGCTGCCCGGCGAATTACACGCTGTCGGGTACGACCTGTTCAATGACCCTCTCGCTGCCGGCGAGGGTCACGATGGTCTGCCCGCCCGGCGCCACCGAACAGAATGGCACCTGCTACGGCGAGAGCGCGGGGCAGAGCGAGTGCGCCGAGCTCGAGTCAAATCCCAAATGCAGTCACGTGCGGGACACGTGCCTTGATGAGGAGCCGAACGGCCCCTGCAAGGTCACCGAGCGCACCTTCAAATGCCCGATTCCGAATTCTCCGCCGACCGATGTGAAGGAATATGTCTGCGGCGGGTCGATGTATTGCATCAACGGGAGCTGCAGCGAGATCGAGGAGGAAGCCTCGAACGAATTCAAGGATGCGCTCGTTGCGATGGGCGCGATCGATCAGGTCGGCAAGGAATTCGATCCCGATACGATGGGGCTTTTCAAGGGCACGCGCGAGACGTGTCACAAGCCCGTATTCGGTTTGGTCAACTGCTGCGCTGGTAAGGTGTCGGGCCTGTTCTCCGGCGGCGTCGCCGCGGCGGCCGCCTGGGCGGGGCTCAGTGGCGGACCTGCAGCGCTCGCAGGCGTCGCCACCCAGTTTCTCACCACGTTCCTTTGCTCGAATGAAGAAAAGCAGCTCGACGTAAAGGATCGCCTCGGTCTTTGCGTCTCGATCGGCAGCTATTGTTCATCGAGCTTCCTCGGCGTCTGCCAGACGAAGCGGAAGGCCTATTGTTGCTTTGAATCGAAGTTGACGCGGATCCTGCAGGAGCAGGGGCGGCCGCAAATCAACAAGCCGTGGGGGAAGCCCAAGGAAGGACAATGCGCCGGTTTCACGGTCGACGAATTCTCGCGCCTCGACCTCAGCAAGATGGATTTCTCCGACATCTATGCGGACTTCCTCGAAGCCGTGAAGCTTCCCGATGAAGCGCAGATGGCGAGCGACATCCAGGCGAAGATCGATGCCTATTATAAGCAGCATGGACCGGGAGGAAATTGACGAGATGATTCCATCCCGACGGCTTTCGGTCCTCGTCAGAGCGGTGGATCACATAGGCGAGGAGCGCGAGGTTCAGACAACCCCGCTCGGGCGCGAAGTTCTCGAAATGCACAAATCGTCGCTCGCCAAGGCGGCGCTGCGATCGCGGCAAAGCAGCCTTTCAAAACGGAGAAGAATGATGAAGACGGCGATCCGTAGCGCGATTGCTCTTGCCGGCGCACTGCTCGTCGTTTCCGGCGTACCTATTCGAGCACAATCTTCGGTCGAAGATCGCTCTCCTGATGCGACTAGGCCCTCTCCCAGCCAAGACTTCTACTGCGGCGCCCGCAAACTCGGAACTTGGTTCTATTGCGACAAACCGAAACCGCGACCCAATCCGAATGCCCCGCCGCCGCCGTCGACAGCCGCGAGCGAACGGCTGGCTGCGATCGCCAAGGAGCTCGACGAGCTGAAGGCGCGGGCAATCCTCGAGCCGTCGGAAGTGAATGTGACAGCCTATATTCGTTTCCAGCGCGAGCAGCTCGATCGGGCCTCGATGTTCTCCGATGTCTGGCAGCGGTCGATGTGGCAGAACCCAGAGCTCGACTATACGCTTCAGCGTCCCGTTTCGACGCTCGCCAAGCGCGCCTGGATCGACAATCGCAAGGCTGAACAGGAGCAGGCGCTCCGGAATCTCTCGAAACGCTACGGGATCTTCTATTTCTACGCGCAGAGCTGTGGCGCGTGCGAGATCTTTGCACCCATTCTGAAATCGCTTTCGATGAACAGCGGCTTCAATGTCGTTGCCGTCTCGATGGACGGCGGACCGAACCGCGAATTCCCGAATTACGTCGTCGACGTCGGGCAGCACGCCAAGATGGGCCTCACCACCAAGGCCACCCCGACGCTGGTGCTCTATGACACCGTGACTCGTCGCCCGATACCGATCGGCACCGGCATCTTGTCGGCCGACGAAATCACCGAACGCATTTTCATGCTCACGAGCACCAAAGTGGGGAGCGACTTCTGATGGTCGACATCAAATTCATCGCGCGGATCCGCGTGGCCGTTTCCCGGATCGGGATTGGCATCATTGCGCTTTCCGTAGCCGCGGCGCCGGCACAGGCGGGCGTTGGCGACGAGATGAGCGACTTCTTCAACGATATGGGCGCGTCGGCTAATGCTACCGGGGCGACGGCCTATCAGGGCCAGTCCGCGGGCTATTACTCGCTCGGCTCCGTATGGGCCCGGTTCCCGCAAAAGAGCGTCTATCCCGCCAACATCCAGCTTCCGAAAGTCCGTGCTGGCTGCGGCGGCATCGACATCTTCTCGGGCTCCTTCTCCTTCATCAACATGTCGGAATTCGTCGCCAACCTGAAGGCGATCGCGAATAACGCCATCGGCTTTGCCTTCAAGCTCGCAATCGACAGCATCAGTCCGCAAATCGGCGGCGTGATCGACCAGATGCAGGACATCGCCAACAAAGTGAACCAGTTCAACATGCAGAGCTGCGAGGCAGCCGCCGCGGCCGTCGGCGCCGTATGGCCGAAGGTCGACGCGGCGGAGGATCGAATTTGCCAGTCGATCGGCACGTCTGCAGGGCGCTTCTCCGACTGGGCAAAGTCGCGTCGCGGATGCGGTAATGGCGGCGAGCGATCGTCGACGATCAATTCGAATACCGACCTGGCGCTTGCGGCAATGACCCCGGGCCCGAAAAACTACGCCTGGGACATGATCAAGCAATCGCCGCTTGAAAGCTCGGATCGGCAGATGCGCGAGCTCGTCATGACGCTTACGGGCACGATCGTCGTGGGCAAGCGTCCATCGGACAACGACCCGCTCCCGATCATCTATAGGGGGGAGGGCGATCCCGCGATCCTCGATGCGCTGCTTGACGGCGACAAGGAGATCGACGTCCTCGGCTGTGACGAAACCGACAAGTGCCTCAATCCGGGCAAGCGGACGATCCCGGCGCTTGGGGCTACGGCATTGCGGCCTCGTGTTGCAATGTTGATCCAGTCGATGAGCGACAAGGTGCGGAGCAATGCGGCACTGACGACCGAAGAGAAGAACCTCCTCGGCGTTGCCAGCATCCCGCTTTACAAGGTTGTTGCCGTACAGGCGGCCTCGGGCTTCAACCTGTCGCCGGGCGAGCTCAACTCGCTCGCCGAAGTCACCGCGATCGACCTGCTCAACTCGATCGTCCAGCGGATGCTCGATCAGGTGGCCTCGGGCCAGTCGAACAACAGCAATCAAGCCGATTCCGAAAATTTGCGCCAGTTCAACGAACAGCTTGCGCGCGTGCGCCAGCGGCTGTTCGAGCGCGAAAGCACGGTGAACCAGCGCGTGACGCGGACCTTTGAGATCGTCGATCGCGCGATGATGATCGAAAGCACCCTGCAGACGCGCATGGCGCCGGGGATGGCGGCATCCCTGAATTTCTCCCGCGCTTTGTCGGCGCAAGGTTTGCGGCCCTGATTCCGGGCTGAAGGAGCGCGTGCGATGATCGAGGTGTTCACGGTCGGGGGCGGGGAGTATCTCGTCAACGTCTTCAACGCGGTGGCGTCGTGGTCAGGCTCCGGTGGTTACCGTGGCCTCATTCGCGTTGTCATGGTCATGGCGTTCACCTGGGCGCTCCTCGTCACGGCGTGGAATATGGATCCGCGGGCGCTCCTCAAATGGTTCATGCAGGCGACCCTGATGTATTTGGTCGTCATGGTGCCCACGATCTCGGTAAAAGTTACCGATCGCACCAACCCAGGCGTGACGGCGGCGGTCGTCGACAATGTTCCGGTCGGCCTCGGCCTGGTCGCCGGCTTCACCAGCCAGATCGGCGATTATCTCACGCGAGCCGCCGAGACCGTGTTCGCCATGCCCCAAGTGCTCAATTATTCGACCGGAGGCATGATCTATGGCGCGAAGTTGCTCGATGCTACGCAGGGCCTGAGGATCGACGATCCGGTCTATGCGACCAACCTGAACGAGCATTTCAAGCAGTGCGTCTTTTATGACATCCTGCTCGGCCGCAAAACCTATGACGACACCCTGAAGTCCTCGGATCTGCTCACTGCGATGGGGCCGGGGTCGGTCGCGCTTTCGCAGCAGTATATCTATCCCGATGGCACATCGGGCATCGTCACCTGCGAGACGGCCTACAATTTCATTCGCAATGGCTGGAGCAACTACTACGCCATCGCAGCTCCCAAAATTGCAGCTCAGTTCTTCCCCGGCATTCCGGTTGCGCAAGCGTCGACCCGCCTGAACAACGACATCAGTAATATGAACGCCGCAGGAATGGGCTCGAGCAGCGGTCAGCTCGTTCGGCAGGCGATGTTCATCAATGCGCTGACGGAGGCGCGCGACAGCTTTGCTAGCGGATCCGCGCAGGGTTCGATCGATGCGTTCGCGCAGACTCGCGCGGACATTCAGACCCGCAATACCTATTCGACGATCGCGTCGGGCGCGATGAAATGGGTTCCCTTGCTGAACATCGTTCTGACGGTCGTTTTCTACTCGCTCTTCCCAATCCTGTTCCTGCTGATGCTGCTGCCCACCAACGGCATGACCGTTGCCAAAGGCTATATCACGGGCTTCTTCTATCTGGCTGCCTGGGGGCCGCTGTTCGTCATTTTGAACATGATCTTCATGTCGCGTTGGCAGGATTCTCTTGCATCGTGGGGCGCGAATGGTGGGATGACGGCCGCCAACTTCTCCGGCATCTCGGCTGTCAACCAGGACGTCGGCGCGCTCGCCGGCTATATGATCATGTCCGTGCCGTTCATCGCTGCCGGCATGGCGAAAGGCGCAATGGCGATCGCGTCGCATTCCGCGAGCTTTCTCTCGCCAAGCCAGAATGCGGCTGAGCAGGCCGCGGCCGAAGCGACCACGGGCAATTATTCGTACGGCAACGCTTCGCTGATGAACCGGCAAGTCAACACGCTGCAGCGGGACCAGTACACGACAGCCCCGAGCTTCAGCACTGGCGCCGCGACCATCCAGCAGCGCGCCGGGGATGGCGCGTTCATGCGTTATAACGAAGATGGAAGTTTCGCTTACGACACTAGTCAGGGCATTTCGAACCTTGGCTTCGCGATCTCGGCGAGCAAGGATTATGGGTCGCAGCTGCAGAAGGGGCTTAGCCAAGGGTCGGGTGTCGTCGAGCAGAAGCGCGTTGCGGCGAACGATAGCTGGGCGACGACGCGCACGGAATCGGCGCGGCTGTTCGACACGGCGCAGACGTCGGCGAGCTCAACAACCGAAGAAGGTCGCTCGCTGCAGTCGTCGATCGCTCAGGTCCAAGATCTTTCGTCACAGTGGTCGAATACGCTTCAGACCCAATTTGGCATGACGAAAAGCGAAGCGGATAAATTGGCTCGTGATACGGTGTTGACCGGAAGGGCGGGAGTTGGTGCGTCGGGTGCGGTAAGTGGAAAACGCGGGCCGCTCTCAGGTCAAGTCGATGGGAAGATCGGCATCGACGGCAATTCGAGCGACAGAAGGAACACAGAACAGGACGTTTCAACTCAGAACGCAAACACTGACGCCTATCAGTGGCTTGAAAGGGAATCGAATTCGGAGGCTGCTCGGCAAGCGCGCGAGAGCTTCTATCGTGCAACCACGTCGTCGACCGACAGTCAGGTCCGTGGTCTGGGGCAGGAAGTATCGCAGGATCTGAGGCACTCACAAAGCCTCAGCGAGGAAGCTTCGCGCGCGGAAGAACGGTATCAGCGTTGGTCGAGCGAATTCTCGCAGTTCGAGCGCGACGGCTATGCCTTGAACAAGAATTTGAGCCAGGAATTCGTCCGCTATGCTCAAACTGCAATGATGGACCCGCAAAATCGTCATCTCGATCAGAGCTATCACCCGGGCCTGGTCAACATGACGACGACGCAGGCGATGACGCAAGACGCTTTGCTGAAGCAGTTCATGGACGATCGCGTTGATCAGATGCACCGCGACCTCGGCGTGGTTCCGGACGCTCCTGCCGGCACGATTGTGGGACCCTCGTTCTCTACCGCCGACGACATACGCGCGATCGGCGCTGCCGGTATGGCCGAGATCGCAGCGCGCGGCCCTGCGGTCGATGTTTCCGGTACGGCACGTGACGTAGCGCTCGAGGATAATGTGAGCGGTCGACTCGATGGGAGCGTCGCGCGCCTCGATGAATATGGTCACGGCATGAGGGCAACCTTGCTCGGCGATCGGCGGCAGGCAGACAGCCTGGGTGCAACGGCGGAGGCTCGGAACGATTCGTGGGTCATCCGCACCATGCCAGGCGTGGCGTCGGCGATGAGGGCGCTCGGGCTCGATAACGCGGCGGACGCGCCTCTCGGCGGGCACCGGGTAAATCTGGGAGGAGTAGCCGCCGCCGCCGGCCTCGGCGTTAAGGGCGGGGCAAATCTCAATTCAATGGACTCGAGCATGGCGCCGGCGTTGACCGCCGCTGCTGCCTCGGCTCACGCGCTCGGGTTGCCGCAGCGCATCGTAACGTCTGCCCGCGACAGTCAGCATTCTCGCGGTAGTTTGCATCCCGAAGGGAAGGGGCTTGATCTGCGCGGGAATGACATCAGCATTGCGCAGGGCCGCCAGTGGGCTCGCGATGTTCGCGAACGCCTCGGACCGGACTATGACGTCAATTTTGAGACGTTCCGCGACAATCCGGCGAACAATCATCTTCACATCGAACATGATCCAAAGCCGCGTGGCGGGAAGGGTCGCAAGCGCTGACGCCCGCGGCCAGCGGAATTAACCGCTGGCCGTGGTCAATGTGTTCCGAAGACAAGGATGAACCCGAAATAGGCGGCAACTACCGCCAGCCCGGCATACAAGAGGCGCGCACCCCAAGGCCCAAGCTCCTTCATGTCGCCACGGTTCTTGGTTAGTCGTGCGAGTCCATCCTCCGCTGCTGACGAAACGTACAGCGGGTGCGACGGATCGTAGAGTCGCCTCGCGAAATTGTCGTCGTCATTCATGGGCCAATCCTTCGATGCGAACATACAGGAAACACCCAAGAACGGCAAGTTTCTGCATGTTTTGCGGTTACAGATAAGCTCCGACGCAGCGGAATTTGAGCCGGGTTTGCCCAGGAAAGCCGCCATTCTTGTTTTGATAACAGCTCAGAGCTATATAGGAGCAACGATCCAGAGAGGGTCGCGTTAAGAGTCGGATGATGGCAAACGCTGTAACTCAAGTGCTTACTACGGTGAACGCCCCTTACGGGGCGGCTGTTTCTGCACATCAGCTTGCCGCTATGATCGTCGATTCCGATAGCGCGATTAGCTTTAATGCGCCAGTTTTCGCATTCTTCTCCGAAGTTCCGCTTCAGGTCCAGAAGCAGTTCATGTGGGCCATGAATGTGGATGAGCAACTAGCGAGCCAAGTCGCTGAGCAAGTCTCCCAGCTTTCGGGTTACGCATTGCCGCTGGCGGCCTGACGCCGTGCCCGAGAAGCGGCCAAGCGAATGGCCGGCCCTTTTCGATCTCGCAATCGATATCCTGAAGCACTTCAACGAAGCGAACGGCTTTTCACCCAGTTGGAGTTTTGGCGGCGGGACTGCGCTCATGCTGCAGATCGACCATCGGGAGAGTCACGACATCGATCTGTTTCTGGACGATCCACAATATTTACCGTTTTTGAACCCGGAAACACAGGGTATCAAACTCGAACGGGCTCCCGATAGCTATCAGGCCGGCACGGATGTCTTAAAGCTCGCATATGAGGAGTTGGGCGAAATCGACTTCATTTGCTGCGACAATATCCTGCTCGACCCGACCGCAGCGACCGATGTACGAGGTCACGCTGTCGCGCTTGAAACTCCGGCAGAAATTATTGCAAAAAAGGTGTTCTATCGCGGTTGGAGTCTCCAACCGCGAGACATGTTCGATCTCGCCGCGGTCGCTGAGCATTTTGGGTCCGACTACGTGCTATCGGCCCTCAAGCAATGCCCGCCTGACAAATGCAAGACTGCGCTGGAAGTCATCGACAAGACCAACCCGGCCTATGTCGAAGGGATCATCGGGCAGCTCATGCTGCGCGAACACACGCGCAGCCTCGTCGCGCATTCAAGGGATATCAGCCGAAACCTGATTGAGCTTGCAATCACCAACTGACCTCACTTCGGGCTAGCACTACCTTTTGGCCGCACCGTCGCGCTCGATATCGTTCCGCAACGGCGCAAATCTTCATGGCGCTGCGATCCAAATTCGATATGTCGAGGC
Organism: uncultured Sphingopyxis sp.; assembly: GCA_937873425.1. GTDB lineage: Bacteria > Pseudomonadota > Alphaproteobacteria > Sphingomonadales > Sphingomonadaceae > Sphingopyxis. The sequence goes on along the minus strand of CALMYE010000006.1, from coordinate 31,929 downwards.
AGCGTCTGGGGGCGCTACGCCAGATTACACAGTCTCGATCTAACTTCCGGAAAACGGCGCGCGAGACGTCTTATACGATAAGGGGGACCAAGTCTTGGAGCCCTCAATAGGGGGAAATTTTGGACCTATTACCGCAGTGGACGGAGAAGGCTGACAAGCGCGGCCTAGACCCCCTAGGCATCCAAAATAGCGGCGTGCTGCTCTACCAAGCCCTTTTGCCGGGTATCAGCAATGTTACCCTCAGAATGCGCTATTACTGCTATTATTGCTGGGTCAGCGAAACCTATGCGCGTAGCGGAGCGTCCGACGATTTCGAGGCATGGCGAACCTGGCTCCGCAAAGCTGAGGCGCTCTACGCCCTCGTCGCCGCATATGCCGAAGAGACGGGTGTCGGCGGAACGGAATGGGCAAATGGCCGGCTCGCCGTAGACAAGAAGGTCATCGACTTCGCCGCCGCCGCTTCAACCGATCGATCGCAGAAGCTATATTTGCGCCAAGCGCTTGGCGTCTTCGGAGGCGCATATTTTTCCCAGATGGAAGAGATGGGGCTCTTCACCTACAATAAGCATGGCATCCAAGTCGCCACACGCGAACTCGGCAAGCGAGCCGCGACCCTATTCGCCGATGCGATCGGCCCAGACGTCGCAAAGCTGCTCAGGAAGAAGATCGCCGACGCCAGCGTGAGTGCTCGCGAACTCGAGCGCCTTAGCCCAATTGCTCCGTCCGAAATCGACGAAGACGGCGCCGAGCGCGAATTTTACGAAATGCTCCTTTTCGCCGAAGGTGACACTGCCTCGGAGAACGCGCACAGTCGAAGCGCATCGCTGCGGCTCGTCCTCCATACAGCGCGCGCCATCGAAGCGGCTCCCGGACCGGAAGATGTCCGATGGCACCTCTTCGATGTGCCCGCGGATCCTCTGCCCGCCGAGCTTGAGGCTCAACGACTGAACTGGGAAGTCTACAACTGTCAGGACCTGATGCAGGTGGCGGCCGCGTCCCTGCTGGCTTGGGCCCTCTCGCTGCTCAATTCCGCCGACGGCGGATTGCCGATTCTCGAAATCCGCGCGCAAGTCGTCGACGAGCTCACGTCGCAATCCGAGCTGGGATTCGCCGGATCATGGCGTGAATTCCGGTCTAGGAATGTCCGCGAGACCTACGACTTTAGAGAGACCTGGAACCAGATTACAAACTGGCGCGGCGCCCCTGATGAGAAGGCGATGGCGGCCGTTCAGCTCATGGCGGCGCTCCATCAACGGACCTTGGACCGTCCCGATCTCGCTGACCGGATCAATCGAGGCTTTCCTCTCCGCGGCATGGCGCATTCTCTGCGCACCGAGCTAAACTGGCTGGCCTCGGAGGAAGATCAGACCGTCATCGAGAAGATCGCCGACTATATGATCGAACGTGTAGTTCGACGTCATAGCTGGGTTGCGATGCAGAAGCTGCGCCGGCAGCGAGATTATACCTTCCTGTTCGAGGTACGGGACGGCCGACTGATCTATCTCAAAAACTATCAGCCGGTCGCGACGACACCTCGCCTTATGCCTGCGATCCAGTTTCTTGAAGACATTCACCTCTTGAATGAAGATGGTCCGACTTCGCGCGCGCTTCCCTTGCTGGAGGCAGCCGCATGAAACTACCTGAACGGTTGGGCCGTCGACCCCGCAAGCCTTTTCATAGTGCCATCACAACCACATTCGCGGTCGAATTCGCGGCGGTTGAAGAAATCCTGCTGCCGCAGCTTAGGGCCAGCGGCGCCAACAATCTTCTCTTGGTGGCCGACGATCGCATGGCGGCTATGGCGCTTACCGACGGCTCGAGATTGCCCGTCGCGCTCGGCCGCGATTACGCACTCCATAGCCCACCAGCGAGTGACGGCATCTTCCACCCGAAGATCATTCTGCAACTCGGTCGCGAAACGGGAAGGGCATTTGTCAGCTCGGCCAACGCCACCGGCGCCGGCCTCGGCGGAAACGTGGAAATCGCCATCGAGATCGAGTCTGGCAATGAAGATGGACCCGAACGTGAAATCCTACGCGCCATCTGGCAGTATCTGAACTCCTTAGTTTCAGAGGAAGCGTCGCCCGCACGAGATGCGCTGCGCTGGGCACGCGAACGGGCGCCGTGGCTGGAAGGGCCGGTCGGAGCGCCGCTCAAGGAACTCGACGACGGCTCTGCGATTGGCTTTCTTCCTTCATCAACCGATCGCGGAATTTCGAACCAGTTTGTGGAATGGATCGGCAACGAGAAGGTGCGGAAGCTGCTCGTTGTCAGCCCTTATTGGGATAGCAACCTCAGCGCCCTTTCTGAATTGGCGGCGGAGCTCTCGCCCAAAGAAATCATCCTTCCTATCGACAGCGAACACCACGAATTCCCCGCCGAAGCTGCCTTCGCAAAAAAGGTTCGGCTCGTAGATCTCAATTCCCCGAACTCGCGCTTCACTCATGCGAAAGTCTTCGTCGCGCTGACGAAGCATCATGACCATATCCTTTTTGGGAGCGCGAATTGCACGACTGCGGCGCTTAGTAGCGCCGGCAGCAACGCGGAGGCCTGCGTCTATCGGCGGCTGCCCGCGGGGACCGCAGTCAAAGCATTGGGCCTCGATCGCTGGATCGACGCTGATCGGCTTGAGCTTTCCCAATTGGCGGACCGCGAAGACCTGCCTGAAATCCCGCTGGCGATCTTGGAGGCGCGGCGTCCTGGCTCCTTTGAAACGGATCAAGGTTCCCTGTTCTGGCAGCCACCTATCGGCGATGCGGGAGACGGTATCATCCAGCTCCTAGACCGTGCCGGCGCACTGCTAGACGACATTCCAGCGGCGTCCTTTGCAAGCGCGGGCTCTCGACTAGCAGTGCCGATCACCTCGGAACTTCAGCAGAAGCTGTTCTTTGCGCGCATTGTCCGCGGCGAATTTGTGTCAACGACGGCCCATGTTTCGCACCGTCAGGCGCTGAGAGAAAGTCGCCGGGAAGCAGCCAGCGGCCGCGTTGCTCGTGCGCTTTCTCAATTCACCGATGGAACCGATTTTGAGCTATGGATGCACGAAGCATTCGAAACGCTGGTCCGGGCCGATTTCTCGCAGAGCAAAGAGGGTGCCGCGATCGCAAGCGCCCGCCCGCGAGAACCGAAAGAAGTCGGGGCGGCGGCGGACCCCACAAATCTCAGCTATGAGGAATTCACCGAAGCGCGCCCAGGCAGTGCGCGGGGGAGTGGGAACGGAGCCAATAGTCTCGCGGGCACCTACACCGACAGCATTCGCGATTTCCTCAATCTGTTGACCGGGCGCAGTGAGCCCAGCGCCGATCGCGACGATGACGGCTGGCTCGATATGGGCGAAGAAACGGATGATATAGATGACGTGCCGGATGCCGACGTCGAGTCCGCAGCGCTAGCTTCGGTCAACCCGGAACCCGTCGAGCGTCGGAAAATAGATGCCAAAGAGTTCGAATATTATATCTGGGCCTATGCAGAGGAAATCGAAGATGACGGGGATGCCATCGGATCAGCCGAGGTCCTCCGTCTTCGCTATTGGATCCTGCTCCTGCTCTTCAAGGCGCGCTGCAACGATCTCCCCAAGGGGCTCGATTGCTCGAGCGCACCCCAGTCATGGCCCCGACTGGTCGTACGGGCGCTCGTCGCATTCTTTGGCGGTAAATCGCCAGCTATCTCGCGGCTCATGATGGCACGAGAGTATAGCGAAATGCCGGTCGACTTTATGGAATGCTGGGTAACCTCGCTTTGGGCGCTCGACGCCATTGAAGCACTGATGCCGAACAATCGGGCAAATCGCGACTTCCTGCCATATGTCTCAAAACTTCGGGTGCTGATGATAAAACTGCTCGGCCTTACCGCTGCGGAACTAACTGGCACCACCGCCGCGGACATTCGCGCTGGCTTGGATCGCTCGATCGGAATGAGACTGGGGTTGCTGGCAAGCGCGGACAATATCGCGGCGACAGCGGCAGAAGACACCATGGTTGGTTCGGAAAGGGACGGAGTTGAATGAGCAAGATTTGGATCGGCGTAGCCGCCGTCGCGACCATCGCCACCGGTTACGGCGCTTGGAACTTCCTGTCGCGCCCGGTCGATATGCCGCCATCGGCTGGCAAGCAGGTGACTTGGGAGAAGATGGCGGATGGAAGCTTTGTTGCGCAATCGGGCGTCGGAGGCTTCTCTGACGCGCTGACCCGCTGCTGGTCCATCAAAGACGGCTACGAATGCGTTCATGCGGCGCAAATGTCTCAGACCATCGACATCTCTGCGGGGGAAGTGAAGACCCTGCCGAACGATGGCAACATCAGCGGGATCGGTTTCGAGGGCGACAAGTTGATCATACCGGACGCCTACCGTTGCTCTTCGATAGGCATCGGCAATCCGGAAGAGACAATCGTAGGTCGCGGCAACCGGTTGGCATCGACCAGCAAGGGTTGGTCGAAGGCGTATGTGACCAAATATCTGGCGGACAATGGCATCAGCGCCAAATGGTTCAACTGCGTGGGCTTAGCCAAGCTATTGGACGACGGTTCCTATGCGACGTTGGGAACGACGTCTGTCACCCGGAAGATGGTGTTCGACTAGATGATCGCTTGACCGGAAACCTCACTCCAGCTTACGCGGATTTTCCCCTTCGCCTTGGGGAGTGATTTCCGGTCGATCAGCTTCCCGCTGATATCGAACTCGTCGTTGATGCGGACGATCAGAACCTTGCTGAAGTTCCGCGCCATGTTGATTTCAACGGTGTCCGTCCGCTTGAACGGCGTGATCGTTTTGATTTCGATCAGGTCGTTGCCAAGTCGTCCGTCGGACCCTTGCGCGTAGTTTCGGTTCAACCGGATACCGTGGGTGATCGCGCCGTATAATTCGCCGATATCGCCGTAGACGTGCAAATGCTTCCCGGTGTGGGCATTGTAGCTACATGCCGTTGAGAGAAGGCTTTCGAAGATCGGGACAAGGGAGATGTCGGCGTTTGGATATTTCGCCCGCCATTCCTTGTATTCGATCTGCTGATTAATCTCGTCCCAGCTGACCCATTCGCCATCGTCCCAAAAGGCTCGGTCGTGATCGGCAAGTTCCATCATGGGCACACACTAGCAGCAATTGGTGAACAGCTTCTGTCGCTGAAGATGTAATCCGATTGTACACGGGTAGAAACATACGTGCCCGGAACGTTCGTGCCTCCCGATCCTCCCTTAACGTCGGGACACAGCTATTCTGGTTGTAAGATCATCGGCATCTGTGTCGCCGACGTAATTGCCCTTTAACGCCTGTCCGGGTAATGCTCCGTGATGAATTCAACACGCGGGGGCGGATGTGTCAGGACTTTTTGCGATCATTTTCTTGGCGGCTGTCGTCGGGGTTTTCAAACCCTACATTGGGAGCCTCAAGCGTTGGCATTTCGCCATAGCTGCGATCGTCTCGCTGATCCTTGTCGGCTCGTTTGCTGATCCGAAGGCAAGCACCACAATGGCGGCAAGTGATCCAGTCGCCAGCACGACAGAGCCGAGCGCGAAGGGTGAGGACGCAGCGCCCTCTGCGCTGCCGTCGAAGTGGACCTACAACGAACAGATGGACGAAATGCGCGGGACCGTCACGAAAACGGCGCGCCTGACCAGTTCGAACGAAGTGAACCTTCAATTCCCGTATGGAACGGTCAGCGGATATATTGAAGTTCGCAAGCGCCCGACTGACGGACTGAACGTGATGTTCCTTGTCGATAAAGGGCAAATCCTCTGCCGTAGCTACAGCGATGGTCATGTGTCGGTGAAGTTCGACGATCAGCCTATCAAGCGCTATGCTTGCGACGGTGCCAGCGACGGGAGTTCGGACATCGCGTTCCTCAGCAACGAATCCGGATTTCTTGCCAACCTGAAAAAGTCGAAGAAGGTCATCATCGAAGCCGAATTCTACCAGCAGGGTAACCAGCAATTCGCCTTCGACACGGCAGGCTTGGATTGGAAGTGACGGGCTTTGCGCGCCGCTTTCGTTGGCTGTTACCTATCGCACTTGCTCTTGCAGCTTGTGGGTCCACGGCACCAGCCGCCCAATCGGAAAACGCAAAACCTTCCGGGATCGGTGGCTACGGCAATTTGAAGTTTGGAATGTCGTTCGCAGAATCGACCGGGCTGACCGGCTTGAGCCGCTTCAATCCAGCAGCCGTCAAAGGGTGCTTGCTCGAACTAGCCGTGCGCGGCTGCTATCTTACGCCCGACAATAATCTTATCTCCTACACCAGTGTGGATGGCATCCCATACACGCTCGCGCTGTCCTTCAACCGGTTTGACAAACTGACCGACATCTCGCTCAAATACGAGCGCGAGATGATCGACGACCCGGACCAGAAGATGTCGTTGGAAGATTGTAGAGCCATCCATGAGCGGACGGCTGATTGGCTCGTGAAGGACTTCGGAGCCTTCGAGCAGAAGAAGGAAAAGGGCGTAGAAATCGTCAAGACAGCCAAGGGTAGTGAATATTCTTACTATCTCGACGGCACGACGTTTATCGCCAGTTTTCAGAAAAATCTCTCGGATAAGCGTCGGATATTGCTAGTTTCCCATTATATGGTTCTCGGGTCGAACACGACGTGCAGCATCGGTGCAGAATTTTCCGAGCCTGACACGGTTGAGCGTTGGGAGCTTTCACCCGACGAAAAGAAGCAATTAAACGAGATCACCAAAGGCTGAGGACATCGCTGCGTAGCCGGGGCACCATCAGTGTGGTATTATGACCTATGGCGAACGAACTGGACGACATCAGGGCGCAGGCGAACTGCCCGGCATGCGGTTTCGTGCTGAACCTCACTTACAAGACGTTGCGCTTGCGGCGAACGGTCGAATGCCAAGGTTGCGGCGAGACGATCCGGCCAATTGACGAAACACCGATTGGGAAGGTTCAGGCGCTGATCGACGACGTAAACAAAGCCGCATAACCTCTTCCGAAAGGCGCTCTCACATCACCAATTGGACTTGCGTCCAGCCGTGGTATTTTTCTGCCAATTCTCGAAAATTTCTTGCAAATCGGGCGGGATCGCCGCTTCGAATGCCTCATCGAGCGGATAATGTGGCATGGCCTCGACGACGGCGTCGAGCAGCGCCAGCCCCTGCTTACGGTCCTTCGGACGCTTAAGAGGGTTGCGCTTGGCCTGCTCTGACATCCAGAGTTTGTGGAGCGCAAACCATCGAGGGTCCGGCGCTACGATCCGGGCAGGGGACCCATCGCGGCAGCCGACGACTTGATCGACCGGTCGACCAAGCAGCAGCCACTCCTGCTCTTCCAAAGGAATCGGCCGCGGTTGATCGCGGTCGCTCAGTGTTTCGGCACGAGACGGCGCTACGAGCAGCTCGACCTCATACGCCCGGGCATTCCGTGCTTGGAAATCACGCTCGCTGTTGATTGTGAAGGTCGGGTCGACGGTCTTCAGCATCTGCCAGACGGTTTGTTCGGAATTGTCTTGCTCGGCGGCGACCCAGGCGAGATCGAAGTCTTCGGTTTCGTCGGGCAAGAGAATGAAGCCATTGGCCTCTATCATATAGGCCGCGATCGCGTTGGTGCCGACGACGAGGAGGTGCGAGCCAAGAAGATCGCGACGATCGCATTCTCGAAGAATGGGACCGGCATCGCTGGAAAGCAGGGGAAGTCGCAGAGCCCGGTACAGAGCGGCGCTTTCGGCAAGTTTGGCGCTCAGTAGTGCGCCACGTTCTTTCAGCTCCGCCTTTTGCTGGCGATATTTTTGGAACTCGGCTTCCCGCGCAGCGTCCATGCGACCGAGCGACTTGCCGTTTCCGCTGCGATCATGGATCTGATAGAGATATTCATATTCGCCCACTGTCTTGCGGCGCAAATCATAAGGCAGCGCGGCCCGGGCGCGTTCGGTTACGACCCAGGCTTCATATCGTTGCCGGAGGTTGACGAGAAGCCGGGATTGCTCATCGCTGAAGGTGCGAAGGGTGTCCATGAGGAGTTATCCCACAATTTCCAAAGTCTGTCAAATGTGGGATAAATAATTGTTCGATAACAAAGATTATGTTAAATATCAGCATGTTCTGGCGTGGGCCTGCCGGTCTTGTCGGCGATGCTTGGCCCATGTCGCCGCTTTCTAGCGCCAGGCGAACACCCTGGTCCGCGAGCGAGACCCGCCGGAGGTCAAGCCCCAGCCGAGGCTGTTGCAGCCGCATCGGCCATCTTGGCAAGCCCCGCAGGATCGCGACCCACCGCAGCGAGAGCATAGCCGTGAGCTCCTACATCGTCAGCTCGGCGGCAACATGATGATGAGCGCGGTCGTCGTAGGCTGGCGGCACCTGCGCCATCGCAGCAGCAATCTGAGCCCGGACGCCGCCAACTTGCACCTGTGTCGGGATCGCCGGCTTTTCCATGGCGCTTTCGGACAAACAGCGGAAAACCATCGACCACGCATTCCAACTTTCACGTCGCTCGGTGGGATCGAACTAGTCTGTAACCGGCGCGACAGCGCAATCATCAGGTTCTTGATGCATTTGTTGAAGTCGAACGTCAAATATATCAGCAGACTGTCGTCATCGTCTGAGAGAATTCGGACATGTTAGGGACAAAGCGGCGTGCCGTTCCACAGATAGAGTTGGAGTCACGCGCGCTTTAAAGCCGCCCCCGGCATTTTCTCGTGTTCGTCTCCGTTGGCTCGCAGGGTGGCGACGGGATGGGCCGCGAACGGAATGGTAGGATTCGGCGAGGGGCGCCGCCATAGCTGCCATGAATAGCTCGCCAGGCATTTGCCGTCGACTACAACGGGGCCGCAAGCGGAGCAGCAGGTGTTGGGCGTCATCCTCCCGCATTACATCGCCCGTGGATCACGAGAGAGCGCATTCCGAATGAAGCTCGGTGCCGACCACCGACTTTGCGATTTGGACCAGGTGCGGATGGTGCGTGAAGAACAGCACCTGTGTGGTCCGAGCGACCTCAGCGAGGACACGGAAGCCTGCCTCAGCGCGCCGGTCGTCGAAGTTCACGAAGAGGTCGTCGGCGAGGAACGGCAGGCCGACCCCAGCCGCGACAGACTGCTCGAGCGCGGCTAGCCGCAGCGCGAGGAAAAGCTGGTCGGTGGTGCCCTCGCTCATCGCGTCAACCTCGACCATGGTCCGCGTGTCGTCGCGCATACCCAGAAGTCGCGGGCTGGGAGCGTCGGTGTCTACCTTGAGCGTAGCGTAACGCCCCGTGGTGAGCGTCGAGAAAAGCTCGCCCGCCCGCAGGAGCAATGGATCCTGATGCCGTTCGCGATACTTCTCGATCGCCCACTTAAGCGTCACGGCCTGAGTCCGCTTCAGAATGTAGTCCTCCGCTAGCACCTCCAGCTCGGAACGGGCCTGCTCGGCGTCGGCGGCTGCGTCTACTGCGGAGGTCCCATCCGTATCGAGGGCGGCGAACGTCGCCCGTGCATCGCCATGCGCGGTAGCAGCCTCGTCGACCGCGGCGTTAAGCTCTTCGAGCCGGGAGCCGAGTGACTCCAGTTGCGCAGCAACCTGGTCGGGATCGGCCGCGCCAACGGCCGCCAGCAGCTCGTCGAGTCTGAGGCCGTCGCCTGCCTCCAAGATCGCGCGCTCGGTCGCGGCGATCTCATCGGCCAACCCGCGCTTGGCCCGTGACCGCTCGATCGCCGCGCCGAGCGCGACCCTGTCCGCCGAACCTGTCTCGGCGAGCAGCGGCGCTAGGGCCTCCTCGGTCGCTTGGAGCTTGGCCTGCGCCTCCTGAAGCTCGCCGTGGCGGCGCTTGTCCTCGTCGTGCAAGGATCCGTTCACCGTCGCGGCGCTCCGCGCGGCCGCGAGCCGGTCGCGCAGTGAGCGCAGGCGTTCCTGGACCTCGCCCGCCGGGACGCCGATCGCATCGGCAAGCTGCCTCACCGCCGCCGCATGCTCGCGCGTGTCCCGGCCGATGCCCTCGATGCGCCGCCGCATCGACGCCTCAGACGCCGTCGCCTCGCGCAACTCGTCGAGCAGGTCGAGGACCGCGGAACAAGCCGACACGTCGATGTCCAGACCGGCCTCGGTCAACGCTGCGCGCCACGCATCGCCGTTCGCATCCAGCGCGTCCTCGGCCACCCTCTGCCTGCGATCGAGGGCCGCCGTCTCGACGTCGAGCTGGTCGAGTTCGGCTTGTGCCAGAAGCCGCTTGCGGGCGACGTCCTCGAATTCCGCGCGGCGCCTCTCCGCCCTGGCGAGCACCGGCGCGATCGGACCGCCTCCGTCCGCGACGCCGAGCGCAGCACTCATCGCCGCCCGAGCGGCGTCGCGCTTGGCCTCGGACAGCTCGACGTCCGCTATCAGGTTGCGCACCTCGGCCTGTGCCGCCTCAGCGACGTCGCGGTCCGCCTGCCAGGAGTGGAATCTGCCGGGCTCGAGTGCCGGTAGGCCCACATCGGCGAGCCGTCGCTTCCAGCCGGCGACCGTCTCCTCGTGACAATCCCTCGCTGACTGCGCGCGAGTTTCCGCCTGCCTACGAGTGAGGTCGTGCGACGCCCGCGTCTGTTCGAGAAGCGAGAGCTTGCCCGAGGCATCTGCGCTGGCGAACCGCGCATCGGCGCGGTCGTCCGCCGCCGCTACGCCCGACTCGTATCCCGCAATGGCTTCAGCGGGTGCCTGCAAGGCCGCGCCATTCAGCAGATGCTCGCGCAGCGGTCGCCAGAGACGGTCACGCTCGGTCCGTACCTCAGCCATTTCCTCGGGCGACACCGCGGTGCCGGTCGCCAATTGAGAGATCTCCAACGCGGCGGCCGCCGACTGGTCCGAGGCTCGCTGCGCTGCCTCCTCCTCCCGGCGGACCTCAGCCACCAGCGCCGCCAGTGCGTCGCGCGCGTCGTGAACCTCGCTGTCGTCAACCCTTGGGAGGCAGGCCAACGCGTCCCCGTCGCCCGTCCAGGGTGCGAGTCGCGCGAGGGCGGCGTCGGCTCGGCGCGTTGCACCGTCCAGCTTGACCCGCAACGCATCGCAGCGTGCGTCGGCATCGGCTCCGAGCGCGCGCGCGTGATCGACGGCGGAGGTCAGCGCATCGACGGCGTCGCTGACGATTGTCGCGGCGAGCGCCGCCGCAGCACGGCCACGCCGCTCCTCGACGCGCTGTCGGTCGTCCTCGACCTGACGCATGGCCAAGCGCTGCTCGCTGTGCACGCGGGCGAGTTCGCGCAGCAGGGCCGCCAGTTCGCGTTGAAGCGTCGCGCCGGCGTTCCGGCCGGCCTCGGCGCGAAGCCGACGGACCGTCGCCGCGGCATCGGCATGCTCAGCCTCAAGGCCAACGAGGTCGCGCTTCGCCTTCACCTCGGCACCCGCATCGGCGACCAGGCGATCGATCTCATCGGCGACGCCCAGCACCTGTGGGTCGGTCAACACCGCAGCGCGGCGGTTGGCGATGTCGGCCCGAAGGCCCTCAGCGGCCGCTATCGCCCGCACTGCCTCCTCGGCCTCGCGCACTAGTTCCTCCGCAGCCGTTTCGCGCTGCCGGCCCAGGTCGACGACACCGTCATATCCAGCGAGCGCTATGGTCTGCTCCTCGCGCCGCCGAACGAGCGGCGCGAGGCGTCGAACGCGCTCGGCGGCCCGGGATTCCGCCTGCACCGCGTCACGATCGAGGCGCGCGGCCTCGAGCGCCTCGCGGGTCCGCTCGGTGGCGGCCCGCGCGTCCGACCACGCCTTCGGCTTCAATGCGTCGTCACGAACCAACCGCGTGGATTCTGCGAGCTGACGCTGGGCCACCGTGAACGTGCGGCTCCCGCGGTTGGTCGGGCCCCATATAGCGTCGGCCTCCGTCTCCAGGCGCCGCAATTCGTCGGATACGCCGGTCAGCCCGGAGCCGGCGGCGAAGAGCGTCCGCCCGACGTCGTTCTTCGCCTCCACCATCGCCTTTCCGCCGGAGCGGAGTGTCTCCTGATCGAGACTGAAGGATAGGCCGAATGTATCCCGGGTTTGGCCACGCAGCATCGCAGCGAGTGGAGCCTCGTCGATCGGGACGTCGTCGGCACCGAGCAGTGTGCCGCTGGTACCTTTCTTTCGGCGGCAGGCAAGCGTCGTGCCGCCATCCTCCAGCACCGCGCCGACGCGCAGCAGAGAATAGTCGAAGAGGAAGTTGTACGGCGAGCGGACGGGGAACCCGAACAGCAGGTCGGAGACGGCCGCCAGCGACGTCGTCTTGCCCGCCTCGTTCTCGCCGTAGATGACGTGGAGATCCGGAATGCCCGGGCGGAAGTTCAGTTCGCAGTCCTCAAAGCGCCCATAGCGCTCGAGCGATAGGCGGGAGAGGCGCATGGTTAGCCCTCCGCCGTGAGGCGCGACCGCAACGCGGTCGACGCGGTACGGAGGACGCCCGACCAGTCGCCGCGGGCGGCGGCTAGTCGAAGTTCGCCCTCATCGGGATCGCCGAGGGACGTGCTGGCCGCCAGCATGAAGCGCTCGAGGTCGCGGCTCAGCGCATCGATGAGGTCCGGGTCGCTCGCCGCCTCGTCGATCATGGCGCCCAGGTCGTCGCCGACGACGAGGCCCGTGCGCGCCGGCTCGGTAACTTCGACCCGGACCTTCTCGACGAACAGGGCCGGGGATATCGAAGATGCGATCGCGCGGACATCGTCGCGCAGCGTCGCGGCACTATCATGGAGCGCGCCCGCCTCGACCGTCTCGCCGCACAGCGTCACGCGCGCGATTAACGGCCGACCCGAGGCGTTCGCGCCGTGAAGCCCCACGAGTGCAGAGCGCAGCAGATCCCCGACCTCATCCATTCGCGCTTCGGCGCAGTTCACGTCGAGACGCACCCATCGGATAACGTCGAGCTCGATCCGCTCGACGGAGGCAACCTCGCCGTCGTCAACAGCAACCAGGACCGCGCCCTTGGCTCCGGTCTCTCTGATGGTTCGCCCCTGCACGTTGCCCGGAAAAATCACGTGGGGCTCGGTGCTGACCACCTCGAACTCGTGGACGTGGCCGAGCGCCCAATAATCATAGCCCCGAGATTTCAACTCCTCGAAGCTACATGGCGCATAGTCGGCATGTCCCGGCCGACCGGCCAGCGCTGTATGGAGCATACCGATGTTGAACGCGTGCGGCTCGGCCGGCGGGTAGGCCAGTACAAGGTTTTCGGTGACCGCCGGCGTCGAAAAGCTCTGGCCATGGACGGCGACGGAAAGTTCGGGAAGGCGATGAGTCTCAGGGCGCCGCGATCCGAACAGCCGGACGTTCGGCGGCCAGGGGACCGTGCGCGAGATGACGGAGGCCGCGTCATGATTGCCGGCCAGCAGGAACGCTGGAATACCGGCTTGGTCCAGGCGGCCCATCGCTTTCGCGAAGTAGAGACCGGTCCCCATGTCGCGCCAGTCGCCATCGAACAGGTCCCCGGCGATGACCACGAAGTCAACGTCCTCGTCGATCGCGCACTGCACCAGGTTGTCAAACGCCGCGCGCGTCGCTGAGCGGATCTCGTCGACCGGCAGGCCCTCGTATCTCGACAAACCGTGCAAGGGGCTGTCGAGATGGATGTCAGCGGCGTGCAGAAACTTAAAGCTCGTCAAGCTCATTCCCCTTTGACGAATAGGCGCCTCACTTTCGGAACCCCGCCACTAATAGGATGAATGTGAGGGCAATTCACCACTACTTACAAGGCCGCGAACGGATCGGGCCCCATTGGACGGTCGGTGGTCGTATGAAGTCAGTCAGACCGCGCTCGGGTCAGCCGGCAAGGCGATCACGTTCTCGTCACCAAAAAGCTCACTGACCTTCGCTAGCGCTGCCGCGCTGAGCACCTGCGTGAACAGGAGAGCCAGCCTCCTCTTCGGACGCGAACATGCCACGTAAAACAGGTTGCGGTTGCTCTCAAAGAAGGCGACCCTGTCTTCGGGAGGCCCGGGATCCATCCATTCCAGCATCTGAGCGAAGTTATACTTGTTCCAGCCGCGGCCCACGATGACGAGGACGTTCTCGAACTCGGCACCCTTGACGCCATGCTTCGTCGCGAACGGCGTGTGGCCGTCGATGAAGGCGTCCACGGCGATGAGCTCCGCATAGGGCACCTCGCGGAGCTTCCGCAACTGGGTCACCCGGCGCGGCTCGTCTTCAACCGGATCCGCTCCCACGGCGGCAAGCCGATCCTCGCGGTCGACGACCGCCTCGGGAACGCGCATGTGCGACTGCGCCCTCATGAAGTCGATTACCTGCCCAATCGTCCCCCTCTGCCTAAGCTCGATGAGTTCCTGGAAGGACTGGGACCAAGCCGCCTTGTCCTGATGACGGCGGATGCTGGGCCGACCGGCGTCGAGACATCCGAACATCTCGCCGTAGCGCTGCGCTCGGAAGGCGGCGCACGCGGGCTCCACCTGATCCGCGAGGAACTTGATGTGCGGATCCTCCTTCTTCAGCCACGCGTCGTTGAACTGACCGTAGATTTGCTGGATCGTTGGATAGCCCTGCTCCCGTGCGAGGACGCTGTGGCTGAGCATCAGGATCTTCGTCCGCTCGACTGAGAAATCCCAGCCTTCGCCGATGAGCCTGGCCTTGAGATGGTCGAAGTAGGCGCGGGCCGCCTCGGCGCTCGTATCTCCGGTCCAGTGCCCGCCTCCCTGGCCTGTGCGGCGCTGCCCCGGCCAAGCGTTGGTATGGAAGAGCCGCGCCTCGCCGGGCACGTCGGCGTCGCTGGGAATCTGCGGAAGCGCAGGCCTCATGCGGTTGAGCATCGAGACAATAGGCCCGGCCGACCGGAAGTTGGCGTTCTTGTCTATTACCTCAAGCGCGGCGTGGTCAACCGCCCCGCATCCCTCGCCGTAGATCTTCTGCCAGTGATCGCCGAAGAGGCCCACGACAGGGCCGGTGCCTGTGTCGAGGAAGTACTGCTTCAAGGCGTCCACGAAGCCGGCGTCAGTGTCCTGATACTCATCGACCAGCAGAATTGGATAGCGCGCGGTCATCACGGCCCGAAACTTGGTCCGTGCGAGGAGCGCGGTCATGAGCGTGAGCACGTCCTCGTGCCGCAACGACACTTCCGTTTCGGTCACACGGGGATAGCCGAGTTCATATTGGATGGTACGGACACCGATATCGGCGACATCCGCCTCGGCGAGCCGATCGGTCCAGCCCCCGAGCGTCGGCACCAGCGCACGGATCTCTGGCTGGAAGTCCTGCAGCAGGGACCAGCAGAAGCCGTGGATCGTTTCTGGTCGTACCGCAGGATGCGCCTGGATGCGGGACGTGATCTCGTCCTTCGCGACGTTCGTGAAAGTGATGCAGCCGATCTGCTGCCGGTTACGCAGGAGCTCGGTCCCGCGCAGGACGAGAAGCCTGCGGAGTGCCTTCTCCAGCGAGTAGGTCTTGCCCGCACCGGCGCCGGCCTCGAGACGGAAGCTGCGACCATCGTCGAAGCAAGTGAAGACGCGCTCCAACGCAACGCGGCCGGCGGCGTCGGCTGGGCTCTCCCCATCAGCCATGGGCGGGCTGTCCGCCGTCGGCAACTTCTACCCCGATCACCTCGGCGACCAGTTCCTCTGCCACCGCCTCGGGCGGTAGAACCGGAGCGGGATTTCCTTCGGCGAGCCACCGCAGACCTTCGGCGATGTATCTGGGCGTCCTCCAAGCCGTGCTCTCGATCGCGTGCTCTAGGGCGAAGCTAGACTTCTTCTGTTCGGCCGCATGCTCATAGGCGAGATCCGCCCGATCCCCCTCGCCAAGTTCAAACAGCTCCGGGTTGGCGAGGATGAACGCGTCCTCGAAACTGCGGGCGGAGGGTCCGCCATCCTCCTCAGGGATTTGATAGGCAAGGCGCCTGCCGGCGCTGATCTTCTCATCCGCCGTCTTCGCCAGAAGCTGCGCCGGGGACACGTCGGGCGAGAACCACTCCTTGATGCACGCGTTGCTGGTGAAAGTCCCCTGCGCCACGGGGACCGCCACGCGCTTGTTACTGGCATTGGGAGCCACGGAGTCGATGTCGGTGATTATAAGCGTGCGCAACTCGAGGAAGTTGAGAAGGTCGTAGAACCGGTGCGCGTACGCACCGCCGACCTCCATTACGGTCAGGTATTGGCTGCTGAGCTGCGGCTGCCCGGCCGCCGCCTCGTCAGTCTTGCGGATCATGGAGGGAAGCAGGAGCCGCTCCGACGTGCCCTCAATCAGGATCGCCTTGTCGGCGAAGAACAGGTCACAGCGTGAGAGCGTGAGATACTGGTGAAGGAATTCGCGCACCGCAAGCTCGGCGCCCGCCATGCCCTGACGCAGATCCTTCACGACCGAACGGCGCATGCGCTCGCCGTCGGGAATGGAGAGGAAGTAGCGGAGGCTCTCGAACCGCGCCTCGTTCGCCATGTGCGGGGAATGTGTCGTCACAACGAACTGCACCGGCCAAGGCCGATCAGCGTTCAGCTGCGCCACGAACGCGGCCGCGACACGCTCGAGCTGCCGGATGAAGACCTCCTGCATCTGCGGATGAAGGTGCGCCTCAGGCTCCTCTATGAAGATGAGGTGGACACCGGCCGATGTCGGTGTCGCCTGATACTCCCGGAAGAAGCGCAGTAGCTGAAGGAGCATATAGACGAGGTTCCTCGTCCCCAGCCCGTTGTAGGTCTCAGGCAACGTCATGCCGTTGACGCCCCGATACCTAACCCTCGTGTGGTCCTTGAGGAGCTTGTTCACGTCGAAGCTCGTCTCGGTCACGAGCCCAGGATCTGAAAGACCGGGGTATCCAAACAAATCGAACGTGGGCAGCAGCGAGGTCAGCCCAGAATTGAAGCTGTTGTGGACGTCGCCCTGAATGGCCTCCACCACGTCCTTAAGTTGCTCCGCGGTCGTCCGCCTCTCGGGGTTGATGTCGTCCGTCAAAGCCGACTGAAACAGCACCTCGACAACTTTGCCGAGGACGTCGCGTTCGCGGATGGTGTCATCGTCGAGACCACGCTGCGCGTTGATGAAGCCGCCTCCGATCAGCGTCGTGAGCAACTTGGTCTCGAGCAACTTGCGGTTGGTGGCATCGTTGGGATCGACGGCCTCAAGCGTCCCCGCATAGGCGGACGGGAGCCGTTGGCTTAGGTTCCGAAAGAAGCGGGAGCGGTCGTCTGCGGCGTCTTCGAGCGGTATCAGGTGGTCGGCAAAGAAAGCTTCGGGCGCTGTCGCCTTCGGGCCGAAACGAAACTCCAGGCGGGCCTCGTGACAGTCGTCGTTTAGGTCGATGATGCAGTTGCCCAGCGGTCCGAGATCCGGCGCATCCGTGTCGTATCCGATGTCGAGAACCAACCGAATCGATGGCAGCTGCCCTAGGACATCGGCGGCCTGCGGGTCGGCGCGGTAGGTCTGCAGCGCCTGCCAGAAGCTCTCGTGGCACCCGAGAGAGAAGTCCTCGAGCCGGAACGCCAGACTGCCGCCGGATAGGAGCCGCCGGAACAGCTCCGCAATCGAAGTCTTCCCGCTGTTGTTCCGCCCGACGATGAGCGTTGTACGTTGCTCGAACCCAACTTCGACATCCCGCAAAAGACGGAAGTTCTCAATTCTGGCCCGCACTATCCGCATTCTCATCCCCCCTAGCGCAGAGCTTTAGCCGACGAATGGCCGCATGTCGCCGGACGAAAGCGCCGAATTGAATGTACCGGCGCGGCCATCGCTTGCAACACTACGTGCATTGATCTATTCACGTAATATATACTCCTTACGTAAGGTGGATCAATCATGGAATTCCGCGCACCTACCGTCGCCGCGCAGCAGAACGCTAAGGCGCTCAACTACCTCACGAAGAACCTGAAGGATCCTGAGGCAGGCCGGCGTGCAGTCGAGGGCCTGATCGAAGAGCTGGGCAACGCGGTCGACGCTTACCCGGATTGGCATCCGATCCTTACCGCTCCCCCTCGACACGGATCGGAGCATATCGGCAGCCTCTCCCAGGTGGCAACATATGCGGAGGCAGACCCTACAACGGAATTCGTGAGGGGTTTCGTGACCTGCCCTTATTCCGGCGAAGGAGCCGACAGGCTCGTGGAGGCGGTGCGGCGGGTGCCGGGCCTAGACGCCTATCGGCTAGAGCAGCCGCTCTATGCGGACAGCGCCCATCCGGTCGTCGTGGTGGCCGTCAACGTCGAGCTGGAGGCCGACGGCACCATCAAGAGCAGGGACGCCCTGGCCTGGTTTGTGCAGCTCTCAGCCGCCGAAGCCACCGGCGCGCAGGTGGCTGAGACCTGGTGGAACGTCCGCTCACTCATACTTGGCAGTCCGCACGGATCGCGATCGTCTCTTTTCGTGAACCAGCACACCGGCGTGCACATGCGCAAGATCTTGGAGGCCATGAACGCCAGCGGCATGTTCGGCCCGATCAAGGAGTCCTCGCTTGAGATGCTCTCTCAGAAGAAGCGCGATGCGATCAGCGAAACGCTCATCCGAACCGCCGTCGCAAACTGGGATGGAGAGAACTCATCGTTCGACTTCGAGCTGCGGGGCGAGACATGCAAGGCGTCGCTTAGGGACACGTGGAACGACAATCATGAGATCTCGGTGCGCGTGGAGATCGGAAGGTTCGACCTCTACGTCACCGGCTTCTACTATCCCGAGGATCGCAGAATCACGCACGTTGATCCCCGCGGCAAGCGCGAGTTGGCGGAGAAGTTCCTGTAAGTATCCAGACCAACCTCGGCTTTCAGGACCTCCGTGCCTAGATGCGAATGGCGATTATGAGGCGCAATTTAGCCGCTTCTTCGCTTAGTTGACCGGAACCCAACCGATGGCTCCGCTGGCTTCCGGTAGAACAATTCAACGTCAAATTCCCCGAGCCGAACGGATCTGGTTCAGCGAGAACAGGCGGGCGAGGATTACGTCATTGTGCAGTACCCCTGCCCGCCAATCCTCGCCCCAGCCATAGGCATCGGCCACCGCCTCATCGAGCGCGGCATGGGCGTTCGCCAACCATTGCGGGCGGGCATTGTAGAGATTGGTGAGCGTGCGCTTCTTCAGTTCCTTTGCCGCTTCCTCGTCCTTGGGCAGGATGCGGTCGGGATAGCCGGGCACAACTTCAGGCTCACGCATCACCAGATCGCCGGGGTTAAGCCAGTTGTCTCGCAGTTCGTTGAGCCTCGACGCCGCAGCTGCGATCGCCTGCGCGCGCGGATCGTCCGCATAATCGGCGGCGGGCATGTTCGGGGTCAGGCCCTCGGGGAAGGGGAAGGTCTCGAAGGTGCTCGAGGGCGTGTAACGGGGCCGGTCCTCCAATGATGTGCCCGTGCGCAGCGACCACAACTCGTGGAAGCGCGAGTGGAGGATGCCGAAGCTGGTGTCGTCGTCGCGGGTGATTGAATAAACGGAGCCCGAAGCCAGGGTGCCCCCGGCCAGCCAAGAAAATATTCGGTGTTTCGAAACTTCCGGCGTCGCGATGAACCGAGCGAGACCGTACATGCGCGCACGAAGCTCGGGGCGCGACCGCTGATGCAGCCACCGCGTCGCCAGCGAGGCAGCTTCGTTTGCACGAAGTTGTGGCAGGGGTGGATTCTCAGCGGCACGCCGGGCATTTTCAGCCGCCCATTGCTGGTCAAACAGTTCATACGGCGCTTCGAATAATGCCGCTTCGGCGGCTGACGAAATACCATCGAAGTTGATGCACCAGCGCTCTTCTGTCCGTCGTGTTAGATCAAGACCCGTGATCCAGCGACACACAACTTCTGAGTTGCTGGCACCGTTCGGGTTCCCCCTGGACATAAGGAGACGCCGTGCGTCATCGCCGGTGATCTCGAATGGTCCACCGAACTTAACACCTTGAAATGCGAGGTTCTTGTTCGACGCGAGCGATGCTGCTTGCGTCAAATCAACCGTCTTGGCGCCGCCGGTTAAATCAGCATTGATGCGCGGAACCGGTAGTCCATTTAGGCCAGCCGACGGTCCCACGACACCCCGTGAGAAGCAAACAATCGACACACGCACCGCCGCGCCTTCTACTGTCCAGCCCTCGTCGCTCCATGCTTCGAAGATGCGCCCACCGTCGACTATTGGCTTCAAGACCTCGCGATTTACGCCGCCCCGGATGCTATTGGTGCTGACAAGTCCCGCACGGTGCAGCCGTCCGGCGGCCATCATCGCCCATGCCTTCGCGAACCAGTAGCAGACGAGATCGACTCCTCCCGGCACCTCCGGCCACGAGTTTCGCAGCGTCCGTGTGTAATCCTCCCCTAATTCGCGGATCATCTTCTTATTGCCTAAGAACGGCGGATTCCCCACTACGGCATCCGCCTCCGGCCACTCCGCCCGCGTGCCGTCCGCATTCAACACCGCATCCCGACACTCGATAGTGTCCAGCGGCCGCAGGATTGGATTCTTCGCCGCCTCGAAGCCGTTGCGGCGCATCCACTGGATCTCACCAATCCAGACCGAAACACGCGCCAGTTCGGCGGCATAGGGGTTGAGCTCGATCCCCAGCACATTTTCGGGCCCGACAGCTGGAGTGGCCTTGTCTAGGCCGAGCGTTTCGGCATCGATGTTGGCGCGGTGTTCGATATCCTTGAGCGCTTTCAGCGCCACGTAGAGAAAATTGCCCGACCCACAGGCAGGATCGAGAACACGAAACTCCTTTAGTCTAACCAGAAACTCGTTCCGCAGCCTTTGCGCTTCGCGATACGCTGCCTCTTCGGCCCGCCTGGCGGCCGCAAAGACTTTCCGCGCTTCACTCTGCGTTTTCGGTACGCGGGCTTTTGCTGCAGCGACTTTATCCATAGCCGACGCGATTTTCTCGCGGACCTCAGCCCATTCGGCTTCGAGCGGTTCGATAATTACCGGGCGCACGATCATCATGATTTTATCGCGATCGGTGTAATGTGCGCCCAATTGGCTGCGCTTGGCAGGATCGAGTCCACGCTCGAACAAAGTGCCCAGGATCGAGGGGTCGATCTGGCTCCAGTCGCGTTGAGCGGCGCTGAGCAATTGCTCGATATCCTCACTGCTGACGGGCAGCACGCTATTGTCGCTGAATAGCCCGCCGTTGAACCAGTCGATCGGTGTGAAGTCGATGTCGCCGCCCTCCGCCATCGCGCCGAACAGCTTGGCGGCATTGCCCTCGAAGCGTTCGGGCCGCACCCGGCTGGCGCTCAGCATCTTGGTGAACAAGTTGTCGGGCAGGAGGCCGACATCCTCAGCGAACATGCAGAAGACTAGCTGGTTTACGAAATGCGCGACGCGGTGCGCCTCGTGCCCGCGATCCCACAGCCGCTGGGCGATGCCGGCGAATTCGCGCGCGGTCTCCTCGGTCAAATCCTGGCGTGACTTCGCGGGCTTGAACTGATCGGGTTCGAGAAATGCGGCCTTGAGCCGATCGCGCACCGCACCGTCTGTCAGGTCGTTGAGCGCGATCTCGTGCGTTTCCTGGACGCTGTTGGTCCAGTTGGTGCGGATCACGATCCGGTTCATGTCGGATACGATCAGCAGCGGTGGATTCTCCAGCGCGACCGAATATTGCAGCAGCTGGCTATAGGCCTTGTCGAGATTGGCGTGCCGCCCTTTATACTCCCAGCCGAAACATTCGCGGCGCCAGACATCGGCCCAGCCGTTGCCGCCGCTGGCCTTATTCGCGCCCTTTTCGAAGGTGAACCACTCGCCCTTGCGATCGGCGGAGACCGGGTCGAGGACACCGAGCAACGCACACAGATCATTGAAATGACTTTGCGAGGCTGAGCGCTCCTTCAGCTCGACGTTTTGCCATTTTTGGAGAAAATCATGTGGTGTCATGCGCCCTCAGAAACAAACAAGGGAACTTGCGTCCTATTTGCGCAGCCCCCGCTTTTAGTAGCCAATCATTACGATGGAGCAATCACCCAGCACTCTTGACGTAGGCCTGCTAACAGGCAAATTCAACTGGCGCGAACGACCGATATGGCCGCAGAACAGACCCCTGTATGGGCCTAGAAAATCGCTATTGAATCTTCACAGATAAAAAGGGGGCCAGCTTTCGCCGGCCCGGATAAGTTTTGGGAGAGGATGCCTGAAAGGCGATCTGTATATGGGAAGCGCAGGATTATGCTGCAAGTGCGAAGTGACCCTTTTTCGCTGCAACTACTCAAGCTAGCGGGCGTATGAAAAAAGCGGCAAGCTGTCCTCACCGGGCGTCCCGGAGGTCGAACGACCCACCGTCGCCGTTTGCAGCAATTCGCGTGCAACCCGCGATAGCGTGTAGACCGCCTGACGGCGCGCGCCGCGATTGTAGTGGTCGACGCGATAGCCTTGATAATGCCGATGCAGCATTCCCGCGCGCACGAGATCCGAGACTGCCCGGCTGACGTTGGCCCTTCCCGCCGTACGAACGCGCTGCCGTAGCTCATCGTCGATTATAGTCTTGGCGGCAACAGCATCGGCGGGGAGGCGCCCATCGCTTACAAGTTCAGATTTCACGCGATCAGCTAACGCCTTACGACGCGGATCGCGAGAGCCCATGGGGGCCAAGGCGTCGCAAAGCCAATCCCGAATGGTCGCCGCCGAACCATCGGTGACAACGAGCGGCCCCGCCCTTCCATCCGGGCCGGCGATACTCGCAATGAGGTTGAGAACCATGAAAGCATAGCGCGGGCGGGCGGAGTTTTGCGCCAGCGCTTCCATCATGCTCGGCATATCGATTGGCGGCCCATTATCGCCGTGCTGCGCAAGGTTCTGAAGCATGTAGGAATCATGCACATCTAGAACGAAAAGTGAATCCCCCAGCCCAAAAAATCGGGCACTTTGTCATGGATGACACTTTGCCGGAGGGTAAAGTGTCATCCATGACAGTCTGTGGAAGTTTGCGAAGGCAGAGCGTCAGCCCCCGAAATGGATCGTTAGCGCAAACGCTATACGGGCGGAGTTCAATCGGGGCGGGTGCGTTTGCCGCAATCACAACTCAAGCCCTTTCGACCGATCGAGCTGAGTTTCTTCGCGCGGGGCCGGGGCCGCGGGCCTTCCAGCACCATTCTCTCCCCTCGGGTTGGCGATGTCGGTGTCCGCTCCGTTGCTGGCAGATTTTTCGTTCATCTCCTCGGCGGCGACACCGGGGGTGCTACCGAGATCCAGTTTGCGTTCGAGGTCTGCCAGTGACGGCTTGCTTGCATCTTCCCCGATCGCCGCGTCACGGGAACCATCTTTGCCGGACAGGATCCGTTCGACTGCCAGTTCGCCGATTGCCTCAAGCGCAGAAGTCTTGTCGCCGCGGTTGCTCTCCAGCTGACGTATCAGTTTAGCCTTGTCGTCGGTGAACAGCCTGACATCCATTTGCTGGCGCGTATGATTGACGAGAAAAGCGCGAGCATTGGAGAGGTTCGTCTCCCCCGCCCCCATCACGGAGAATACGGTTTCGTTCGTGATACCCTGCGCCATATGCGTGTTGATCGCATATGCGAGATCCATTCGCTTGAGCATCGGGTCGCCGTTCTTCAGCTCGCGGCGCTCGCCATCGGAGAGTTTGACGATGATGCCGTCCCGATCGACCTTTTCTATGCTGGCGATCGTCGCGTTGATCATCCCGCGTCCATCGCGCTTGTCGCTATCGGTCCAGCGGATGCGCTCGCCTTCGTGAACCTCGATACGTTTTTCGTTGCTGAGCTTCAGCCGATTAAGCTTGCCGTTAGGGTCGATCTTGGACGGTTCGACACGGTGCTTGCGTCCGCGCATATCGCGGAGCTGGACGCGGCCGTTTTCGAAGACGCGCTCGATATGGTAATCGCCCTTCGGCAGACCGAGCCCGTTATCGTGGCTCCCTACTTCGAGTAAATGCGCTGCTTTCCAGTTGCGTGCATAGCGATACTCCTCGCGGGTAAGCTGCAGAGTTTCGCGAACATTGAATGCGCGTCCCTCCCCCTTCAATGTGCCTTCGGCTTTCAGCCCGTCCTGAATGATCTGGTTGGCTTCCGAGCGGCCGTCACGGCTCGAAGGCAGGAGCGTGGTCTTATAACGTTCGTCTGCCGGCAGCGCGAGCCAGGCGCCGGCGGCGGCGGCGATACGATTTTTGCTCTCGATGACGCGTTCGCCAAGGATCGCGATCGCGCCGCGGACATTGCCGGCATCGGCGAGATCCGCGACAAGACGCATGTCTTCGGTCTTCTGGCGCATGTTGATCTTGACCTCGCTCACCGGCAGCTGGTCCTGGATCGCGCGCGCCTGCATGACGGAGAAGCTTTTGCCGGCGTCTACGGGCATGAGCTGTTTGCGGTCGCCGATGATGGCGAGGCGGCCGACCTCCATCAGATTCGCGATCGCGGTGAGCTTGTCCATGCGCTCGTTTGAGATCATCGATGCTTCGTCGACGACGAGATATGCGCCGGCGAGATCAGCCTTTCGCGCGGCGAAGGCTTCGGCCGACGCCTCGCCATTCAGAAATTTCTCATTGGAATAGATGAAGCTGTCGACGGTGCGCGCCTCCATCCCGGTGTCTGTCCTCAGATCCGCGACCATCTTGTTCTGGAAAGCGAGGGCCTGCGCATCGCCGCGCATATCGGCGGTTAGCAGGATCGATTTGGCATCTTCGGCTCCCAGCAAGCGCGCAGTGGCATCGATCGCCTCGGCCTTGGCGACGGGCTGAAGCATGGTCGACTTGCCCGCGCCGGCGCGGCCCTGGACGAGCACGATGCGATCTGGAGATGAGACGATCTGGATCGCGGCCGCGAGCTGTTCGGTGTTGAGCTCCCGCGGGGCGGCGAGCTCCTGCAGACGGTCTCGAGCGACTTCGGCCGACATGAGCGGGCGCGCCTCGCCGGCGCCTGTGTCCATCGCCTTCAATATGCGGCGCTCTTGCTTGATCGCCTCCCGGGTAGTGATCATGTCGATGGCTTTATCGAGCCGCTGCGAAGTTTCCGGGACGATCTCGCCCTTTTCAACGAGCTCGGCGATACGGCGTTCGATGCGTTCAGGCGTCACGCCCGTCTCGCCAAGATCCACAGCCGTTTTTATGACGTCGGCCGTGCTGAAGACCGCCTCGCGTTCCCCCAATATGCGAATGGCGCTCGCGGTCGCATATTGGGTACGGGCCGTCGCCGGCGTGCGTGTGAGTTTGGCAAGGCCGGAATCGACCAATGGATCCTCTGGCCGCTTCAGATAGTCTACAAGTCGGTCGCGACTATCTCGAATGGCGGTGCTGACCGCCAATATGCCGCGTTCGATCGGAGAACTGCGCTCTCGGGACCTCGCGAGCGCCATGGCGTAGATCTGGTCGCCATTGTAGCGATAGTCCCGCGCCTCGGCGCGCCAACGCTCGGCAAGCTCCGCACGATCGCCGGCATCCATCTTCGGATCGCGCGTGCGCTGCGTAATAGCGCGGCGGCCTTCCGGACTATGCACGCCGAGTTCCTCGGCCTTGGCCTTTATGTCGTTACCGCGCTTGGAGAAGCCATCGAGAGCTTCCTTGTTGATCTTCTCCCCATTGGGACCAAGAAGCTCGAAAGCGCCATGTTTACCCGTGATCTCGGTCTTATAGCCCAGCGCCTCGATCTTCTCGCGCAGGATGGCGTTCGCCATCGAGGTGAGGGTCGCGCTGGCCTTGTACATTGTTCCGTTGTGCCAGGCGCGCCAGCCATCGTCGCGGATGACTTCGCCGGTCTTCTCGTCGACGCGATCGGGGTTTCGGAATTGTTCGGGAAGCCGGGACAGATTGGCGATGACGGCATGGATATGGCTCTGCGGGTCGGTCGCCCGGCTCGTGTCATGCGGAAATAGCGCGTAGACTAGGTTGCCGGTGCGGACAGCGACATCCTTCCCGTCGACATGAACGCGAGCTTCGGCGAGGTTCCTCTCCGCCCAGACCATCGTCTGTTTGACTGTTTCCATATGCGCGGCGAGGATCCGCTTGTCGCCCGAAACCAGCGCAAGGAGCGAGGCGGACTTCGGCATGGAGAATGTGAAGTCGCGACCGCTGTCGCGTGTGTCTGGATCCCCGATCTGCGTTCCGTCAGGCAGTTCGCCGTTCAGGATGCGTTCGAACGTGGCGGTATCGACGGTCCCCGACAGCCCTAGATCCTTCGCCCCCTCCCCCGCCCACGCGGACACGGCTTCTGATTGCTCGGCCGTATAGTAATTGTCCGCCGCGAAGTAGGCCGCGGCCCCTCCCGCCGAATGCACTTTTCCGATCGAAACCGTCATCGCGCTCAATCCATGTCCATGCCGAGGTCGTCGCTGCCGCGCGCCATGCCGTCAGCGCCGAGTTCGGCACCGCCGGCGCGGCGATGCTCACTCTCCCCGAAGTCTATCCGGGATTCGCGGCGGGCCAGTTCGCCACTTCGCTCTTCAGTCGGATCCTTGGCGCCGCGAAGCCGCTCCTTATAGGAAAGCGCATCCTGCTGGCCGCTACTGCCGGTGGCTGCATTGCGAGGGATGGCACCATTCGGGGCAACGTCGTCGATCGACCGCTTGGCCAATGAGCCGGCGGGATGCGGTTTGACCGGCTCCCCGAACAGATCCGAACGGCTATCCGAACTCCCACGACCAACATCCAGTACGTCGCGCGCGCGGACCTCACGACCCGCCTGCAGGCCCGCGACTTCGGGACGGTCGCTCCGTTCCGCCGCTGGAGTGGTTCCGGGTTCGGGACGGTCGTTCGCGATGTCCTGACCGCCCCCCTCTTCCCCATCGCCTTCACCATCGTCCTCTGCGATCGGCTCTAGCTCGGGCGGCGCCGGAGCCTTGATGAACCCTTCGGCAACCGGCGAGAAGCCGACATAGGGGAACGACACTAAGGTCGCGGGAAACTTCTCGGGGAACCGAACATAGGCGTTGAGATTGGGAAGGCTTGTGATGTCATCGGCGATTACCAGCGCTTCCTCTTTGGTCGTCGGCGAGATCGTCGACGCGTCGCGAGTTTGGTGCGCGCCGTAGCTGTAGGATTCGTCCATAGTACGAACTTTGCGGAACCCGATCAGGCGTGAGCATTCCTCGGCCGTATCCCGATCGGTGGTGCGAAGCATGATCTTCGTGTTGGTCAAACTGATGATGTTGCGGGCACCATCCTCACCATATGGGACCCGGAGCCCTGCAAAATTGTGGAGCCCAAGAACGAACGCGCCGCCGAAACTGCGTGCTGTCTGAAGCCCGCGCTCAAGAGCCGGCAACTTGTGGAGCGCCGCCAATTCGTCGAAGATGTACCAGGTCCGAAGTTGGCGCGAATGGGGGAGCGTCATGATCGTATTGATCGCGATATTCATCCAAAGCGTCAGCAGCGACTTCGACATATCGAGGTCGGCATATCGTGCCGTGATGAACAGGATTGACGCGTTGCCATCGTCGCGCTCTACCCAGTCTTTGATCGAGAATGGCTCACCATTATCGGGCAGAAAGCGGATGCTTTCAGCATGGGCGTTGAGCACCGCTCGGATCGATTGCGCCATCTTTGCCGCGTCGGGAGAAATGAGCGGATCGGCAACCGTGCCCTTCAGGCTTTCGTAGATCTTCTTGAGGCTCGCCTTCAACAGTTCATCTGAGAGGTGCCGGTTCGTTCCCTTCCCCTTCTTCTTCAGATTATCGCACATTTCGACAAACAGGGTACGCGCGGCCTTCTCCCAAAAGCCTCCGTCCGATCCATGGTCGGCGGGAATAAGTGCAGTCGCGGCGTTCACGAATTCACTGCGAGATTCGCAATCATTGAACAGCGACCATGACTCGCAGCGCGCGTCATTAAGGTTCAGAACATGGTCCCGATCGGGGTCGTAGAACGCTTCCATATAGTGGCCGGTAAGATCGAATAGCACGCACCGGTCGCCCCGCTCTATCGCTTGTGCCACGAGCTGGCGAATGAGCGTGGTCTTGCCCGTGCCTGTCGTACCCGTGAGCATGACATGGCTCTGTTCGAAGCCATAAGGGAACGGCAACGTCGCAATCTTGTACGGAAGGATGACCCCCGCAGCCTTGCGCTCCGCAAGCGGCAAGGCTTCGACCTGAGCGAGCGTCAAATCGGGGAATGCCTCCTTTGCGCGAGTCCGAACGCGGTCAAGGTTATGACGATCGAGCATCATCTTGAGGACGTCATACTCGACGATCTCCACGCCGCGTTCGTGGTGATCGGCAAGAATGGATTCTCCCCGGTCGCGTGCCCACGGAATGAACCACCACGCGAAAGCGCCGGCGCCGATGGTCGCAAAGAACAAGCTTCCGAACAAGGCGTTCATCAGCTTTGCCCACGCAACCTGCACGTCCGGGATATAGGGAACATATCCCATGTAGGTTGGATAGATGCTTCCATCACGAAGCGTGACGTTGGCGCGCTTCATTTCGTCGAGGCCGATGAAGTCCCACGTTGCCGCAAGCGCCTTGGTGCCGAGCATTTGGAACTCATAGTCGTCGAGGATGAGTGTCAGTTTGAGCCAAGTGAATGCGGCCAGCAGACCGAACCAGAAGAACAATGGCACGCGCGCGCCGCGCCACCACATCGAGAATTGATGGCCGATGAGCTGCGAGCCGCGCGTGAAGTTTCCCGAGTTGCGATTAGCCTCGCCGTGGCTTGACCAGGGGCGCGGATGGCGGGGGCGTGACGACTTATCTGCCATGGTGGCGGTCCAATCGTGTATCCACCATTGCAAGAAATTCGTCACGCCGATCAGGCGCGTTCTTCCTCACCCATTCATCGGCAACGAGCTGCACATACTCGCATATGATGGCCATCCGTTGCGGATTGAACTGGGGACGATCCCGGTCCGTCAGGAAGCTGTTTACGATGCGGCGGACAAGCTCTGACTTGGTAATTCCTTCCGATTTGGCGAGCTCGTTTAGAGCAAGCCAAGCCGAAGGCGAGAGCGCCACAGAACGACGATGAAATTCCAAACCACCCTCCCTCTCAGGGGTAGGCGGTGGGTTCTTGCGAAAGGCGACATTTGGATATCAGCAACTGGAATAAGGGTCAAGGTGGCCGAGCCTCGCTGATATTGCTGGTGTATTTTGCACCCCGATCAGGTCTTAGAACCGACCGGAATTCGCCACTTTTGGGGGGTGCCGATTGCACCCCGATGTAGGGTGGCATCTGCACCCCATCGGGTGCTTTATGCACCCTTCCATTTCCTTGCATTTCCGCCAGATCTTGAGCTTCGCGCATTGCAGCTCGCCGCATACCGTGTGCATCTCAGAATGAGATATCCCCGAAGCGGGTCTCTCATTCTGCTTATCGGAGGGAATCCGGGCATAGCCCGTCAGCTTGCCTGTAATCTGGGCACATTCGTGCCCGGTTCGGGCACGAGAGTTCAGGCCTGCATGAGGCGCTAGCCCCGCCAGACATTTGCTGATCGCTTGTCCGCATGCGGGCAGCGTAATCGGCAACGCTCGTTTGATTGACGATGCCGAATAGGTTGCCTGCTGGAACCACGATATGGATCATCCGCTTGGTCGGATGACCGATCGATCGCGACGCCCTGTTGGACCGATCGCCAACAAGCGCATTGCGTTTTGGGAGCGCGAAGCGTGAACCCAAAACGCAACTCATTCTGTCGCCGGCGGGGAGTCAAACCGGCACCCTTCCGTGTCCATTCCCTGTCCGATTTCGTAACGCCGCGGACAGACGTCGTGTACCTGTTTCGGTGCTGGATTATCGCCCGTATCGTGATAGCAGTGCGCAAAGATTGGATAGGCTGAAGCGGAGTAAAACGATGCCAAGGGCGAAGAAGATCGAAGGCAATCTGGATGCGATTGCGGCGAGACGCGCAGAGCTGGAAGCCGAACTTGCGCGGGTGACGGAAGCGGAACGCCGAGCCCGCGAAGCGGAGCGCGATGCGGGACGTGATGTACTTCTCGCCGCACTGGGAAAGGTGAAGATTGCCCGGATGGATCGAAGCGAAGCTACGGCCATTGCGAAGGCGATCGAGAAGCATGGCGCAAAGAGGATCGCGGAGAAGTTGGACACGCTCTGAGGCGATCGGCGATGTGCTGGTTGCGAGCAAACGGAGGAAAGGAGTGAAGGCGATCGTGCCTACCCCGGGAGGGATGCCAAAATGGGGAGGGGCCGCGTGCCGCCGAGGCGAACCGGCGGGCACCTTCCCGCCGTGAGCGAGGCGGTCACAGGCGCGCGGCTTGCAAAGCGAAAGGGTCGGTCGTCGCCGGCCCACACATGGGTGTTCGTTAAATGGCGTCGGGAGATCTTCGCCGTTGGCTGACCTTACTGCCAGACTCTCGGCAAAGGCGAACATTGGCTGTTCGTCGGGATCGTCGAAATTCATCTCGATCTGATCCCTGCGTCATATGCGAGCGCGCGATAATCGTCGTAGAGTTCGGTTTCCATGATGCGTCTCCTGGGAAAACTGAAGGGGCGGACGTAGCCGCCCCGAGAGGTTCAGAAGGGAACGTGATCGTCGTCTTCAGCGGGCGGCGTATCGTTCGTGGTCGTCGCCTGTTCGCCCTTCCGGCGCTCGATGGTGAAGTCGTTGACGGTCAGGTCCACGTTATAGTGGCGAACGCCGTTCCGCTCGTAGCTGCTCTGTCCAACGCGACCTTCGAAGGTCACCAGGTCGCCGACGCCGATTTCTGTTACGCGTTCATGCTGTTTCTTGAAGAGCGTGACGCGGTTCCAGACGGTGCGATCCTTCCAGTTGTCATCCTTGTCCTTGTAGGGATATTTGGTGGCGACATCGATGTGCGCGACCTTCTCCTTGGCGTCGATCTTTCCGATACGGCCAGTGATGATGAAGTCGGCTTTCTGTTTCATGGCTTGTCTCCTTGGGTGGTGTCGTTGCTGACGCACTTCGAGGAGGCGGCCGCTCGCCGCGGGCAAGCTGAAAGACGGAGGCTCCGCCGCGCAGCGGTGGAAACCGTAGGCCCAAAGGGCTGGTTTTCTGCTTGAGGGTCGATAGACCCGTCCCGCGAAAGGCGGGCGAGCTGTCTACGTGCGTCAGACAGCAACGAGGCCGCCCAAGGAGGCGAGCTGCAGGGAGCCATTCAGGCTGGCCGCGCTCGCTGAAGATCGATCGGGACGGTCCTGCCTATGGTGGCGCATCGATCCCCGATGGGGGCGAAAGTGGAACCGCCGCACTTTGGTCCGCACGGTCATCGGAGGCACAGCGGCCAACCCGTCGGGCCGGATTGCTGATCTTCGCCGATCGCGACGCAGCGCATCGGACAGCCTTCGACAGTATCGGGCAGACTGGCTATTCGGAGCGGTGCGTTGGATTGATGCGGGCGCTGATTACATTATCGAGCACCCGCCGCCAAAGTGCCTCGGGCATGATGCCGATGAAGGGCGAGCCGTCAGCTGCGCCTCGTACGTCAGGTCCAACCCAGGTGAACTCGTTGAGGTCGTTCCATACGATCCGCGAACGGTCGTCCAGTCCCAGGTGCTCCGTCACCCGGGGCGGGATCGCTATCGAGAGGCCAGGGTCATAGTTACGCGTCGTTATCGGCGCGGTGATGACGCGTAGCTGGCCCCGAGCCCGGAACGTGCTGAGAACGAGGCAGGGCCGAATCTTGCGGCCGTCCTCAAGCCCGCGCTCCTTTTCGGCGCGCCAGAGATACACGTACTGGATGACGTCAGTGGGGAGCGGCTCAGTCCATGAGCTCGTTAAGGGCGACGGCTTCGGGGCGCGCCGTGGCGGTCCGGAGGCTTCGGGTTGCTTCATCACTCAATTCCTCGGGCGTGACAGCGATATGGTCGAGGCGCGCGAGGCGTTCATATTCGGACGCGGGCAACATGACGACGCGGGTGGCGCCGTTGCGCTCGATCCCGATGGGGTGCGTCATGGCTTCGTCGTAATAGAAGCCGAAGCGCTTCGAAACCTCACTGGAAGTGACCTTTTCGATTGGCAGTTCCATGATTCCCTCATCATCTTCATCGTCATGCTGGCAAACTGAACCTTGCGGCTCTCATCGTCTCGAAAGTCATCATCATCATCGGAATCGCCAACATACGTAATCTACGGAATGTGAGAATTCAACCCCCGCCCGTGTGCGGGCTGGATCACGGCATGAGGGCTCGGCCCTCTACGCCGGGATCCACTGCGGGCGACGACTAGTCGAACAGCCGCCCGACCAGCTCGGCGCCGTCGTGCTTCAGCAAGATGACATCGCG
>CALMYE010000005.1 GCA_937873425.1 uncultured Sphingopyxis sp. | reverse complement strand
TGGTCCGAAGCCCGCTTCGGTCCCGACACGCGGCACTGGCTGCCGCGCAATCCCGAAACTTCGCTCGATCATATTCCGGGCGACGACGGCATTCCGCTGCTCGGCACGACGCTGGCGCAGCTTCGCGACCCGGTCGGCTTTACCGAGCGCATGGTCGCGCGGCACGGCAACGTCTATCGCGCCAAGAGCTTCGGCGGGCGCGGTGTGTCGCTGGTGGGGCCGGAAGCGAACGAACTGGTGCTGTTCGACCGCGACAAGAATTTCTCGTCCGAACAGGGCTGGGGGCCTGTGCTGAACCTGCTCTTTCCGCGCGGGCTGATGTTGATGGATTTCGAAAAGCATCGCGCCGACCGCAAGACGCTGTCGGTCGCCTTCAAGCCGGAGCCGATGCGCCTCTATGCCGACGCGCTCAACGAGGGCATCCGCGACCGCGTCGCGCGTTGGAGCGGCACGACCTTCCAATTCTATCCCGCGATCAAGCAGCTGACGCTCGATCTCGCCGCGACCAGTTTCCTCGGCATCCCCTGGGGGCCGGAGGCGGAGAAGGTCAACAAGGCGTTCGTCGACATGGTGCAGGCGTCGGTCGGCGTCGTGCGCCGGCCGCTGCCCTTCACCGCAATGGGCCGCGGCGTCGCGGGGCGCCGCTTCCTCGTCGATTATTTCGCGAAGATGGTTCCCGAACGCCGCGCCTCGACCGGCGAGGATATCTTCAGCCAGATCTGCCGGGCGGTGGACGACAATGGCGACCATCTGTCGGTCGATGCGATCGTCGATCATATGAATTTCCTGATGATGGCGGCGCACGACACCATCACCAGCTCGGTCACTTCGCTCGTCTGGCTGCTCGCGACGCATCCCGAATGGCAGGACCGGCTGCGCGCGGAGATGCTCGCGGTGGCGCCCGCCGGCGAGGGCGTCGGGCACAACAGCCTCGGCGAACTCGAACTGACCGAATGGGCGTTCAAGGAAGCGCTGCGGATGATCCCGCCGGTGCCGGCGATCCCGCGCCGCGCGCTTCGCGATTTCGAGTTCGGCGGCTATCGCATTCCCGCCGGAACCAATGTCGGCGTCAACCCCAGCTTCACGCACATGATGGCCGAATATTGGCCCGAACCCGAAAGGTTCGACCCGATGCGCTTCTCGCCCGAAGGGGCGAAGGGGCGGCACAAATATGCCTGGGTGCCCTTCGGCGGCGGCGCGCACATGTGCCTAGGGCTGCACTTCGCCTATATGCAGGCGAAGATCTTTTTCCATCATGTCGTAACGACGCACCGCATCCGGGTGGCGGACGGCTATGCCCCCGAATGGCATATGTGGCCGATCCCGCGGCCGAAGGACGGGCTGACGGTGACCTTCGAACCGCTCTGAGCTTGCAGGGGGAAACGATGCGCGCCACTTTTGGGCGCATGCGGAATGTTCGCCCCTATCTGATCTGGTTCGCCGTCGCGCTGTTGCTGACGCTCGGCGCGATCCGCGCGATGCAGTGGGTGCGCGACCATCCCGAGCATTTCCCCGGCGCGCGCTTCGAGCTTGCGCACCCGCAGGGCTGGGCGACGCACCGCAAGCTGATGCGGTTGTCCGGCGACGATGCCGCCTGCTTCGCGGCGCTCGACCGCGCGGGCGCGGGCTACGAGCGGCGACCGCCGGTGGGCGAGGGAGCCTGCCGCGCCAGCCAGCGCATGGTGCTGACCGGAAACGATTTCGCGCCGGGCCTGTCGCCCGCGGGCGCGGCGCCGGGCTGCGCGGTGACCGCGGCGATGATGTTGTGGGACCGCGACGTCGTCCAGCCGCTCGCAGAGGCGCATTTCGGGCAGGCGGTCGTGCGGCTCGACAATCTCGGCAGCTATAATTGCCGCACCATCGGCGGCGGCGCGCGGCGCAGCGAGCATTCGACCGCCAATGCGATCGACATCTCCGCCTTCGTGCTCGCCGACGGGGCGCGCGTGTCGGTGCTCAAGGACTGGGCTGATCCGGGCGCGAAGGGCGCCTTCCTGCGCGCGGTGCGCGACGAAAGCTGCGGCCTGTTCAGCACCACCCTGTCGCCCGACTATAATGCGGCGCACGCCGACCATTTCCACTTCGACATGGCGGTGCGGACGGCGGGCTGGACGATGTGCCGTTAGACTCGTCAATCGTTCATCACCGTAGCCCTGAGCCTGTCGAAGGGCGACTATCTGCGAGAAGCGCCCTTCGACAGGCTCAGGGCTACGGTTCGGCTTGAACAGGGCAGAGTTTAGTCGGCCTTGCCGCGCAGGCCCGGCACCAGCATCGGCGTCCGCGCGCGATAGGCAAGATAATCGGCGCCGAACGCATCGACCAGATTCCGCTCCTCCAGCCGGATCGCGATCAACATGTAGATCGACATGCCTGCGGCGAGCAGCAGATGCCCGGCGCTCATCTGCGGCGTCGCCCAGAAGGCGAGGAAGAAGCCCGCATAGAGCGGATGGCGGACGAACCGGTAGAAGAGCGGCTGGCGCAACTCGGCCTTCGCCGCGGCCCGGTCGCGCCACGCGAACCAGACCTGTTGCAGCCCGAACAGCTCGAAATGATTGAGCAGGAAGGTGCTGAGCAGCACGATCGCCCAGCCGAGGCCGAACAGCGTCCACAGCAGCGCCGCAGCGGCCGGATACTCGACCGACCAGACCGGCGCCGGGATGGGGTGCCACGCGACGAAGAGCAGCGCGAGCGTCAGGCTGGCGATCAGCACATAGGTGCTGCGCTCGACCGCCTTGGGGACGATATGCTCCCACCCCGCCTTGAAGGCGGGCCGGGCCATGACGCTGTGCTGGAACCCGAACAAGGCGATCAGTGCCACATTGACCGCGACGGCGGTCCACAGCGGCGCGTCGGGTCCGCGATCGACGGTGACCGGCGCCGGGGCGATATTGCCGACGAATGCGATGAGATACAGGAATACGGCGAGGAAAATCAGATAGGCGACGGCCGCATAGGCCAGATAGAAAATGCGCGTCATGGCACTTCTCCCCC
>CALMYE010000004.1 GCA_937873425.1 uncultured Sphingopyxis sp. | reverse complement strand
CCGGCGAAGCTGCCGACGAACCAGCCGACGATCAGCGCGATCGTCGATCCGATCGGGATCAGCACTTCGCCGGTTTCCGGATCGAACACGTCGGGCGACAGGTTGCTGCCCGCATATTGGAACAGCCAGATGAAGCCGAAAGCGATCACGACACCGGCCACCGCGGCGATCACCGATCGAACAAGTCCCTGAGCCATGGCGATGTCCCTGCATGAATCCGTATCGAACGGACCGCCTAGCGCAGGAAAGCAAAGATCGCGTTAAGCCTCTGCCATCACCTTGGGCAGCGCGTGATAGGCGGTGCTGTCGAATCCATCGGCCATCAGCTGCGCGACGAAGGCCCCGACCACGGCCGGTTCCTTGATGCTCTGCGGGTCCTCGCCGGGATAGGCGCGCGCGCGCATCGCGGTGCGCGTGCCGCCGGGGTCGAGGATCGCGGTGCGCACCGTCGAGATGTTCCGCATCTCGGCGCCATAGCTGGTCACAAGCGTTTCCAGCGCCGCCTTCGACGCGGCATAGGCGCCCCAATAGGCGCGCGGTTCGCGCGCGACGCTGGTCGACAGGGCGAGCAGCCGGCCGTTCGCGGCGCGGCGGAGCAGCGGATCGAAATTGGCGATCAGCGCCTGCTGCGCGATCAGGTTGAGCGTCAGCAGCCGGTTGAACTCCTTGCCGTCGATCGCCGCGACCGGGGTCAGCGTGCCGAGCATCGCGGCGTTGAGCACCAGCATGTCGAGCTGCTGCCAGCGCTCGGCCATCGCGCTCGCGAGGCGGGCGATGCTGTCGCCGTCGGTCAGGTCGAGCGGGGCGATCGTCGCGCTGCCGCCGGCTTCGTGGATGCGATCCTCGAGCTCCTCGAGCCCGCCCGCGGTGCGCGCGGTGATGACGACATGTGCGCCGCGTGCCGCCAGCGCCTCGGCGATCGCCTCGCCGATGCCGCGGCTCGCGCCGGTGACGAGCGCAACCTGGCCCGCCAGTTCTTCAGACCTTATGTGCATGATGTCAGACAACCCGTTCGGCAAGCAGCGAAAATTGATCGTCGACCGCCTGCTCGTCGAAATCGGTCAGCGTCGTCGGATAATCGCCGGTGAAGCAGGCGTCGCAATATTGCGGCACGTCGTCGCTGCGCTTCGCTTCGCCGAGCGCGCGATAGAGGCCGTCGATGGTCAGGAAGGACAGCGTGTCGGCGTTGATGAAATTCGCCATCTGGCCGACCGTCATCTGCGCCGCGAGCAGCTTTGCGCGTTCGGGCGTGTCGACGCCGTAGAAGCAGCTGTGCGAGGTCGGCGGGCTGGCGATGCGCATATGCACCTCGGCGGCGCCGGCGTCACGCATCATCTGGACGATCTTCAGACTGGTCGTGCCGCGCACGATCGAATCGTCGATCAGCACGACGCGCTTGCCGCCGATCAGCGCCTTGTTGGCATTGTGCTTCAGCTTGACGCCCAGGTGGCGGACCTTGTCGCCCGGCTGGATGAAGGTGCGCCCGACATAGTGCGAGCGGATGATGCCGAGCTCGAAGGGAATGCCCGATTCCTGCGCATAGCCGATCGCGGCGGGCGTGCCCGAATCGGGGACCGGAATGACGAGATCGGCCTCGACCGGATTCTCGCGCGCCAGTTCGGCGCCGATCGCCTTGCGGACCGAATAGACGCTGGTGCCGTCGACGATCGAATCGGGGCGGGAGAAATAGACATATTCGAAGATGCACGGCCGTGCCGAGCGCTCGGCGAAGGGGCGGTGCGAGGTGAGCTGGCCGTCGCGGATGACGACCAGTTCGCCCGGATCGACCGACCGGATGAAATCGGCGCCGACGACGTCGAGCGCGACCGTTTCGGACGCGAGGATGAAGGCGTCGTTGAGCTTACCGATCACCAGCGGGCGGATGCCGAGCGGGTCGCGGCAGCCGATCATGCCCTCGGCGGTCAGGCAGATCAGCGAATAGGCGCCCTCGACCTGTTTCAGCGCGTCGATGAAGCGGTCGAGCAGGGTGCGGTAGCTGGAGGTCGCGACGAGATGGATGATGACCTCGGTATCGCTCGTCGACTGGAAGATCGAACCGCGGCGGACGAGGATCTTTCGAAGCGCCATCGCGTTGGAAATATTGCCGTTGTGCGCCACCGCGAAACCGCCGGTGGCGAGGTCGGCGAACAGCGGCTGGACGTTGCGCAGCGCCGTCTCGCCGGTGGTCGAATAGCGGACATGGCCGATCGACGAACTGCCGGCGAGCTGGCGCATGATGTCGTCGCGGTCGAAATTGCCGGCGACATGGCCCATTGCCCGGTGCGTATGAAACTCCCGGCCGTCGAAGGCGGTGATGCCCGCCGCCTCCTGCCCGCGATGCTGGAGCGCGTGGAGGCCGAGGGCGACCACGGCGGCCGCGCTGTCGGCGCCGTGGATGCCAAAGACGCCGCACTCCTCGCGGAGCTTGTCGTCGTCGAACGGGTTGGTGGTGAGCATGACGATCCGGCTTTGGGGGGCGTTGGCTGCGCGCCATATAGGGAGGCTTGCCGCAAATGTCGCCCCCCCAAATTGGACTCTCGCGTGACAGCCGCGCTCGGCATGGTCTAAGGCCGCGTGCATGACCGATCCGCGCGACAGCACCGACCGTTTCGACCCGCGTTTCGACGCCGCGGGCCTCGTCACCGCCATCGTCACCGATGCCGACAGCGGCGTCTTGCTGATGGTCGCGCATATGAACGCCGAGGCGATCCGGCTGACGCAGGAAACGGGGCAGGCGCATTTCTGGTCGCGGTCGCGCCGGGCGCTGTGGCGCAAGGGCGAGACGTCGGGCAACGGGCTGACGCTGGTCGAGATGCGCGTCGATTGCGATCAGGACGCGCTGCTGCTGCGCGTGAAGCCCGCCGGGCCGGCTTGCCACACCGGGCGCCGCTCCTGCTTCTATCGCCGCGTCGAGGCCGACGGCGCGCTGGTCTTTCTGGACGATGATGCGCAGGTTTAGCTTTGGCCTCTTGCTGCTGCTTGCCGCCTGCGACCGTCCGGCGCCGGGGGAGGAAGCGATCGATGCGGGCAATCCGCTCGAAATCGCGGCGCGTGAGCGCGGGATCGTGCGGCCCGAGGCCGCCGATCTGACCGGTGCGTTCGAGCGCCGCCACGATCTCGGCCGCGACGCGATGTGCGTCGTCCCCGACGGCAAGAGCACGTGGCGTTTTGCGCTCACCGCGAGCTTCGGTGACGGCCTGTCGTGCGAGGCGCGCGGACACGCCACCCGCGACGGCGGCGGCTGGCGGTTCGACTTCGCGGGCGTCGAGGGGTGCAGCGTGCTGGCCGGGGAGCAGGAGGACGAGCTGCGCCTGCCCGGCGATCTGCCGCCGCAATGCGACAGCCTGTGTCCCGGCCGGGCGTCGCTGTCGGGCCTCCGCCTGCCGCGCGCGAGTTGGGCCGAAGCCGATGCAAAAGGCTTGCGGATGAAGGGCGATGACGGCAATATGACAAGGCCCTGCGGCGCCTGAACCGCCGTCGGTCGCTCCGCAATCCGCCGGACTTGACGTTCACGTCAACGGAAACTAATCCTGTCGGCCATGACCGACGATTACGGCCACGCCCATATCGATACGCCCGACCATCTGGGGCGCGACCAGTTCAGCATCACCGACCTGTCGACCGAGTTCGGCGTCACCGCGCGCGCGCTGCGCTTCTATGAGGACGAGGGGCTGATCAGCCCGTCGCGCAAGGGACTGTCGCGCATCTATTCGAAGCGCGACCGCGCGCGGCTCGCCTGGATCTTGCGCGCCAAGCGCACCGGGTTCAGCCTGGCCGACATCCGCGAGATGATCGACCTCTATGACGTCGGCGACGGCCGCCGGCTGCAGCGCCAGGTGACGATCGAGAAATGCGAACAGCGCATCGAACTGCTGCGCCGCCAGCGCGACGACATCGACAGCGCGGTCGACGAACTGACGCGCTTCATCGACATGGTGAAGAAAGTCGACGCCAGACAGACGGCGGACTAGGCTGTATCGACATTCAGCTGTGGCGGCCTGCAAATGGCGGCCTTCCGTGCTTCCGGTGCTCACGCACATTGAGTGCGCTGCGCTCCGGGTCACGGAAAACCACCATTTTCGGCTCGCCATCTTCTGAATGTCGACACAGCCTGATCCGCTTTCAAGGCCTCCCCGGGCAAGCTATGATCGTTCACGCCTGATTTTCAGAAGGATTTCGCATGCCCGCCTATCGCGCTCCCGTTCAGGATACGCTGTTCCTCATCAACGAAGTCCTTGGAATCGAGCAATATGCCGCGCTGCCCGGCTTCGCCAACGCCACCCCCGACATGGTCGAGGCGGTGCTGACAGAGGCCGGCAAATTCTGCGAGGAAGTGCTGTTCCCGATCAACTATTCGGGCGATCAGGAGGGCTGCACGCGCCATGAGGACGGCAGCGTGACGACACCCGCGGGATTCAAGGAAGCGTATAGGGCCTATTGCGACGCGGGCTGGACGCTGCTGACCGCGCCCGAGGAATTCGGCGGACAGGCGCTGCCGCATGTCGTCGGCTTTCCGGTCGAGGAATATCGCATGGCGGCGAACCAGGCTTTCGCCATGTATCCCGGTCTGACGCAGGCCGCGGTCGCCGCGATCCTGGTCAAGGGGTCGGAGGAGCAGAAGGCGACCTACGTTCCGAAGATGATTTCGGGCGAATGGGGCGGGACGATGAACCTGACCGAGCCGCATTGCGGCACCGACCTCGGCCTGATCCGCACGCGTGCGGTGCCGAACGGCGACGGCAGCCATGCCGTCACGGGGACCAAGATCTTCATCTCGTCGGGCGAGCACGACCTGACCGACAATATCGTCCATCTGGTGCTGGCGAAGACCCCCGACGCGCCCGACAGCGTCAAGGGCATCTCGCTGTTCATCGTCCCCAAGTTCCTCGTGAACGCGGACGGCTCGCTCGGCGAGCGCAACAGCCTCTCCTGCGGCTCGATCGAGCACAAGATGGGCATCCATGCCAATTCGACCTGTGTGATGAACTATGACGGCGCGAAAGGCTGGATGGTCGGCGAGGAGAATAAGGGGCTCGCCGCGATGTTCGTGATGATGAACGCCGCGCGCCTCGGCGTCGGCATCCAGGGACTGGGGCAGGCCGACATCGCGCTCCAGAACGCGGTGCAATATGCGCAGGACCGGCGGCAGGGCCGCGCGCTGACCGGCCCCGCCGACCCGCAGGAAAAGGCCGACCCGCTGTTCGTCCATCCCGATATCCGCCGGATGCTGATGGACGGCAAGGCGGTGGTCGAGGGACTGCGCGCGCTGTGCCTGTGGGGCGCGCTCCAGGTCGATCTCGCCCATGCCGCCGAAAGCGAGGAGGAGCGGCAGCAGGCCGACGATCTCGTCAGCCTGCTCACCCCCGTCATCAAGGGCTATGGCACCGACAAGGGGTTCGAGGTCGCGGTGAACGCGCAGCAGCTGTTCGGCGGCCACGGCTACATCGAGGAACAGGGCATGAGCCAATATGTCCGCGATGCCCGCATCACCATGATCTACGAGGGCGCGAACGGGGTGCAGGCGATGGACCTCGTCGGCCGCAAGCTCGCCCAGAACGGCGGGCGCGCGGTGCAGGCGCTGTTCGCGATCGTCGATGCGGAATGCGCGGCCGCCAAGGCCAATCCCGCGCTCGCCGATTTCGCGGGCCGGCTCGAAAAGGCCAATGGCGAACTCAAGGCCGCGACCATGTGGTTCATGGCGAACGGCATGGCGAACCCGAACAATGTCGGCGCCGGCGCGCATCATTACATGCACATCATGGGGCTGGTCGCGCTGGGGTCGATGTGGCTGCGCATGGCGGAAGCGGCGCAGAAGGCGCT
Organism: uncultured Sphingopyxis sp.; assembly: GCA_937873425.1. Taxonomy (GTDB): domain Bacteria; phylum Pseudomonadota; class Alphaproteobacteria; order Sphingomonadales; family Sphingomonadaceae; genus Sphingopyxis. The sequence continues at coordinate 2,831 of CALMYE010000004.1, read as the reverse complement.
CGACGAAGGGCGCGGCAACAAGCCGTTCCTGGAGGCCAAGCTGGTCACCGCGCGCCATTTCGGCGAGCGCTTCCTGCCCGACGCCGGCGCGCTGCGCCGCAAGGTCGAGGCGGGCAGCGAGGCGATGATGGCGCTGTCGGCCGAACAGTTCCACGCCGGCTGATCGCGATCCGACGCAAAGTCGGTTTTGCGTTGGATTCCCGCCATTCCCCTCCCTTTTAGGGAGGGGTTAGGGGTGGGTAGCAAGCGTAGCGAGCAAGAGGAAGAGCGCCGCCTTCGGCAGCCACCCACCCCCAGCCCCTCCCTTTCAGGGAGGGGAGAGCGAAGGTCGCGTTCCACCCGAAACCGGTCGCCAGCCCTCGGTGTAAACCGGCATCGGCAACCAAAAGCATCGCCGTGCGTGTCGACCGGCATGAGCGAGGGCGCGCTGACCCCGATCGTCGTCGAGGGGCGGAATTGCTGGCGGATCGAACGCGCCGACAAGGCGCGGATGATCGTCGATGCCTGCGACTATTATGCGTTGCTCAAGGAATTGATGGCGGGGACGAAGGAGCGCATCCTGCTGATCGGATGGGACTTCGACCCGCGCATCCCGCTCTGCCCCGACGAGAAGGGAAGGGGCGAGGCGCTCGGCCATTATCTGCTGCGGCTCGCGAAGAACTGCCCCGATCGCGATATCGACATTCTCCGCTGGAATTTCGGCGGGCTGAAACAGCTCTTCTCGCCCGTGATCCTGACGATGATCGCGCGCTGGAAGCTGACGCGCGCGATCAGCTTCCGGCTCGACAGCGCGCATCCGCTGGGGTGCAGCCATCACCAGAAGGTCGCGGTGTTCGACGATCATCTCGCGGTCTGCGGCGGCATCGACGTCGGCGCGCGGCGCTGGGACACATGCGATCATGCCGATGGCGACGCGCGGCGCACCGATCCCGACGGCAAGCCCTATATGCCCTGGCACGATTCGACGATGGTGCTCGCCGGGCCGGTCGGCAATGCGCTCGCCGAACTGGGCAACGAACGCTGGCAGCGGGCGACGAAGAAGCCGTTGCGGGAAATCGATGGCGAGGGAGAGAATTGGCCCGAGGGTCTGGAACCCGATTTCTTCGGCGTCGATGTCGCCATATCGCGCACGCGTGCCGAATATGACGGCCATGCGGAAATCCGCGAGATCGAACAGCTTTATCTGGACATGATCGCGGCAGCCAAGCGCTTCATTTATTTCGAGAATCAGTATTTCACGTCGGCGAAGATCGCCGCCGCGATTGCCGAACGGCTGAACGAAGATGATCCACCGGAATTCGTGCTGGTGATGCCGAAACAGGCCGACGGCTGGCTCGAGCAGATGGCGATGGACGCCGCGCGGGTGCAACTGGTGCGCGAGATCGCGAAGGCGCGGCACGGCGACCGGCTGCGCGTCTATGTTCCGCACACCGACGCGGGCGATCCCATCTATGTCCATGCCAAGACGGCGATTGTCGACGACCGGCTGATCCGCGTCGGCTCGGCGAACATGAACAACCGCTCGATGGGGCTCGACAGCGAATGCGACGTGACGATCGACGCCGCGCTGTCCGCCAACACCGGCGTCGAACCGACGATCCGGCGCCTGCGCGAGGCGCTGATCGCCGAGCATCTCGGCACCGAACCGGCGGAGGTCGCGCGGCGATTCGAGGCGAGCGGATCGCTGATCCGGGCGATCGAGGAACTGCGCGGCGAAGGGCGGTCGCTCGAATGGCTGGACCTGATCGAGCCGGGGCCGATGGACGAGTATATCGCCGAGCATGAACTGCTCGACCCCGAAAGCCCCGACGCGATGTTCGAGGCGATCCCCGAGCGCGGGTTCAGGAAGAACTGGCGGCGCGGCAAAGCATGGATGAAACGGCATCGGCCGTTCGGGCGGAAATCGGCTTAAATTTCCGTTCGTGTCGAGCGAAGTCGAGACACCCACCGGGGCAGCGCCAAACCGAGGGGCATCTCGGCTTCGCTCGATGCGAACGGGTTTCAGGTGTGGGCGCTCAATCCGCCAATGACAGGATATGCCGCGCCTGTTTCAGATGCGGCGCGTCGATCATCTTGCCGCCCAGTTGCAGTACGCCCGCGCCGGGATTGGCGGCGAAGGCGTCGACGATTTCCTGCGCGCGCGCGACCTCGTCGGGGGAAGGGGTGAAGGCGGCGTTGATCGGCGCGACCTGCGACGGGTGGATCGCCATCATGCCGGTGAAGCCGTCGCGCCGTGCGCGGGCGGCATAGGCGGCGAGGCCCGCCTCGTCCTTGATCGCCGGGAAGACGGTGTCGATCGCCGCGACGCCGGCGCCGTGCGCGGCGAACAGGGTCAGCGCGCGCGCGACCTGATAGGGCTCGGTATAGCTGCCGTCGGGGTTGCGGCTGGTCGCCGCGCCGATCGCGGCGGGCAGGTCCTCGGCGCCCCAGGTCAGGCCGACGAGCCGGTTCCCGACCTCGCGATAGCTGCCGAGGGTGAAGATCGCCGCGGGCGTCTCCGTGGCGATCGGCAGGATCGCGGGCAGCGACGCGTCATCCGCCGATTCGCTGCGCAGGATCGTGTCGAGTTGCGCGATGCTCGGTGCGCCCTCCGCCTTGGGCAGCATGATCGCATCGGGCCGCGCGCCGGTGATCGCGGCGATGTCGGCGACGGTCAGATGCCCGTCGAGCGGATTGACGCGCACCAGCGTGATCACCGTGCGCTCCCCCGCCAGATAGTCGGCGACCGCGGCGCGCGCAGCCTCCTTGTTGGCGGGCGAGACCGAATCCTCGAGGTCGAGGATGATCGCGTCGGCACCCGACGCCGCCGCCTTGGCGAAGCGCTCGGGCCG
>CALMYE010000003.1 GCA_937873425.1 uncultured Sphingopyxis sp. | reverse complement strand
GCGCGCGACCTTGCGGGAATCGCCGAAGAATAGCAGCATCGCGCCGAGAGGAGAGAGCGATGGCTGTTCCGGTAATCGCGATCTGCGGCATCGCGACCGACGAAGCGAGCTGGCAGGACATGCCGGTCGATCGCATCCTGCTGCCCGAAGGCACGACGATGGACGCGATGGCCGGCGCGATCCTCGCCGATCTCCCCGACCGCTTCGCGCTCGCCGGTCATTCGATGGGCGGTTATGTGGCGCTCGAGATCGCCGCGCGGGCAGGGGAGCGGCTCGCGGGCCTTGCGCTCTTGAGCAGCGCCTGCACCGCCGATGGCGATGCGGCAAAGGCGGGACGGCAGGGCGCGATCGAACAGGCGCGCGCCGATTTTCCGGCGCTCGCCGAGCGGCTCGCGCGCGCGATGATCTCGCGGTTAAGCCGCGAGGATGCGGCGCTGCTCGGCGATATCCACGCGATGCTGCTGCGCTGCGGGGCGGACCGCTTCGCCATGCAGCAGGGCGCCGCCGCGACGCGGCAGGAGCGCTGTGGCCTGCTCGTGGGCCTCGACATTCCCTTGTTGTTGCTCGCGGGCGAGGAGGACGGGATCGTCCCGCCCGACCGTTCGCGCGAGATGGCGGCGGGGGCGCCCGGCGCGGTGCTGCACATGATCCCCGGCTGCGGCCATATCCCGCAGCGCGAGGGGCCCGATGCGACCCGCGCCGCGCTCGCCGCCTGGCGCGAAAGCATCGCGGCATGAAGCCGACGCCGCAGCGCCTGTTGCTGGACAGCTATCCGCTGCGAAAGCCGGTGCCGATCCGCTTCGCCGACGTCGACATGTTCCGCCACCTCAACAATGTCGCGACCGGCCAATTCTACGAGGAAGCCCGCTACGAACTGCTCGCCGAGGCGCGCGGACAGGCGGCGGAAGGCGATCGCTCGGCGCTGGTGATCGCCAATGTCGACACCGCCTTCCTCGGCCAGGCGCGCTATCCCGGCACCATCGACGTCGCGACGGGCATCGTTAGCATTGGCGCGCGCTCGCTCGTCATCGGGCAGGGGCTGTTCGTCGGAGAAAAGTGCATCGGCTGCGCCGACAGCATTGTCGTCGCGACGGGCCCCACTGGCCCGGTGCCGTTGCCCGAAGCGATGGTGAATTTCTTCGGCCAGCGCCTATTGTCGCCCGAAGGCTGAAGCCGCGTCGATATCGGAGGGAATGGTGGACGCACTAGGGCTCGAACCTAGGACCCGCTGATTAAGAGTCAGCTGCTCTACCAACTGAGCTATGCGTCCACATGCCGGTTTTCGGCGGCCTTCGCGGCGGGGCGCGGAGCCCGTGCTGTGAAGAGAGCGGCCCGCTATCATGCCCCTGCGGGGAAGGCAATGGCCTTCGCCGATATTTTTTCAGCCTATGGATTCTCCATGAAAGCCTTGTTTGATGATCTTTCTGCGGGATAGTCCGGACTGCGGCAATATGCGCGTCTTGTTGACGAATGGGTCCCACCAAGATTGAAAATACGGTTCAGTACCTAGGCGTCGATGTTGAAGATGCGCTGACATTGGCAGAAGGCATCGAAGTCTAACCATCAAATCTCGATATCCTGGAGAGCGAGCGCTCTGGATTTTCTTGGAACGTCCGCTCTCTTTGTTCGGGGCCCAAAAGCTGACTGTCTCCAACCGGCCAAGTTTGCAGGCTTGGACCGGACACTCTGCTGTCTTTGCCATAAATTTGAGACATATATGGTGATGGCTCCTGGGTTCGCTGGATGATCGAGCAACGGCGCGCGAACATATATGATTGGTATGCTTGCTATATGATCCGCTTACTCTGCATTTTTTTCTGGGCGCTTCTGCTCGCGGTAACCGGGATGGTGTCGGCCTCTGCGCAGACGATGCGCTCGGAAAATATCGAGGTGTCGCTTGTTCCGATGCATCAGTGGGCAGCGCCGGGGTCGACCGCCATCGTCGCCGTGCGGCAGGACATCAAGCCCGGCTGGCATACTTATTGGCGTAACCCCGGCGATTCGGGCGGCGCCACCGAACTGACCTGGTCGCTGCCGCAGGGTGTATCGGCGGGACCGATCCTATGGCCGCTCCCCGAGCGCCAGCCCGTCAAAGGGCTGATGAACTACGGCTATTCGCGGCAGGTCTATCTTCCTGTGCCGATCGAAGTGCCTGCATCGACCCGGCCGGGATCGACTCTGCCGCTGAGTGTCACCGTCCTCTCGATGGTCTGCAGCGACGAGATGTGCGTTCCCGACGAGCGGACGGTAAAGCTCGAACTGGCGATCCGCGACGGAGAACCCCCTTTGACCGCGCGGGAGGGGGCGGAGATCGAGCATATCGTCGATGCCGCCCCGCGCGGCGCCGACATCGATGCGCGCATCGCGCGCGATGGCGCCGAGCTGGTGCTGACCGTTCGCGGCGCGGCGCTGCAAGGCAATCCCCCGGGCGACGTCTATTTCTTTCCTTTCGAAGGCGGCGTCGTGGAGCACCCCGCGATGCAGCGCGCCGAATGGAAAGGCGATGAGCTTGGCTTGCGGATGCAGGCCGGGCGAGGGATTCTCGCCGGTGGCCTCACGGGACCCGTAAGGGGCGTGCTCTCGACAGCGGGCGGCGCATGGGAAATCACCGCCGAGACATCGGCCGCACCCGCTCGCGGGGCAGACGGCACGAACATGTCGCTCTTTGCCCAGGCAGCGTTGTTCGCGCTGATCGGCGGACTGATCCTCAACCTTATGCCGTGCGTATTCCCGATCCTTGCCATGAAGGCCGCGTCGCTGGCCGCCTCGGCGCACGCTCCGCGTGCGGCCCGGCGCGACGGTTTCGCATTTCTTCTGGGTGTCCTCGTCACCTTCGTCCTCCTTGCAGGCGCGTTGCTCGCGCTCCGTGCAGCCGGGGAGGCGGCGGGCTGGGGGTTTCACCTGCAAAACCCGGCGGTGACGGCCTTCCTCGCGCTCCTCATGTTCGCCGTCGGCCTCAACCTTTCGGGCGTGTTCGAAGTCGCCCTCCCGGCCAGCGGCGCCGGCAGCCGCCTGACGCGCCTTCCGGGCTGGGCCGGCGCCTTCTTCACCGGCGTCCTCGCCGTGGTGGTGGCTGCGCCCTGCACCGCACCCTTCATGGCCTTCGCGCTCGGGGCCGCGCTCTTGATGCCCGCGCCGATGGCTTTGGCGATATTTGCCATGCTGGGGCTGGGACTTGCGCTTCCCTATCTTCTCATCAGTCTTTCCCCGGCCTTGCTGAACCGGATTCCCGGACCGGGTCCCTGGATGGATCGGCTGAAGTCGATCCTTGCCTTTCCGATGTATGGCGCGGCGCTCTGGCTCGTCTGGGTGTTTGCGCGCCAGACGGGCGGCGCGGCGCTTGCGCTTCTTCTTGCCGCCGGCCTTCTGTTCGCTTTCGCTCTTACCCTATGGGGCTGGCGTCAGGTCGCAAGGATGTCGGGTCGCAGGGCGACCGGATCGACCGTCGGGGCCGGCCTGTCGCTGCTTGCCGCCGTCGCCGCCACGGTGTCCGCCACACAATTGCCGCCCGATGCAGCCGCGCAGGGCGGCACGCAATCCGCAGGTGAGACGCGCTGGTCGGCAGAAGCGCTCGTCTCGGCGCGGGCACAGGACAAGATCGTCTTCGTGAACTTCACTGCGGACTGGTGCGTGACCTGCAAGGTGAATGAGCGTGCCGCGCTCGCCACCGACGGAACGCGCGCGTTGTTCGAAAACACGGGCGCGATCTACATGGTCGCCGACTGGACGCAGCGCGACGACAGGATCGCGAGGGAATTGGAGCGCTTCGGCCGCTCCGGCGTTCCACTTTATCTCATATACGCGCCCGGCAAGGATGAGCCGGAGATATTGCCGCAGTTGCTGACGCCGGGCATAGTCGCCGATGCCGTGAAGCGAGCGGCGGGGCGCGGAGCATCTTAAGCCAGAGGAGATTTATCGTGAAATATTCAATTCTTGCCTTCGCCGCCGCCTCCACCCTGTTGCTCACCGGATGCGGCCAGCAGACGGACAAGACAGCGGCCGATCCGTCAGCCGGAACGACGGCCGCGGAAACGGCGGGGGGACAGGTCGCGCCCGCCTTCCAGCTTGCGAGCGCCGACGGGCAGCAGGTGTCGCTTGCCGACTTTCGCGGCAAGACGGTCGTTCTCGAATGGACCAATGAAGACTGCCCCTATGTGAAAAAGCATTACAGCGGGGCGATGCAGGCGCTTCAGAAAGAGGCGGCGGCCGACGGCGTCATATGGCTGACGATCATTTCTTCGGCCCCCGGCGAGCAGGGGTTTGTCGAGGGCGAGACGGCAAGGAACTGGAAGCAGCGCTTCAACGCGGGCTTTACGCACCTCTTGCTCGATCCGACCGGCGCCACCGGCCGTGCCTATGACGCAAAGACGACCCCCGACATGCGCGTGATCGATGGCGAAGGCCGCATCATCTATGCCGGCGGCATCGACGACAAGCCGACGAACAAGGTCGAAGATCTCGAAGGCGCCAGGAATTTCGTTCGCGCGGCGCTCGATGATCATGCCGCGGGGCGCCCGGTAACGACCGCGTTTGCCCAGCCTTACGGCTGTTCGATCAAATACGCCGAGGCCGAAACGGCTCCTACGAAAGGCTGACCATCGCTCCAGTTGTCATCGGTTCCGCCCTGGTCTTCACGGATCTCGGCGGGACCGCGGCAACAGCCGCGATGGCGCTCACCTGTTCGATTGCGGGCGACAAGCCAGGTCGTTGCGGCTGACCTCCCGCCCGGCGGGACGGTTGGGTCCGGCATGGCTATCCCAGAGCTGCTTTTCGATATTTCACTCCCAAGAGCCGACAGTCCGCAACCCGGCCCTGAACGGTATATGCTCCGGCGGATCGGCGCCGCCTTGGAGGCTGCATAGGCATAGGGCGGATTGCCGTTGGTGACGCGCATTGCCGAGGCGATTTCCAGAACGTCGCGAAGAACAGATGGCCGCATGAACGCCGCAGCCAGGAACGCCGGTCGCTCAGTCGATACCGTCCGCCTTAGATCATTAATCACATTAATCACATTAATCATATTGACGATTGAGATGTTTATGACTAGCCTCCCTCGCTAATCGGAAGAGTTCCGCAACACGTCGGAACCAATATCAGGGAGAGGATCGCAGATGAGGAAATTCATGCGTGCGTCGCTGGTCGCGGCGACGGTTCTGGCGGGCGGGCATGCCCTGCCGGCAACCGCCCAGGAAGCACCTCCGTCCGACGCGGCGGATTCGGGTTCGACGGGCGGCATCCAGGAAATCGTCGTCATCGCCCGCAAGACCGAGGAAAGCCTGCAGACGGTTCCTGTCGCGGTCAGCGCCTATACCGGCGACACGCTCGACAAGCAGTCGGTGGTCAGTATCTCGCAATTGCAGACGACGACACCGAACCTCAATTTCTCGAGCGCGGTGGCGCAGCCGGGGTCGGCGACGGTTTTCATCCGCGGGCAGGGCTCGTCGGACGGCCTGATCGCGATCGACCAGGCGGTCG
>CALMYE010000002.1 GCA_937873425.1 uncultured Sphingopyxis sp. | reverse complement strand
TCGTCATCCCGCAGGGCGCGAGCATCGCGCGCGCCGGCACGATCCTCGAGGAAGCGGGCGCCGTCTCCGCCTCCGATTTCCGCAACCACGCCCGCTTCTTCGGCGGCGACGCGCCGATCAAGCCCGGCGAATACAAGATCGAGAAGGGAATGGGCGCGGGCGATATCCTGAAGCTGCTGCAATCGGGCAAGACCGTCCAGCGCTTCGTGATGATCCCCGAAGGCATGCCGTCGATCATGGTGTGGGACCGGCTGATGGCGCAGGAGCGGCTGACCGGCGAGATTCCCGTGCCGGCGGAGGGCAGCATATTGCCCGACACCTATGCCTATACCACCGGCGAAAGCCGCGCCGCGGTCGTGAAGCGGATGCAGGCGGCGATGGACCGGACGTTCGACGAATTGTGGTCGAAGCGCACCCCGCGCGCCGCGGTCAGGGACCGCAACGAGACGATGACGCTCGCCTCGATCGTCGAAAAGGAAACCAGCGTTCCCGCCGAGCGTCGCACCGTCGCGGGCGTCTACACCAACCGGCTCGGCGTCGGCATGAAGCTTCAGGCCGACCCGACGATCATCTATCCGATCACGAAGGGCAAGCCGCTCGGCCGCCGCATCCTGCGGTCGGAGATTCAGGCGGTGAACGACTATAACACCTACAGCATGGCGGGCCTGCCCAAAGGGCCGATCGCCAACCCCGGCAAAGCGTCGATCGCCGCGGTGCTCGACCCCGAGCCGACCGACTATCTCTTCTTCGTCGCCCGCGGCGACGGCAGCCACATCTTCGCGCGCACGCTGGCCGAGCACAACGCCAACGTCCAGAAATGGTATGCGCTGCGGCGTGAGCGGGGGGAGATGTAGTGGCCGCTCGTTGGAGAAGCGTATCCCATGCTTTGATCTCCGATGGGACCGCGCCCATTCCGATGAAACTCTCCATTTTGAGGCCGCTGGTATGCTTGGCTCTGATTCTCGCGAGCGGATCATCCTGCTCCGCGGAACAAGGGTTGCCGCGTCTGGTCTCGGAAGAGGAATATGCTGATAGACTGCTGTGCTGGGGCGGGCTTGGCGACAGGGTATCGGGGTTTCTGGTCATAGGAAGAAATAGCGCGGGTGCGTATTTCCCCATGCCCGTCTCTGCAAGATGTTACACTAAATATGATATGTCTTTGACATATATGAACATGATGATGATCGATGGAGATGGCGGGCTTTTGCGCGAGATGGGGATTCTGGATGATGTCCTTGGGCCGAACCATATTACCCATCAATTGTTTGGCGAAGATGAGAATGTCCAAGTCTTCGCATTTTCAGGAAGTTTGAGACCGTATCGCGTCGATGGCTCCGAGATAGATTTTCACCGAATAACTTCGATCGATTATATTGTGGATACAAAGGCAGATTTCCAAGAATTCAAAAAGATGGGGCCGAAGGATAGGTGGACCTTGTTCGAGGCGATAACTCCGCCATGACCACCGCCAAGCTCTTCCTCCACGGCGTCCCCGACAGCCCGCTGGTGTGGCAGCCGTTGCTCGCCGCGCTCGATCTCGGCGACACGCCGGTCGCTGTCCCCGCGCTGCCCGGCTTCACCGGCCCGCTCCCCGCCGGCTTTCCCGCCACCAAGGAGGCCTATGCCGACTGGGCGGTGGGCGAGGCCGAGGCGCTCCACGCGCGACACGGCCCGATCGACATCGTCGGCCACGACTGGGGCGCGCTGATCGCGCAGCGCGCCGCGATGCTGCGCCCCGACCTGTTCCGCAACTGGGCGATCTCCAACGCGGTGATCGACCCCGACTATCGCGGCCATCGGCTGGCGCGCATCTGGAACACGCCGGTCCTCGGCGAGATCTTCATGGCGCTGAGCAAGCCGGCGAAGCTCGCCGAAGGGCTGGCGGCGCAGGGCCTGCCCGCCGCCATCGCCGCCGAGGAAGCCGCGCAATGGGCGAACAAGGACAAGCGCCGCGCGATCCTGAAACTCTACCGCTCGGCGAAGGGGCTGAGCTTCGCGCACGACTGGGCGCTCGATCTTGCTAAGCTGCCCGCCAGCGGCGTGCTGATCTGGGGTGCGGACGATCCCTACGTCGAGCTGGCGGTCGCGCAGCGCTATGCCGCGAACAGCGGAACGCCGCTGACGGTGATCGAAGGCGCGGGGCATTGGGCGATCGCCGAGCGGCCGCGGGAGGTCGCGGCGGCGCTCCACGCCTTCTGGAACGGGCGCTAACGTCCGGATAATATTATGTCATCGCTTTATACGATTATTGTGATGCAATTTATCGATTGGCGCTTTTCCGGGGCTTTCGCCACATGCGCCGCGAGCGAGACAGAGTGTCCCATGGACGTCGGCCATCCCCCTCCCGCTTGCCGCGCCCTTCCCTGCTCGTGACAGGCGATCCGGTTATCCCCCCTCCCGACCGGGTCTCTGGCGCCGCGCCCATCATCGTTACGGCCATGATGGGCGCGGCCGACCAGCGCATCTTCGACGCGCTGCGCGCCGCCCATTATCCGCCCGCGCGCAACCATGTCGCGGCGCACATCACCCTCTTTCACCAGCTGCCGCCCTCGGCGCTTGACGAGCTCGACCGGCTGGTTCGCCGCATCGCCGCCGACACGCCGCCGCCCGCCGCGACGCTGGGCGCCCCCTTTTCGCTCGGCCGCGGCACCGCCTTCCGCATCGACAGCCCCGAGCTGCTGGCGATCCGCGCCCGTATCGCCGACCATTTCACCGGCGCGCTGACCGCGCAGGACCGCGGTATCCCGCGCCTGCACATCACGGTGCAGAACAAGGTCGCACCGGCGGAGGCGAAGGCGTTGCTGGCAGAGCTGACGCAGGATTTCCGCCCGCGCCCGCTGACGATCGCGGGACTCGCGGCGCGTCGCTATCGCGGCGGTCCGTGGGAGGCGCTGTTCGCCCGCAATTTCCGCGGGCGGCGCAGATGATATTGACCGGCACCGCGGCCCTGCCTATAGGCGGCGGCTCGCCGGAAACGGCGGCCTTTCGGGGCGGAGTAGCTCAGCAGGTTAGAGCAGCGGAATCATAATCCGCGTGTCGGGGGTTCGAGTCCCTCCTCCGCTACCAATCCGCGATTTCCACCGGCGACCCATTCTGGACACCGGCGGATATTTTGCCAACAAAATCAAATATTTTTGCGTTCCCATTGTGGACATGAGCGTCCCGTTGCGACCTGCTGCGACCACCGGCGTCGATTTGTTTTGGGGGTGGAAAGGGGGTATTTTCGGCCTGTCCCAAAAACAGGCGATACCCCCACGATGCCGCTTAAAGAACTCGAAGTGCGATATGCGACGAAACGGCAGCGGCCCTATAAGCTGTCCGATGGGGGCGGTTTGCACCTGCTTGTGCAGCCGAACGGCTCGAAACTTTGGCGCTTGAAATACCGCTTCGACGGCAAGGAGAAGCTGCTTAGCTTCGGCAAATATCCCGTCGTCACCCTCGCGATTGCGCGCGAAAAGCGGAACGAGGCCAAGCTGCTGCTCGATCAGGGCAAAGACCCCGCCGAGGTCAAGAAGCAGAAGAAGCGGCAGCGGGCGGCCCTCAAGCAGTTCGAAGAGATCGCCCGTGCGTGGCATGCGAATCGGGTGGACGGGCTTGACCTGGCCCATGCCGCGCGCGTCTTGAGCCGAATGGAGCGCGACGTGTTTCCCATCATCGGGAAGCGCCCCATTGTCGAAATCGACGCTCCCGAGATTCTGGAAATGATCCGCTTGGTCGAAGCTCGCGGCGCGCTCGACATAGCGCGGCGCCTCAAACAGAATGTTAGTCAGGTATATCGCTTCGCTATGGCGAGCGGATGGGCGACGGTTGACCCCACCCTTGGTTTGAACGACGCGCTCAAGCCCAAGCCGCCTGTCAGGCATATGGCGCACGTTCCGCTCAAGGAGTTCCCGAAGCTAATTCAATCCATCTTGAACTATGACGGCGAGGATACTCCGCGGCGGCGCGAGATTACCCGCGACGCACTCCTATTCACCTTGCTCACCTGGGATCGGACGAGCGAAACCCGCTTCGCGGTGAGGGATGAGTTTGAAGATATTTACGGGCCGAATCCGCTATGGCGTCTGTCTCCGGAACGCATGAAGATGGACCGCGAGCATCTTATCCCATTGTCTCGCCAAGCCGCGGCGATCGTTCAGCGGCGCTTGCAGGCGACAAACGATGAGTTCCTCTTTCCCGGTGCCAAGCACGGCAAGCCCATTTCCGAAAACACCATGATCTACGCCTGCTACCGCATGGGCTATCTCGGCAAGCAGACCGTGCATGGCTTTCGCGGGCTTGGCTCGACTTGGGCAAACGAGGCTGAACGCTACAAGCCGGACTGGATCGAAATGGCGCTCGCCCACGAGGATGAGGACGAGGTGCGCGGCGCATACAACAGCGCGCTCTATCTCACACCGCGACGGCGGATGCTTCAGGATTGGGGTGATATGATCGAGACGGCATCCCACGCCGCCGCTGATGTGATGCTTGCCTCCCCCGCTCTTGCGTCGGTACCGTCGGCGTCCCCCTCCACGATTGCGATCGACCGCCGCTTGCCGCCGCCCGAGCAGCGGCAGCCATACTGGTATCGACCGCCCCAGGGACTTCGCCGATCCATCATTCGCCGAGAATGAACTAGGCCGGAGTCGTGCCGAGAAGCGGATTCCATCTTGTTGATCACGCCTGCTCGAAGCGGAAGGAATGGCACGCCACGAACAGGCTTCTGCGGCCCTCAGACCGTCCGGTCGGCACCCCACGGCGCTTCGGTCGGCTCGCAATACATCGTCTCGTACGGGCGGCTTTGCCGTGCGATGCGATGTGCGACCGCAAGATCGCCGCCGAGCCAGGCGTCATACTCTGCCTGCAGAACGATCGCCGGCATATTGCGCTCGATCGAAAGGGGCGCGGCGCCAGCGACGAGGAAACCGCAATAGGCGGACGCCCCTCGGTCACCTATCCAGACGCTTGCCCAAGCGAATAGTGGCTGGTCCTCCAGGCCATACCATGTGCGTGTCCGCGCGCCTGTCGGTCCGTCGGGGAGCGCGAAGCTCTCGACGATGATGAGGCAGCGAGCTTCGGGTGCGACCAGCCAGCCATGCTTGGGCCATAGTTCGCGGAACCAGACTGCGGTACGGGGCGCGTCCGGATGTCCGGAGCCCACAGGAAGCGCGGCGCCCCAACGCATGGCTTCGATCCGGCGTATGCCATCATCGCGCCGAACGACGAGTCCCGTGCGTCCCGGCCAGAGCTCGGCGGACCATTCGGCTCGGCTGGGCGGGAGCGCATCAAAGAGCGAGGCCACTTCGCTCAGGGCGGTCCGGCATCGATACAATTTGGGCAAATCCTCGTCCCTCAAGGGTTGCTCGCGGCAAAGGATATCGATGAACAGCCGCTACCCGTCATTTCTTATGCATGACCAACGGAAGCGAATCTAGGTGATCGCCATCGATATGGTGCAATTTACCTTACGTCTTCTACGGGATTATTGTAACATCATGACGCCATGATATGAAGCCGCCCAGGGTCGAGAAGCCGGGGCGCAAAAAAGCAGAATGAACAAGAAGAAACAGACCGGGCAACCCGATTCGGCGGGCCTTGCTCAGTTGACGGCAGGCGAAATCGTGTGCCTCGATGCGGTGACGGCGGGCCTCGCGTCTAAGGAGATCGCGCGGAATCTGGATGTTTCTCCGCACACGGTCGATGCGCGGCTCAAATCAGCGTGCGCGAAGCTCGGCACCAAGTCGCGTTTCGTTGCGGCAAAGATTCTCTCCGATTGCCGGGATCGCGAGGCGCCTTCCGAGGCTGGCGGCAGCGATACCAAATTGGCATATGAAATCTTGGGCCTTCACAGCGGCGGCGGCGATGGCGATGAGAGGCCATCGGCGGGGGAAGGCGACGGTCCCGACGATCTCGAACAGGCAAAGCTCCTCGATCCGGATGCGCGGCGCGTTTCCGGAAGTGGCCGGTCCTGGCTCGAAGCATCGCATCCGATCGCCAAATTCTTTGGGGGCGAAAACCGGCAATCCATTGGCTGGCGTATTCTCGTCATCATCGCGATGGCGATCGGATCGTCCATCGCCTTCAGTGCGCTGCTCAATGGCTTCGTCGGCATGTCACGGATCGCTTCGCCTCCATGAACAGGTTCGTCCAGGTGGGCGGGCCGGGGAGTAAAACCATGCTCAAGGAACGTCTCGCAATAGCCCAGAAAGTCGCGCAGGAAGTGCATGAGGCCGAAGCCGCGATCGATATGGCGATCGCCAAGCTCGGCGTGCTCGTGACCTCATTGCCTGAAGCCCAAGCCGCCGCAAAGCTGTCCTCGGTCGCGGGCGATACGGCCTTTGGTCACTTGCAGGCGGCCATCGGCGGCATGTTCAACGGGCGGGCCGGTCTTGTCGCGCTTCATAACGAGCTTGCGAGCATGAAGGACAAGGTCGGGCTGCGGCATATCGTCGTCGGTTTCGGCGACGCGGGCAAGCTGCTTCCTCCGAGCGGCCATCTCGCCGAGAGCGATGCCGTTGCGGGCAGCCGCGATCCCGAGGCGAAAGCCGCCTGATCGTGACACGTTCCGGATCATGGAGCGACGCGAAAGCCGTGCATCCATGATCTGGGGCCTATTGTACATTCTCCTGCTCGCCGCGGTGGCTATCGTCGTGCTGCGCATCGGCGAGCGGGAATCTTCCTTTGCCATCCTGACCGCAGTCGCGGCTACCTTGGCGACCGTCGCAAGCCTGCTGATATCGGGCTCGCGCTACGACATCTTCAGCCTGCTGGTGATGTCGGTCGACCTAGCCGTTTTCTTCATCTTCCTGGCGCATGCGCTGCTGAGCCGTCGCTACTGGACCCTGTGTCTGCCGGCCTTCCAGCTCATCACCTGCGTCACCCACATCGCCAAATATCTCGCGCCCGAAATCGTCCCGCGCGTCTATTCGGCGGGACAGGGGTTCTGGGCCTATCCGACGATCCTGGTGATCCTCGGCGCCGCTCTCTGGTCGAACGCCGACCGGAAAGCGCGACGCGCAGACGATGTGGTGGGCGGAGAGGAAGGCGATGCTCAAGGCGCGGTCCGATAGATTGGGACCAGCATGTCGGAGAAGAATTTTCCGCTCCCGCCGCTTCCGGCCGGTGTCGCCGCCAAGGCAGGCGCTGTCGTCACCGCGCTTCGCGCCGGATCGCGCGACATCGCCGATGTCGCCCGCGCCACCGGCCTTCCGCGCACGACGGTCGTGCGCGTGGCGGCTTTGCTGCGCGACGCCGGGGTAATCCGCGCGGCCCGAAAGGCCGAGCGCGTCGAGGTTTTCCTCGCCGGCGAGAGCTGACATCTCGCGCGGGCGGGACGAAGCGCGCCTGCTGCCGGTATCGGAGCAGTTAGCGGTTTGCGCGGGGGCCTGCCTTTGCTATCGGCTGCCACCAGCGCCCACGCGCCGCCCGGCCGCTCGCCGGAGGGAACAAGAGGCGAGGAAGGTCTCGAAGGGTCATGACGGAAAGTCCCGCTGGTGAACCTCAGGTTCGCGCGATCCGCGACGCGCTCAAGGCCGCGCTGGTCGAACTCGACAGACTCGGCGAAAGCGCAGCGGCGATCGAACTCAATTCGGCGATCGAGATATTGAACGCGCGCCTTGGGGAGACGACGCCCGATGCCGAAATCGCGCAACTCCAGCGCCACTATTTTGCCGATTGAAGCGGACCGGCGCGAACCGGGTCAGAGCCCGGCCGCAGCAGAGTCAGTCGCCGATGCTGTCGAAATAGCTGTCGAGTCCCGCGCGCGCGCCATCGCTCAGGCGCAGGAAGACGCGCCGTCCATCGTTAGGATCGCGCGAACGGATCAGCCAGCCCTTGGCGGTCATTTCCTTGATCCAGCGCAGGGCCGTGGTCGCCGGCACTGCGGCGGCGATGCAAAGGCTCGAAACCGGGATCTCTTCGCCTTCATAGTGCGCGGCATAAAGATCGAGCATCATGTCCCACACCGGGTCGGCGAACATGTCGGCGGGAAAAAATTGCTCGCGCAGGCGCCGCTGGCGGATATGCTCGCGTGCCTGCGCCGCCCGGCCGCCAGGAAAGCCGGCGGGCAATGAAGCGGTCGGACCGGCAAGGCCCGCGCCCGGAAGGCGGTGCGCCTGCGGTGCCGTCACGAAGAGATCATCGAGTTTCGCGGCGAGCTGGGCGACATGGCGTTCGAGTTCCTCGACGCGCGCGGCATCGCGGTGCTCCTGCCCGCGGTTGGCGCCTGGCTTGCCAGCCATGAAACCCCCTTTCACTCCCCGATTGACGGCTGTTCTACTCCGAAACCTTATCCCGATCAGCAGGTCATTTTACTCCATTTCGGACCGAGCTGGCGCAAAAGCGAAACGGTGTGGCCGCGCCATGCCGTGGAACGGCGCAATTGCGCCGTTCCGGCGTCCTGTACGCCCGCGCCGCTGCCTGTCCGGGCAGGAAATCGCTGCCAAATTGGCAGCGATTTCCTGCGATCCATCCCTTCAAAATTCGACGTCGATGCGGACGGTGTCGCTGTAGTTGCCCACCGACGGGGTCGGCTGCGCGGGGCCGACGACGGCGCGGTAGGTGAAACCCTGCGCGGTGAAGGAGTCGTAGACGCCGGCATTGCTGTCGGCGGCTGTGCTCGACCGGCGTTCGGCGCCGAGCAAGCCCCAGCGATCGAGGGAACTGGCGCCCTTGTATATCTCATAGGCAAGATGGTCGCCGCCGTTTGCCATGCGCCGCACATTTCCGCTGGCATGATCGCCATTGTCGAGGCCGACCGTATAGGCCGCGCCCGCGCTGCAGCGGATCTGGATGGTCTGGGTTACGGGCGAAAAACCTCCAGCCAGCGGCGCGCTTCCGAAATCGAGCGCTGGCGCATCGATGATGCAGTCATTTTCGATCGTCAGTTCGACATTTACGCGCACCGGCGTTCCGCTACCCCAGTTCAGTGGAACCAGAGGGGGGAGGGGGCGCACGAATCCCGGGCTGGCCGAATAGTTGACGCAAAGAACAACGCCGATCGAGCAGACCGAGTAAAACCATCTGAGGTCGAGATGGCCGGTGTAGGTACCGGCGCGTAGCGCAGCAGTCGGCGTGGTTCGAAAATAGATAGGGACCATATTGTCGGTACCCGAAAAGAGGCTCACGAGGCTCAGCGAGGACAGGTTCTGGAAATTGCCGATACCGAGCGCTGCGCCGCCCGGGGTTAGTGACGCTTCAAAAGCGATGCTGCTGCCGGCAGGACCGCTCAGTTCGAAGGTCGAGGCATCGACGCTGAGGCCGACATAGTGGGTGGTCAGCGCGGCGAGAAGAATGTCACAGCTGAGGCCAGCCGAACCGCTTCCCTGCTGCACGGTCTGGGCGGCGGCGTAGGAAGAGGTGCTGCCGAGGCTGGTGCTCGTCGTCGCGACCGTGCAAGCCTGCGCCGCGCCAGGAAAACAGGCGAAGGCCGCGAAGGCCGCGAGGCGGACGGTCAATCGGCGAGAGGGATGCATGGCAGCTCTCCAAGATCGATGATGTCGTCCGCATTTCCTGCGGGTACGCCGAAGCGGACCTCGCAGCGCGCGCCGCCGGGTAGCTCGACGACGAGATGATTGTCCGCCGCGACATCCTCGAGAAAGAGGACGCCGTCCCAGCCAACATGGGTCGATGCCCCACCGGTCGCTTGGACGCGGGCGCCGACGGGAAGCGGGCTTCCCGTTTCGTTCCTGAGCACGGCCTGCGCCGCCCGCAGCCGCTCGACGGGAAAGTGGACGACATGGCCGCTGCCGCGGGCGACCGCGATACGCTGGCTGACGACGGGAACCCGGACATTGGCGGGAAGCGACAGCGGGTCGATTTCATATTGGGCGGGATAGAAAGCGCTTGCCCAGGGAATGAGCAGCTGTCCCTTTTCGTTGGTGCGCCCGACGAGCCGATTTTCATAGCGAACCGGAATGCCGCCTTCGCCGGTATTGATGACGACAAAGGAATCGGCGATGCGGTTGGCGGCAAACAGGCTTCCGTCCATGATGACGAGTGACCCGCTCGCCCCGGCCCAGCCCGTCACCCCATCCGATCCGTAAGCACCGGCGCGCAGCAGCAGCGGATCGGTCCTGAGGCTTATGTCGCCGCGCAGATAATTGTCGCCGCCAGCTCGCACCGCGCTCGCGTTCCAGCCTAGCCCGCCACCCGACGGAGTCGCGCGCGCATAGTCGGCGCGCCAGCTCGCGCCGCTGCCGTTATCGGCATAGCCAACGCCGAGATGGCCACCACGCCCGCCCAGCGGGATGCTGAATCCTAGAGCGCCCGACCAGCTTTTTTCGTCGAATGCGCGCGTCGCCGAGGCATGAAAGCGGCTACCCCGTCCCAAGGGAAGCGTCCAGGAGGCATTGGCGAGCCGGCTATCGGCGCCGCCGTCGCTGTCGATGCCGAAATAGCCGAAGCCCAGTGTTCCTGCATGGCCGAGCGCAAGGCTGAGCGTCGCCGAGTTGATGCTCCGCGCACCGAGGCAGCGAGGGCATTCGACCGATCCGAGATCGGCATAGGCGGAATCGCGGCGGCTGTGGCGCAGCGCGAGCGCGAGAAGCCGCGAACGATATTCATAGCCGAGCGTAAGTTCGCCGCCCGCCCCGGCGGGGCCAAAGCTACGACTGTATGCGCCGCTCACGACGCCGCCGTTGCCGAGCTTGACGATCGCGCCGCCTCCTGCGAGTTGCATGTCATCGGCGATTTCGGCGCGCACCTCGAGCGTGATGCCGGGGGTTGCGCCGTGACGTAGCGACGCGCTCGCGGCGACACCGCCATAGGCGAAGTTACGGAGGCCGTAATGTTCGCGAAAAGCGCCAAAGGCGAGCGCGAAATCGGTGAGGCCGGGGCGCAGCAGGTCGCTCGACACGTAAAAGGGCAGGGTGGCTGCGATGCTGCGCCCGTGCATGTCGGTGACGACGAGATTGGCCTCGCCCGCTCCGGTGACGGGCGGCGCGCTCGGAATCACGAACGGGCCGGGATTGACCGGGCCGCCGGCGATGCGCCGGCCGCCGACGAGAAGATCGACGCTTGAAGGAAGCGCCGCTGTTCCGGAGAATTCGGGCAGCGGATAGGTGACGATGTCGGGACGCACTGAAAAGTCGCGGCTGACCTGGATGCCCCCGAGCCGAACCGCGGGCGCCCAGGGGAGGCCGCGCGTGATAAAATCGCCAACCTCGATCGTCGTCATCGTCGCTTCATCGGATCGGCGCCAGACGGTGTCGAAGCGCACATAGGCCTTGCGATGTCCGCTGCGTAGCGTCCCCGTCGTCGAGACGGTGCCAACGGGGCCGAACAGACGCGCCTCATGATAGAGCGAGGCCTGGGCCTTGGTTCCGCTCCCGCCGCTTACATAGACGTCGTAGTTGAGCAGCGCCCCCATGTCATAGTCGGCGGGCTCGAAGGCGGCGGTCTTCGCGCCGAACCGCTGGCGCGGGAGATAGGCGGGCGCGACGGTAAGACGAAGCAGCTGGCGCGATGCGTCATAGTCGGCTTCGACGTCTGCAAGCTCGTCGAGGAAAAGCACTTCGTCCGCCCGTTCGATGCGTAGCCCGGCGCGGCGGAGATCGGCGAGCGCGACGCGGAAGCGATGGCCCTGCCGCAGCACGGGCGCGACATGGCCGGTTGCACGGCCGTTGACGAAGAGTTCGAGCATCAGCGCCTGTTCGCTTTGGGCGAACGCGCCGCGCGGCGGCGGCGGAAGCTCGCCATAGCCGGCGTGACCGCTCGTCGATGCGATTCCGGGCAAGGGATGGAGAAGGGGCGACGCGACAAGCATGAGCCGCACCGCGTGCATCGCGCGGCGCGCACGGGGTTGAGGCTCATCTGCCGGCTGGCGTGATCGCATCGGCTTGGCTGCCGTTAACGCCGACGACGAGATCGCCTACGGGTGTTAGGCTGGCGGGGAGCGGCCAGCGCGCGGCGCTCGCCGCGAGCACATATCCGAGTAGTCCCGGCGCTATGTCGGCGCGCTTTCCATCGGCGTCGACGAAGGCGGCATCGACGAGCCGTGCATGAACAGGGCCGTTGTTGCGGATTTCGAGGAAGGCGCCTGTTTCGTCGTGGTCGACGCGCCAGCGGAGCTGCGGCATCGGGCGCAGCGCCTTCGGGCTTCTGGCGGCGGAGCCGATGTCGGGACCAAGGATGAAGAGGGGGATCGAATAGCGCATGCGGAAATTGACGCCGGCGCCGGGCGAGGCCGGCGCCGTGCCGGTCGGTATCTCGTCGACGATAATCCGGTAGGCTGTTTCACCAGCGGGCGGTGGCGGGACGAGGCGCGTGAGGCGGACGAGCTGTTTCGCGCCAGGGTCGATCGTGACGAGCGGGGGGCTTCCGATCACCGCCTGCTGGGGTGCATAGGTGCTTTTGCCGTCTGCCTGCGCCCAGGCGAAGATACGAATTTGGAGCGTTATCGGGGTTTTGCCGGGATTTTCGAGCCACAGCGCGGCGGCACGGGCGTCGGCTTCGATGACCGGGTTGACTGGCCAGAGCAGCACGGAGCCCTGCTGGGCGACGGCGGTTCCCGATGCCGCGAAGAAAAGGCCGAGCGCCGCTGCCGCCGCGAGCAGGCGCATACGGTGGGGGGCATCGCGCCTTACCATGACAGGGTCACCGTCAGCGTGTCGCTGTAGGTACCCGGCGGTAGGGCGCCCGGCAGGGTGAGGGAGGCGAAGAGGGGGAGGCGCACATCGTCGCTGTTCGCGCCCGTGACTGTGATCGCCGTGTCGGCGCCGATCGCGATTGGCTGGGCGCAAGCGGCATCGCTGCAGAGAGTATAGACGATGCGCGCAGCGGTGTCGGTGCCGCGCTGGAGGTGCCGTGATCCTGCATCGGCATGCGCCCCGCCGTCGATCCCCATCGTGACTTCGACCCCGGGCGTGCAGCGCAGGCGGATCGTCTGCGTGCTGGCGAGCGCGGCGCCATGCGTCGCGGTCGACAGGCTCGAATCCTCGCCGAAATCGAGAATGCCAATGAGGCCCGCATCACCGCTGCTCCCGAGTCCGTCGACCAGGCAACCCGGTACGATACTCGCGGTGACGTCGAAGCTCGCGCTCGTCTCCGCATGGGCTCGATCGCCGCCCCCGCCAGGGACCAGCATGGCGAGGGCGGCCAGCGCCAGGCGCTGTGGAGAGAAAGGGCGGGCGGGTGTCATCGCCGTCTCGTCTGCCGCGCCGAATCGTGCCTAAAGCTCAAGGACGACGGTGATTGTGTCGCCGTAAACGCCCGTGATGAGGCCATTCTCGCCGAAAGCGCGGCCATAGACTTGGATGGTTTGCTGCGCGCCGGTGTCGGTGAGCGCAACGCCGTCGCCGATCGCGATCACGTCGGTACGGGCGGCGTCGCGATACAGATTATAGGTGACATATTGGCCGGCAACGCTGCCATGCGCCATCGCGCGCGCGCCTTCGCCCGCGCCTTCGCCATCATTCTCGCCGGCGTTGAAGGATAGAAGGGGCGCGACGCCCGGGCTGCACTGGATTTCGATCGCACCGCCTCCGCTCAGCACCTCGCTGTCGGCTTGACCGAAAAGCGTATTATGGGTGCCGAAATCGAGCGTTCCGAAGTCGGCGGTTGCATTGCCATCGTCGAGATTCTGACCGTTGATGATGCAGCCGGCGGTCAGCGTGATCGTCGCATCGACGCTGCCCGTGATGTTGGCATGCGCCGGCGCGGAAAGGGCTAGGGCGGCCGCTCCACCGGCAAGGGCGGTTTTAATCCTGTTCCTCATCTGGCATACTCCTAATTTCTTCCGTTTGATTAACGGAATCTGGAGTTGTCCTTTTAAGGAACAAATATTGATAAATTGTATATTGGAATAATTGCCATATCTACATGAATATTATTTCATTTTTACTTTCACACAGCTTCAGACCCGCTGCGCTGGAGGGAGGGAATGCGCAGCGGGTCTTGCTGGGGCGACAAACCTGCAACAATACCGTGTCACGATCGCGCGGCCATGTCGTCGCGAAGCTGCTCCATTGTGGACAGATGCCGGTACAGCATGGCGCAACAGTCTTGATTCGCGAGGCTTTCTCGCTCCAATCCGGATCAGTTGGCGCGCGATGCGGGACGGCGGCAGAATGGACGAAGGCGCAGTGGGCAGTTATCACGCTGGTTTTGGTGCCGCGCGGCACACGCGCGAGGGATAAATGCGATGGGGACCGTTCTAGCCTATCTGCTGGTCGCGGCCGTGCCGCAAGGCAGCGCCTTCGATTGCACGCCCGAGGCGCTCTGGGACGGCGACGGCCCAATCTGGTGCAAGGAAGGGCCGCGCATCCGCCTCGCCGGCATTTCTGCGCGCGAGCTCGATGGCAGTTGCAGCCCGGGGCATCCCTGTCCCGTCGCCGATGCTTATGCGGCGCGCGATCATCTCGCGTCGCTTCTGGGGCGGGTGACCGGGACCGCGCCGACCGGACATCTGCGTGTCGAAGGCCCGGTGCTGCGCTGCGTGTCGCGCGGCGCAGCCGGAGGCAATCGCACCGCCGCCTTCTGCACCTCGCCGCGTGCGGGCGACCTCTCGTGCGCGATGGTGCGCAGCGGGTACGCGGCGCGCTGGGACCGCTATTGGGGCGCACATCGGTGCGATTGAGCGCGTGCCTGCGCGAGAAACTTGCGATCGCGGCGGGGCTGCTCGTCGCCGCCATCGTGCTCGGTGAACTCGTCTGGCGGCTAGTGTCGCGGCTTGCCTCCTGACCTGTAGTGGCCGGCGCCGCCCGGTTCATCGCTAGACGCGGCGCGCGAAGCACAGGTGATTTTCATCGAACAGATTGCACAGCGCGGCGTCAGCGTCTCCGGCACAACCCCCACTCTCTATGACGCATCCGGTTGCCGCGGACCGAGGTTTTGACCTCGCCCTCGTGGGAAGCATAGTCGGGTGTGCATCGTCGTCGTTTAAAGCCTGCGCCGGAAACGTGCGGTGCGAGGTTGCTTCGCGACCCCGTCAGGATGCGGGCGCGAGGAATCGCGCGCGGCGCACCCGCTCACGCGCGCCGCTAATCTGATCCGAAATGGAGCAAACCTGCCTGAAGGCTTTCGCTTCGCTTCTCCATGCTGATAGCAAGAGAGGGGCCGGCGTGTGGGGGGAAGGCCGGATGGACTTCGGCAGCAGGGCAGGGGGGCGGCATGCCAAAAAATATCGTCATCTTCTCGGACGGTACGGGGCAGGTCGGGGGCCTGCGCCCCGACCAGCGGCTCAGCAATATCTACAAACTCTATCGTGCCACGCGCGTCGATCCGCTCAATCGCATCGACCCCGCCGAGCAGATCACTTTCTACGACCCGGGCCTCGGCACCGACGAGGATGTGCGCGGCCGCCTCCGGGTGGTGCGCGCGCTGCGGCGGATTCTCGGCGCTGCGACCGGGCGCGGCATCAGCTACAATATCACCGACTGCTATGAATTTCTGATCAATCATTGGCAGGCCGGCGACCGCATCTGGATCTTTGGCTTCAGTCGCGGCGCCTATACCGCGCGATGCGTCGCCAATGTCGTCGCGCTGTGCGGTGTGCCGACGCGCGAATCCGACGGATCGCCGCTGCGTCGGTTCCGGGCCTCGACGCGCGCCATCGCCGTCGAAGCGGTGAGCCGGGTCTACGAACATGGCGCGGGCTATCCGCTCGCTTCCTTCGAGAACGAACGTAACGAACTCGCGCGGCGATTCCGCCTGCGCTACGCGAGCGGGGGCGAGGCCGCGCCCAACGCCGATCCCTATTTCATCGGGGTGTTCGACACCGTCGCCGCGCTCGGCACGAGCGGGTTTCGCCGGCTCCTGCTCATCCTTCTCGTCGCGCTGCTCGCGATTGCGGCCGCGACGGCCGCCGCTCTCCCGCTTGCGCTTCTGAGCGGCCTCGCCTGGTCCGGTATCGCGGGGACGCTCGCGCTCGCTGCTGCACTGCTCGTGCCGCTGCGCTTCGCCTGGAAAGCGCGCCGCACGATCCGCGATTTTCCCGAACCGGGGCAAGCGCGCGCGCACTATATCCGCTGGAAGGCAGACCATTATGACCGCAGCCTCTCGGGGCGCGTGCGCTATGCGCGACACGCCATTGCGATCGACGAGACGCGGGCCGATTTCCCGCGCGTTATATGGGGGCGCGAAAGCGTCATCCGGCCCAAGGAGTCGGACAGGGACGAGCCGCTGATCCAGCTCTGGTTCGCGGGCAACCACTCGGACATTGGTGGCAGCTATCCCGAGAGCGAGTCGCGCCTGTCGGATATCGCACTGCAGTGGATGATCGAGCAGGCGACCGACCCCGACATCCCCTTCCATCTCGCTTTCGACCGCGACAAGCTCAACCTCTATCCCTCGGCGGCGGGGATGCAGCATTGCGAGATCGAGGCTTTCAAGGACCGTTATCCGCGTCTCGCGCGCCTCGTCAGCTGGAAATCCAAACCGCGAAGGCGCGTCCTTGGCGCGCCGCTCCATCGCTCTGTTTTCGAACGCTTCGCGCTCGCCGAAGTGTCGCACGGCGGCAGCCTGCGCCCCCATCGTCCCGAGACGCTGCGCGCCGACGGCCGCTTCGCCGGCCTTTATCCCGATGCGTCAGGCTAGTACGCCCGAGGCGGGCGCGCCGATTTCTCCATACCGGAGGTTGTTTCGTCGGGTTTCGATGCGCGGAACGCAGCCTCGCCAATCGGCGCATGTTGCCCCATCACGGGTCTTGTGCGATCCTCCGTGCCGGGGAGATGGTTTCACATGATCGCGCCGCATGTCTCATCGGGCCTGCCGACACGCGCCCGCGCGATCGCGGGGTTGGGAGTGTGCCATGTGTCGCCCTCCGGGCAATTCGTCCTCGAGCGCGGCGCGGCGCTGCCGCCGCGGTCTGACCCTGCGCCGCCGGGCCGCGTGCATCACCCCTTTTTCGCGCTGAGCGAACGCGCGCAGGCAGCGGCGCGGCATACAGAAGCGGGGCCGCTCGACTATCTGATTCTCGTGCCGACGCTGCGCTGCAATCTGAGTTGCAGCTATTGTCAGGTGTCGCGCGCGCCGGTCGATCAGCCCCGCTTCGACTGGAGCGCGGCGACGCTCGGCCATGTCCTCGCGCTGCTGGACGGGCTCGAGGCGCCGAGCATCAAGATTGAATTCCAGGGCGGCGAGCCGACCTTGCGGCTCGACCTCGTGCGCGCGGTGATCGACGCCTGCGGGCGCTTTGCGCACAAGCAGTTCATCCTCTGCACCAATTTGAGCCGCCTCGATGCCGACCTGTTCGCCCTCCTCGAAAATCCCGACGTCTATGTATCGACTTCGCTTGACGGCAACGCCGCCACCCACAGCGCGCAGCGCACCGGCGATGCCGCCGCGACCGATTGCTTTCTCGAAAATGCGAGGACGATCATCGCGCGCTTTGGCCCCGACAAGCTTTCAGCGCTGCCGACGATCGACCAAGCACGGCCGCCCGATCCCGACGAGCTCATCGACGCCTATCGTGGCCTCGGGCAATCGAGCATCTACCTGCGGCCGATCAACTATCAGGGCTTCGCGCGCAAGCGCCACCGATCGGCTAACGCCGACCATGCCGGCTGGTGGGCCTATTACGACCGTTTCGTCGCGCGGCTGATCGCGCGCAACTTCGCCGACCGGTCGGTCGTGCTCGAAGAAAGCTATCTCTCGCTTTGCCTCAAACGCATTTTCCAGATCGGCCATGACCGCCATGTCGATCTGCGCAATCCCAATCCCGTCGGCCGCGACTATGTCCTCGTCGATTTCGACGGTCGCGTCTATCCGACCGACGAAGCGCGGATGCTGTCGCGCGCCGGCGTGATCGACCTCGCGATAGGCACCGTTGCGGCCGGCTGGGACACGCCCGAGCGCGCGCTGCTCGATCGCCATTCGACCAATATCGGCGATCCCGCCTGCGACGCCTGTGCCTATCAGCCCTATTGCGGCCGTGATCTCGTCGACGATCTTTCGCGCTACGGTACGATTGCGGTGCCGCGCGAAGAAACCTTCTTCTGCGGCAAGCACCTCCACATGTTCGACCTTTGCATGCGCCTCATCCACGATAGCGATCCGGCGACGCGCTACTCGCTCGCCAAATGGATGGGCCTCGCCGGCGAGCAGTTGCCGGCCATGGTGGAGTGCATATGATCCCGCTCGTCGTTGCGGCGGCGAGCGATGCGCGCGCGCGGTTCGTCGCGCGTCTCACCGACTCCGCCCAGCCCGGCCCGGGCGAAGCGCGCCTCCTCGATGTCGTCGACGGCACGGCGCTCTTCGCGGGCGCCGAAGGGCTTTTCTCGATCGCGGGCGATCATACGCTTGTCGGTGATATCGTGTGCGTCGATCCGACGCGCGGAACCGCCGAACGGCTGGTTCGTGCGCGGTCGGCGCACAACAGTTTTCTCATCACCGAGCAATGCGACCAGCTTTGCGTGATGTGCAGCCAGCCGCCGAAGAAGCGCCACGTCGACCGCTTCGAGGAATATCGCCGCGCGGTGCGGCTCGCACCCGAGGGTGCGGTGATCGGCCTGTCGGGCGGCGAGCCGACGCTGCACAAGGCGGCGCTCTTCGCATTCCTCGCCGAAGCGCGCGCCGAGCGGCCCGACCTCTTCTTCCACATCCTCTCTAACGGCCAGCATTTCGAGGCGGGCGACGTCGCCGAGATCCGCGCGAGCCGCGCGAACTGCCTGTGGGGCATTCCGCTATACAGCCATGACGCGCCGACCCATGACGCGATCGTCGCCAAGTCCGGGGCCTATGACCGGCTCCTCGAATCCCTCATCCACTGCCTGTCGGGCGGCATGCGCATCGAACTGCGCACGGTGCTCCTCCAGACCAATATCGCCGACTTGCCCGCGCTCGCGCGCTTCGCCGCGCAACACCTCGGCTTCATCAGCCAATGGTCGATCATGCAGCTTGAGAATATCGGTTTCGCGAAGAACCGCTTCGCCGAACTTTATGTCGATCATGGCGCCGATTTCGCGCTGCTCGCCGAAGCGATCGACATGGCGACGCTTGCCGGCATTCCGTCCGCGCTCTTCAACATGCCGCGCTGCTCGGTCCCGTCCGCCTATCGCGCCTACGCCGCCAATTCGATCTCGGACTGGAAGCGGCGCTTCGCGCCGGCGTGCGACGGCTGCGCCGAACGATCCATCTGCTCGGGCTTCTTCGCCTGGCATCCCGAAACCCATATGCGAGTGACACCCTTATGAGCGGCCGCCACTATCTCATTCCGAGTCTTTTTCTCGCTGGTTTTGCAGCGCCCGCGGCGGCGGCCGATCCTGCGCTCCCCGGCCTGGCCGCGGACGCCGCCGAACCTGCGGATGCCTGGGCGCCCGCGATCAGCGATGCGGCGCGGCAACTCTTCCGCAACCCCGAGGGCGTCCAGTTCGCGCAGCATCGCTCGCATCGCTCGCACAGCAGTCACCGCAGCCATTCGAGCCATTCGAGCCACCGTTCGAGCGCCGGCGGCGGCACTTATCGCCCGGCGCCGGTCTATGTGCCACCGCCGGCCCCCGCGCCGCGCCCGGCGCCGGCACCGACCACGCCCTCGACCCTCTATGGCAGCGCAGGCGCCGAAGCGCCTTTCACCGCCAAGGTCAAAGAGGTTCAGCGCGGCCTCAAGGCCTATGGCTATTACGGCGGCGACATTGACGGCGTCGTCGGCCCCCAGACGCGCGCGGCGCTCGAACGCTTCCAGAGCGATTTCTCGCTTCGCGTCACCGGGACGATCACGCCCGAGGTGCTCCGGCAGCTAAACCTCGGCGGTTGAAGGTTGAATCAAGCCGCGGGCTGTGCAGCCTTCGTTGCGACAATCTCGCCCGCGGCGATCGCGTTCGGTCGTTCCGCTTCGCGGCGGGCATATCCTGGCGGCTCGGCCGCGCGTCATTTTGCTCCAAAATGGCGGCGACCGATATGGTATTTGCCGGCATCCCGGCTATTCTGCTGCTGCGTGCAGGGGGATGGGAATGCGCAGTTCATTTGCGCTATTGTCGATTGCGGCGCTTGCCATCGTACCTGTTGCGGCGGTCGTGGCGCAGGACGCTGTGGGCGTGCCTGTGTCGCGCGTCGGCGAGGAAATCTTCGCCGGTGACTATCTGCCCGAGCCACCGCAAGAGGAAGCGGTGCCTCTCGAACCGGGCCAACCGCTCGCCGGCTTCGCTATCCCCGGCGCCGAAGCCATGTCGAATGCCGGGCTTGCCGAGGCGCTGGCGAAACGCGAACGCGCCGACCGCACGCCAGCCGCTCCCAACGCACCTCTGCTGCGCAACATACGCCGCGCCAACGGCTTGCCGCGCTTTCGCAAATCGGCGGCAATTCCAGCGGCGCAGCCGCTCGACCCTGCCGCCGAACTCAAGGTCCATTTCGTCAATGTCGGTCAAGGTGCAGGCGCGATTCTCGAATTTCCCTGTCATACCGCTATCATCGACACTGGCGGCGAATATGCGAAAGGACCAGACACGGTCGATGGCGGCAAGCTGTTCGCCGACTATCTCGCGCGCTTTTTCGCCGAACGGCCGAACCGCAAGAATGTGATCGACTTGCTGATCACGAGCCACCCGCACGCCGACCATCTCAAGGGGCTGGCGCTGATCCCCCAAGGCAATGCCGCGGGTCCCTACCGGGTGCGCAATGTCGTGGACAATGGCCAGACCCACAGGAAGGGCAGCCTTGAAGCCCAGAAGGCCTTTCGCCAATGGGCCGTCAGCCAGGCGCCGCCCGCCAGCTATAGCTATGTCAACTTCCGCTCGGCGATCACCGCCACTGGTGTCACCAATCGCGTGATCGACCCGATCGGCTATTGCGGCGGCGTCGATCCCGTCATCACTGCGCTCTGGGGCGCCTATAACGAAAAGATTCGTCCCAACAGCGCATGGGAAAACCCCAACAACCACAGTGTCGTCATTCGCGTCGATTTCGGCCGGTCCTCCTTCCTCTTCACCGGCGACCTCGAAGATGTCGGCGCCAAGGAGATGCTCCGCGAATATGAGGATAATCTCGCCGTTTTCGACGTCGATGTCTACCATGTCAGCCATCATGGCGCCGGCAACGACACCTTCGATGCGCTGATTCGGGCGATGACCCCGCGCTATGCGATCCTCTCGATGGGTGCGCCCGCAGCCCGGGTCGAGAAAACAGCCTGGGCATATGGGCATCCGCGCGCCAAGGTGATCGACGCGCTTCAGAAGGAACCCGACATCGTCAGCGAATCCCGTCGCCCAAAGCGATTCCCGGTCGCGCCCGCTGTCAAGCGTTTCACCGATCACCCCGTCACCCGCGCCATCTATGGCACCGGATGGGAAGACACTATCGTGATGAGCGCGCGCGCCGACGGCACGCTCCGGATCGTGAGCGGCCAGGATTGACGACCGCAGCGCGTCCCTCCGCCGCGAGGGCGCCGCGGCGACTCGTCGAGGCAGTGCGCGAAATCGCCGGCCATCGGCCGATCGATGATCGCGACGCGCTGCGTGGCGCGTTGCTTGAACGGCTGCGCGCCGCCGTTCGCGATGCGAATGTCATCGGTTTTGGAATCGCCGAGAAGGAGGTCGGCGAGCGTGCAGCCGGAGCGATCGGGATCAGCTTTTTCGTGCGCGAGAAGCGCGGGCCGTCGCGGCTCCGCGCCGCACAAGCCATCCCCGAACTCCTGTCCGACCCGCAGGGCCGTGCTATCTACACCGACGTCGTAGAGGTCGGCGATGTGGTTGCCCAGGCCGCGCAGGTCGCGACCGATCCTATCCGCAGCGGCTACAGCATCGGCCATGTCCGCGGCGCGCCCGGAACGCTCGGCGCCATCGTGGTCAAGGGTGGGCAACCGCATCTGCTGAGCGCGCAGCATGTCTTCGCGGATTTCGACCGCGCTGCCCCAGGTGACCCCATCCTTTACCCTGCGCGCGGTGACGGCGGCACCGTCGGCGACGCGATCGGCCGGCTCGCCGCTTTTTCCCCGCTCGACAGATCGAGCGGCTTTCCCAACCGGGTCGACGCGGCACTCGCCCGTATCGAACCCGCCGCGTTCGCGAGGATCGACCGCAGCGTGGCGGGCGCTGTGGCGCCGCTCCAAGCCGCCGCGGCCGCACTCGACATGCCGGTCCGTCTCAGCGGGCGGAGTTCGGGCGACCGGCAATCGGTGGTCCGTGCGATCAAGGCCGAAGTCAAAATCTATCAGCTCGACCGCTACATCGGCTTCAGCGAGCAGATCGCCTGCGCCGCCTTCAGCGACGGCGGCGATTCGGGATCACTCGTCATCCATGCGGAAAGCGGCCGCGCGATCGGGCTGCTGGTCGGCGGCTCGTCGCGAACCAGTTTCGTAACGCCGATCGGCGCCGTGCTCGCCGCGCTCGGCGCCCGGTTCGATCCATGATTGCTAAGGGGGCAGAGACCATGAAGAGGAAGATCATCGCCGCGATGCTTGGGCTTGCCGCATGCTCCGCCTGCACGAGCATCGAAACGCGCCCGACCTATGCTGTCACCTCGGCGGGAATGGCGCTTCCCGATCATGGCTACCGCTTGCCGATGCTCCAGTATGACATCCTTGTCGGCTATAAATTGTCGAGTTGCCCTGGCTTAGACGCCAATGGCAAACCGATTGGACTCGCCTTCAAGGTCGAAACGGTCGCCTCCTCGGATCATGTCGCGGGCGAAGCCTATACGGTAGACTATTCGGCGCTCTCGAGCCCGCTCAAGATCACCGACTTCGCCGTCGAGGCCTATCCACGGACAGGAACGCTGAAATCGATCAACGCCGCGGCCGAGGACAAGACCGGCGATTTTCTGAAAAGCGCGGTTGAGTTCGGAATCTCGAGCGCTTCCCTGCTCGCGCCCAATCCGCTTGCCGAACTGGCGGGCGCCCAGTCGGACGACCGGGTCGGGCTTGCCGCTCAGCAGCTTCTCGACCAAAGCGAGGCCAAATATGAACTGGTCTGCACGCAGGATACGATCGATGCGATTGGCGCGGCGGATGCGGCGCGCCTCGAGATCAAGCGCCTGACCAATTTGATCGCGCCCGATCTTCGCGAGATCGAGGCGATCGCTATGCGCGCGAACGTGAAATTGTCGGATGCCAATGATGCCCGCCGGCTTCTCGCGCTGCACGATCGCCATCGGGCCAATGTCGCAAGTCTCGAGGCCGAGCAGGGGAAATTGCTGCGCGCCGAGAAGAAGCTGAGCTTCGTGGAAAGCAGGATCTGGCCGACCGATCCTTTCGAGACGCGCGGTTCGATCGGCATGTCGGGGGCGCTGCGCAACTGGCTCGCGACGCGTGTCCAGGTGCAAGAGCAGCGCATTCCGCGCAATATTTACGATCCGGAGCGACTGCGCGCGAAGCTCGCCAATATGCCGGCTGACTGGTCCCCCGAGTTCGGCTTGGCGGTCGCCCAGCGTATCGAGGCGACACTCGACGACCAGGCGGAGCAGCTTGCAGCGCAAGGCAAGACATCTTTCGATGCCGTGTGCGTGACGCGCGATCTTGGCGAATGCGCTGCCGGCCATTTCAGCGTCCATGCCGAATTTCTTCCCGAGCACGGGCCTTTGAAGCCCTGCATCGGCAAACCCGAGCATTTTCGTCAGGCCTGCCTTTCCGATACCGGTGCGGTCGCCGCCCGCCGCAACGTCGCCCACAAAGGCATCTTCTTCCGTCAGCCCCAGCGCGCGCGGCTGCTGTTGTGCGACCGGGCGCGCAGCTGCCGCGAAGGTGACCCCGAGCAACTTTTGCTGACCGGCTGGGACGTCGCGCCGCAACTCGGTCAGCTGCGCTTCGCGCCGCTCACCAACGGCGCTTTTCAGAACAATGCCCTGAGCCTCGCGATCCGCGAAGACGGTACGCTCATCAAATTCCAATACGCCGAAAAATCGGCCATCCTAGCCCAGGCGATGGCGACTGCCGCGACGGCGGCGACCAAGCTCGACGAGGAGCGGATGGCGCGCCGGAAGGAAAGGCGCGAGGCTCTGCTGCAATATCGGGCCGACATTGCCTATGAACGGGGTGAAGTGGCCGCGCAGCGGACCGAGGCGGCCGCCGTGCGAACCGACGAGATTGCGCAGATCCAGTACGAGATCGACAAGATCACCAAGGAAAAGACGCTTCTCGATCTTCGTTTTCCCCCTGCCAAGCCCGATCCTGTGGTTGAACGCGAGTTTTTGAATGAGACGGCGCGTCTCGAAGCCCTCGCCGCGCAGTTGCAATGGCGGCTCGCGATCAAGCAGGCCGAGGAAGCCTTGGGGAAGAACTAGTGCGTTGATGCGTTGCGGAGACGCGCTTTTTGATCTCGGCGGCCGAAAGAACCGAGCCGCTCTACGGGCGACTGCATCTATAGCGGGACGCAACGACAGGCGTCGCGATCTCGTTCGCGGGACACAAACGCTTAGATTTATATGTCTTCACCCGCCCGCCATTGATTCCCCCCAGACCATGCCCGGCTCAAGGGAACTGCCGATCACCAGCAGTGACTGCTGAAGGGCATCGCGCTCTCAACATTGTTGGACGCTCGGACTGAGTGCAGCCTAGAGGGTCTTGCTTCCATCTCCATCTCTTTTTGTGCAGTTTTGCCACGCGACCCTTTTGCAGCCGACTCTCGCCGGGGCGGTCCACGAGAAAAGGTATCGAGGCTCCTGATTGTCGTCAGCAGAATACACCCGCGTGACTCATAATAGTACATTTGTACAGATTTATTGACAGGCTTTTGTGCGGATGTTAGCCGCTTCTACAAAGCGAAGCTTTGTGAAAGGGCTGTAGGGTGAACTTGCTGATGTCAGATGGCGATGTAGCATTTCGACAGGAAGTGCGCGATTTTCTGGCGGAATCGATACCCGCGGAATTTGCGACAAAAGCAGTGGGAGGCTCATTCGATCTTTCAGATCATAGGAAATGGCATAGGATTCTTTACGAACGAGGCTGGATCGCGCCGTCATGGCCAGTGGACGCAGGGGGGGCGGCGTTACCGCCGGTGCAGCGCTACCTGCTGGATCAGGAACTGGCGCGAGCACCTGTGCCGATGATCATGCCGTTCAACATCGGCATGGTGGGGCCGGTGATCCGGAAATTCGGTACAGATGAACAGAAAAGGCGCTTTCTACCGTCGATCCTCGATGGGTCGACTTTCTGGTGCCAAGGCTTTTCCGAGCCCGGTGCGGGGTCTGACCTAGCTGCCGTATGGACGCGTGCGCTACGCGACGGGGAAGATTATGTCGTCAACGGCCAGAAAATCTGGACCAGCTATGCGCATTGGGCAGACTGGATCTTTTGCCTCGTTCGTACCGATACCGAGGCGCGGCAACAGGACGGGATCAGCTTCCTGCTGATCGACATGACGACTCCGGGGATCACCGTCCGGCCGGTCGAGACGATCGACAACCACCATCACCTGAACGAGATATTCTTCGAGGATGTCCGCGTGCCCGTCGCCAACCGAATCGGCGAAGAGAACCGCGGCTGGACCTATGCCAAATATCTGCTCGGCCATGAACGCACCGGGCTGACCGGTGTTGCCGAGACGCAGGAGGCGCTGAAGGCGCTGCGCGGCTACCTCGCCTCAAGCAGCGGTCCCCTGGCCAACGATTCCGCTTTTCGCCGTCGGCTCGGGGCGATCGAAACGCGCCTCAAGGCGCTCGAGATCACCGAACTGCGCTTCCTGACCGGCAGCGAGGGCGCTGCGGCGAGCGCGGTGCAGGCGTCGATCCTCAAGATGGAAGGGAGCCATCTCCAGCAGGCGGCGAGCGAGCTTGCGGTCGAGGCGCTCGGCTATGGCGCTGCACGCTACGGCCCCGCGGGCGTCACCGGCGGCGCTCCGGGCGAAGTCGCCGCCTATGTCGAACGAACGCTCGGCTATTTCTTCTTCCGCCGGGCGGCGACCATCTACGGCGGTTCGGACGAGGTGCAGCGGAGCATCATTTCCAAGCAGTATTTCGGTTTGTGAGGCCCAAGATGAACTTTGATTTCAGCGACGAGCAATCTTTGCTCAAGGAAGCGGCGGACCGCTGGTCGGCGGACAATGGGGGCCTCGCGAAGGGCGCCGCGGCGCCCGACACGGCGTGGCGCGAGATGGCCGAGCTCGGCTGGCTTTCGCTCGGCTTCGATCCCGCGCTCGGCGGCCTCGGCGAGGGCGATGTCGAGACGATGCTGCTCGGCGAGGCGTTCGGCGCGAACCTCGTCCGCACGCCCTTCTATTCGACTGTAGTTCTGTGCGGTGCACTTCTGTCGCGGCTAGGCAGCGCGGTACAAAAGGCGTGCTTCTTGCCGGCCATCATGGCGGGCGAGGCGGTCTTCGCTTTCGCGGGCGCCGAGCCCGGCCGGCGCTACGCATTCGATGCGGCGACGACGGTCGCGCGCGTTACTGGCAATGGTTTCGTCCTGCGTGGCGAGAAGCAGGTGGTTTTCGACGCAGCCGTCGCCGACTACTTCATCGTCAGCGCCGCCGTTGAAGGCGAACGCGGCACGCGGCTGTTCATCGTCGATAGCCGCGCCGACGGCGTCGAGCCGAGACACTTCACGACGACCGACGGCGGACAGGCGAGCGATCTCGTTCTGCGCGAGGTCGCGGTGGCGGCGGACGCACTGCTCGGCGACGGCGATGCGCTCGCGACGATCGAGATGGCTGCTGATCGGGCGATCGCGGCCTGGTGCGCCGACGCCGTCGGGGGAATGGATCATCTGCTGCGCGCGACGGCCGAACATCTGCAGACGCGCCGTCAGTTCGGCGTGCCGATCGGCAAGTTCCAGGCGCTCGCCCACCGCATGGCCGACCTGCTCGTCGAGCTCGAACTCGCGCGCTCGATGGCGATCTTCGCGACGCTCAGCCTGGGCGCGGCCGACGCGGAGCGCAAGCGCGCGATCAGCCAGGCGAAGCAGCAGGTCATCCACGCCGCGCGCTGCATCGGCCGGCAGGCGATTCAGCTGCACGGCGGAATGGGCATGACGAATGAGTTCCATGTCGGTCATTATTTCAAGCGCCTGCTCGTGTTCGAGACCCGGTTCGGCGACGCATCCTATCATGCCGACCGCATTGATGCGGTCGCCGTCTAGGGGACGAGTCATGACGAAAACCCCGACGATATCGGCCGCGATGATCCATCCTTTTTCAGGCCGCGACGTACCGTGGCTGCTCCGCACTCGCGCCGAAACCACGCCCGATGACCCCTTTCTTGTCTGGGAGAGCTTTGCGGGCGAGGATCGGGCGTGGAATTGCGCCGCGTTCGCGGCGGCGGTCGAGGATTGCGCCGCGAACCTTGCCGCCCAAGATATCGGCCCGGGTGACCGGGTGATGATTCATCTCGACAATTGCCCCGAATTCCTCTTCCTCTGGTTCGCCTGCGCCCGGATCGGCGCGATCGCCGTGACGACCAACACGCGCTGCCCCGCCGACGAGATCGCCTATTTTGCGACGCACAGCCGCGCGGCGCTGGCGGTCACGCAGCCGAAATATGCTGCGGCGGTTCGCGCGAGCATGGATGCCGGCCTGCCGGTGTTGGTTCGCGAACGCGATCCCGGGGTCGAGGCGGTCGCTCCGATTGCTGGCGGTTGCCTGCCGTTGAGCGCGCTTTTCGTTCCTGCGGACCCCTTGCCCGCGATCGCCTCCGATCCGACACGGCCAGTCTCGGTCCAATACACCTCGGGCACGACCTCGCGTCCGAAGGGCGTCGTCTGGACGCACGCCAACGCGCTGTGGGCGGCGAAGGTCAACGCGGCGCACGCCGGGGTCAGGGACGACGACGTAACCCCCGTTTTTCTCCCGCTCTTCCATACCAATGCGATCGGCTATTCGACGCTCGCCAGCCTGTGGAGCGGTGGGACGATCGTCCTCCAGCCGCGCTTTTCGGCGTCGCGCTTCTGGGATATCGCGCGCCGCCACCGCTGCACCTGGGCGAACATGATCGGCTTCACGATCAAGAGCCTGATCAGCCGCGAGGCGCCGGCGAGCCACGACTTCCGCTTCTGGGCCTGCGCGAGCGACGTCGCGCCGATCCGCGCGCTGTGGGGAATCAAGACGATCGGTTGGTGGGGCATGACCGAGACGGTAAGTCACGGAATCGTCGCCGACCGCGGCTGGCCCAATGCCGAGATGGGGATGGGGCATGCGGCAGCGGAATATGGCGTGCGTGTGCTTTCCGACGACGGCGAGCCCGTGTTGCCGGGCGGCACTGGCAAACTTCAGATACTTGGCGTGCGCGGCCTGTCGCTGTTCCTTGAATATCTGGATGACCCCGCGGCGACCGCGGCGGCCTTCACCGGCGACGGCTGGCTCGACACCGGCGACATGGTGACGCTGACGCCGAGTGGCGACCTGTTCTTCGCCGAGCGCGAGAAGGACATGCTCAAGATCGGAGGCGAGAATGTCGCGGCGTCGGAGATCGAACGCGTGCTGATGGGCTTTCCTGGCGTCGTCGAAGCGGCGGTGGTCGGTCGCCCCGACGAAATGCTCGACGAGGTCGCGGTCGCATTCATCGTCGCGGCGCCGGGTATCGAGGCTGCGGCGGTGGTCACGCATTGCGCGGCACAACTCGCCGATTTCAAGGTGCCGCGCGCCGTTCATTTCCTGGACGAACTGCCGAAGGGAACGCTCGACAAGGTGCTGAAGCGCGATCTGCGCGCACGTCTCGTCTGACCAGTCGCTATGCCTCCCAGAGCTTCTGCTTCAGTTCCTTCTTGACAACCTTGCCCATGTCATTGCGCGGCAGATCGCGCACGTAGCGGATGCGCTCGATGCGCTGATGCCGCGACAGGCGCAGATTGACCCAGGCGAGCAGTTCGGCGGTGTCGGGGGCATCGCTGTCGGCGACGACGAACGCGACCGGCGTTTCGCCCCACCGCTCCGAAGGCCCGGCGACGACCGCGCTGGCTTTCACCGACGGATGGCGATCGAGCATCTCCTCAAGGTCCGAAGCATAGATATTCATGCCGCCCGAGATGATCACATCCTTCTTCCGGTCGGCGAGATGGAGGAAGCCGTCGGGGTCGAAGTAGCCGATGTCGCCCGATCGCATGAAGATTTGGCCGTCGGGCGCGGCCCACATCAGCTTCGCGGTCTCGCCCGGCGCGCGCAGATAGGCCTGCATCATCGTCGCCGAGCGGCCGACAATCTCGCCGGTTTCGCCCGGCGCGACCTCGCGCCCGTCCTCGCCGACGATGCGGATGTCGCAGTCCTGCGACGGGCGCCCTACTGAGCCGAGCTTGTCGGGGAATTGATTGGCGACGAGCACTGTGCTCGCGCCGCCCTCGGTGGCGCCGTAAATTTCGACGAGCAGCGCGCCGGTCCGCTCGATCAGCTCGCGCTTGCGTGCGGCGCGCAGCGGCGAGCCAGCCGAAAGGATCGTCATCGGACCGTCATTCCCGAGCCGGCGGACGTCGGGATGCACAAGGATGCGCGTGATCTGTTCGGGAACCAGAAAGGCGTGTGTCGCGCCGTGGCGATGGCAATCCTCGATGAACCGCCCCTCGTCGAAACGCTCGGACAGGATGATCCGGCCGCCGCCGCACAGCGTGCCGAACAGCGCGACGAGGCTGTAGTTCGAATAGAGTGGGGTGGTCAGCATCGTGCGCGCGTCGCGGTCGAGACCGAAGGCGGCGAAAGCATTGGCCTGGATCGCGCGGAGCGCTTGGTCGTGCACGATGCCCTTTGGCGTGCCGGTGGTGCCCGAGCTGTAGATGATGTTGAACTCGTCGCGCGCCGCGGGCGGGGGCGGCAGCGCGACGTCCGCCGGAGCCGCTTCGAGCCAGTGGGTCAGCGACGTCCAACCCGCCGCTGCCTCGCCGAGCGCAATACGATGTGCGGGCACGGAAGGCAGCCGGTCGACGCGCACCGCCGTCCGAGCATCGGCGAAGAGAAAGCGCGCTCCGCAATCGGCGAGCAGCGACCTGAGCAACTCGTCGCTCGCCATCGTCGACAGCGGGACCGCGCTCATCCCCGCGCGCAGGATGCCGACGAGCACCACCACATAGTCACGCGTGCTCCCTGCCGCGATGGCTGCGCGCTCGCCGCGTCGCCCGCCCGCGGCCACGAGCGCCTGTGCGACGGCAAGCGATCGCGCGTGCAGCTCGTGCCAGGACAGCATCCCGCGTGCGTCGATCACCGCGGGCGCGTCGGCGAGCGCCGCCGCCTGCTCATCGATCCGTTCGAGGAACAGGGGTTCGGACGGCGACCGCGGCCGCGTCGGGTAGAAACTGGCCATGGGTTGCTGCGTCAGGCTTGGGCGTAGAGCGTCACGACGCACGCGCCACCGAGTCCGAGATTGTGCTGCAGCGCGATGCGCGCGCCCTCGACCTGGCGCGCGCCTGCGGTGCCGCGCAACTGCGATACCAGCTCATAGCATTGCGCGAGCCCCGTCGCGCCGAGCGGATGGCCCTTCGAAAGCAGGCCGCCCGAAGGGTTGGTGACGCAGCGGCCGCCGAAGCTGTTGTCGCCGTCGCGGATGAACCGTTCTGCCGTCCCCTCGGCGGTGAGGCCGAGGCTTTCGTAAGTCACCAGCTCGTTCGCGGTGAAGCAGTCGTGGAGCTCGCAGACGCGGATGTCCTCAGGGCCGATGCCGCTTGCTTCATAGACCGCCTGCGCGGCGCGGCTGCTCATGTCGAATCCGATGACGTCCATGCGGCTGCCGCTGTCGAAGGTCGCGGTGGTGTCGGTCGCCATCGCCTGCGCCTTGATCACGGCGCCCTTGGTCAGAGAATGTTTCCGCATGAAGGCGTCCGAACAGAGGATCGCCGCCGCGGCGCCGTTCGTCGGCGGACAGCATTGCAGCCGTGTGAGCGGCGCGAAGATCATCGGTGATGCGAGGATTTGCTCGAGGCTAAGCTCCTCGCGGAACACCGCCTTCGGGTTGCGCGCGGCGTGGCGCCGGGCTTTGACCGCGATCGCGGCAAAGCTCTCGGCGCTCGTGCCATATTTCTCCATATGCTCGCGGCCTCCGCCGCCGAAGAATTGCGCTGCGACCGGCGTTTCGGGCTCATAGCCCTGGTTGCGCGCGAGCGCCTCGGCGAAGGGATCGAGCGGGTTAGGGCGGTCGGCGAAATAGCTTTGCAGCGCGCCGCGCGTCATCTGCTCGAAGCCGACGGCGAGAACGCAGTCTGCGGCGCCATGCGCAATCGCCTGCCGTGCGAGATAGAGCGCGGTCGATCCGGTCGAGCAATTATTGTTGACGTTGATCACCGGGATGCCGGTCAGCCCGGCGCGGTAGACGACATTTTGCCCGCTGGTCGAATCGCCATAGACATAGCCCGCATAGGCCTGCTCGACCGCGTCGAACGACAGGCCGGCGTCGGCGAGCGCTTCCCCGATCGCCTGCGCCCCCATGTCGGTATAGAGCGCGCCCTTGCTGGGCGTGGTGAAGGGGATCATGCCGATCCCGGCTACATGGACGGCTGCGGACATCGTCAGGACTCCTGCGGGTTCTTGGATTTCGGTGCCGGTGCGATGGCAAGTTCGAAGCCGAGGTTGCGCGCGAACGGCGCGAAGCAGCTCGCAACGTCGTCGGGATGATCGCCGCCGTCGAAGCCGGTGACCTCGCACCAGCGCCGGGCAACATCCTCGATGCTGTGCGGCGCCGAGGGATCGAATGCGGCGCCCGCGGCGCGTTCCCAGCGGACCTGCGCCGCCCATCCCCCCCCGACCTCGAACAACGCGCCGTTGACCGGGCAGTCTTCGTGGCAGAGATAGGCGACGAGTGGGCTCACCGCGTCGGGCTGCATCTTGGCCATCATTTCGTCGGAAAAGACCGTCCCCGCCATGCGCGAGGCGGCGAGCGGGGCGATACAATTGGCGCGGATATTCTTCGCCGCGCCCTCGACCGCGAGCGAGCGTACGAGGCCGTAGGTTCCGAGCTTCGCCGCCGAGTAATTCGCCTGGCCGAAATTGCCGTAGAGCCCCGCCGCCGACGTCGTGAAGACGAGGCGGCCATAGCCCTGCTCGCTCATCGCGGGCCAGGCGGCGCGCGCGGTCTTATAGGAGCCGTGGAGATGGACCTCGACGACGTCGCGCCATTCGGCGTCGCTCATCTTCCGGAACGAGCGGTCACGCAGGATGCCGGCGTTGCAGATCAGGATGTCGACGCGACCATAGGCGTCGAGTGCCGTCTCCACGATGCGGTCGCCGTCGAGGACGTTATGCGCATCTGCGATCGCGTCGCCGCCTGCGGCGCGGATTTCGGCGGCAACGGCGTCGGCGGCCTCAGCCGAACCCGTGCCTTCACCCGAAATCTCGCCGCCGAGATCGTTGACAACAACGCGCGCGCCGCGCGAGGCGAGCAGCAGCGCGTGCGAGCGGCCGAGGCCATTGCCCGCGCCCGTAATGACCGCGACGCGGCCGTCATAGTCCAGTTTTCCGTTCATTGACTGGTCCTTGCATGGAAAAGTTTGCCGCTCTCCGCCATGCGGCGGAGCAGCGTCGACGGCTCGAAGCGCGGTCCGCAGCTTTCGGCGAGGTCGTCGCATTCGGCGACGAAGCGCGCGGCGCCAACGGTGTCGATCAGCGCCAGCGGGCCGCCGAGATGCGCGGGAAAACCCCAGCCGAGGATCGCGCCGATATCGGCGTCGCCCGCGTCGCTGATCACGCCTTCCTCGACGCAGCGCGCGGTCTCAAGCGCTTGGATGTAGAGGAAACGGCGCTTGATCGTGTCATGGTCGAGGTCGGAGTTGGCGACCGGGAAATGCGCGGGCAGGGCGTCCCACAGCCGCTTGCCGCCTTCGCCATAGTCATAGAAGCCGCGCCCCGCCTTGCGCCCCGGCCGGTCGAGACCTTCGACCATCTTTGCCGACAACCGGTCGATCGGTTCGGGCTCGAAATCGGCACCGAGGTCGGTCGCCGTCTGGCGGCGGACGTGGAGCACGAGGTCGAGCGATATCTCGTCAAGCAGCGCGAGCGGCGGCACGGGCATGCCCGTTGCGCGGCCGAGATTCTCGATCAGCGCCGGGGGCAGCCCTTCCTCGAGCATCGCCGCCGCCTCGCGCGTGTAGGTACCGAAGACGCGCGAGGTATAGAAACCGCGATGGTCGTTCACGACGATCGGGATCTTGCCGATTTGCTGCACATAATCGAGCGTATGCGCGAGTGTCTGCGCATCGGTCCCTGCGCCGCAGATGATTTCGACTAGGTCCATGCGATCGACCGGCGAGAAGAAATGGATGCCGATGAACTGCGCCGGACGGATCGACGCTTCCGCGAGGCCGCCGATCGGCAGCGTCGAGGTGTTGGTGCCGAAGATCGCGTCGGCCGGTATGATCGCCTCGGCCTTGGCGGTGACGTCGGCCTTGATAGCCCGATCCTCGAACACCGCCTCGATGACCAGATCGCATCCGGCGAGATCGGCATAGTCGCTTGTCGGGTGGATGCGGCCCAGCAGCGCGGTCGCATCATCCTCGCCCATCGCCCCCTTCGCGACGGCCTTTGCGGCCACGCCTTCGGAATAGGCCTTGCCCCGTGCCGCGATTTCGGGCGTGCGGTCGAGCAATATCACGTCGATTCCCGCGTGCGCGGTTGCGCAGGCGATACCCGCGCCCATCATCCCGGCGCCGAGTACGCCGACCTTGGCAAATCGCTTGCGCGCGACGCCTTCGGGCCGTCCGCCGAGCTTGCGCGCCTTCTGCATGTTGAAGAAAAGGCTTCGGATCATATTGCCCGCCTCAGGGCACTTTAGCAGCGCATAGAATTCGCGGCACTCGACGCGCAGCCCCGTGTCGATCGACGTCCGCAGCCCGTCGTGCAGGCAGCGCAGGATCGCGATCTGCGCGGGCTGCAGCCCCTGCGTCGCGACATGCACCCTAGTGATCAGCGCCGTCATCGCCGCTTGCCCGGTGGGGCTGTAGAAATCCTCGCCGGGGACGCGATAGCCTTTTCGGTCCCACGGCTGAGATGCCTGCGGACTGGCCGCGATCCAGCGCCGCGCGGCGGCGAGCAGATCGTCCGTTGGCACGACATCGTCGACGATCCCTATCTTCGCCGCGTCTGCAGGGGCGAGGCGGCGGCCGGTGAGCAGCAGGTCGGCGGCGGGCTGCCAGCCGATCAGGCGTCCGAGCCGCTGTGTGCCGCCGGTTGCGGGGAGCAGGCCGAGCGTCGCTTCGGGCAGTCCGAGTTGGATCGCCGGGTCGTCGACCACGACGCGGTGGTGGCACGCAAGGCAGATTTCGAAGCCCCCGCCGAGCGCGGTGCCGTTGATCGCTGCGACGACGGGCTTGCCGCAGGTCTCGAGCCGCCGCAGCGTGGCGTTCATGCCGTCGCCCGCGAGCGAGAATGCGTAGAACCGCTCGGCGTCGTCGATCTCCCCGTCGGCGAAGCGTTGCAGCATCGCAAGGTCGGCGCCGGCGATGAAGTCGCGCTTGTGCGACGCGATGATGATTCCGCTGACCGCCGGATCGGCGACCGCCTTGTTCACCGCGCTGCAAAAGGCGGCCATCGATTCTTTATTCAGCACATTTGTGCCCTTATTTGGCAGGTTCCAGGCGATGGTCGCGATGCTGTCGCCGTCGATGCTGTATTCGATCATGTCCGATTGTCCCGATGGAGCCGCGTCACACGCGCTCGATGATAGTCGCGATGCCCTGGCCCTGGCCGACGCACATG
This sequence comes from uncultured Sphingopyxis sp., assembly GCA_937873425.1. Classification (GTDB taxonomy): domain Bacteria; phylum Pseudomonadota; class Alphaproteobacteria; order Sphingomonadales; family Sphingomonadaceae; genus Sphingopyxis. Next base: position 34,467 of record CALMYE010000002.1, on the reverse strand, counting down.
GTGATCAGCGCGGTATTGAGGTCGCGGCGCTCCAGCTCGTCGAGCGCGGTGCCGAGGATCATACCTCCGGTCGCGCCGAGCGGGTGGCCGAGCGCGATCGCGCCGCCGTTGACGTTGATCGCCTCGCGCGCGATGCCGAGCTGCTTCATGAACAGCAGCACGACCGAGGCGAAGGCTTCGTTGAGCTCGTAGAGGTCGATATCGGCGGCGGTCATACCGGCCTTGTGCAGCGCCTTCTCGGCGGCGGGCCCCGGGCCGGTGAGCATGATGTGCGGGTCGGTCCCCGTCGTCGCGAAGGATCGGACACGGGCGCGCGGTGCACGGCCGATCCGGTCCGCCGCAGCGGCGCTGCCGAAGAGTACCGCCGACGCCCCGTCGACGATCCCGCTGGAATTGCCCGGAGTGTGGACATGCTCGATCCGCTCGACCTCGGGATAGCGAAGCTGCGACAGTCGGTCGTAGCCCGATACCCCGGCGGCGGCGAAGGAGGGGGGCAGGGTGCCCAGCGTCTCGACCGTGGTTTCGGGCCGCATATGCTCGTCGCGCGCGAGGACCGTCACCCCGTTGCGGTCGACGACGGGAACGATCGAACGGTCGAAGCGGCCTGTCGCCCAAGCCTCTGCCGCGAAGCGCTGACTCTCGGCGGCATAGGTGTCGACGTCGCGGCGGCTGAAGCTGTGCAGCGTCGCGATCAGGTCGGCGCCGATGCCCTGCGGCGCGAAATGGGTGCGCGTCGCGATCGCCGGGTCGGCGATCCAGGCGCTGCCGCCCGACCCCATCGGGACGCGCGACATGCTTTCGACGCCGCCGCCGATTGCGAGTTCGGCCTGCCCGCAGCCGACGAGTGCGGCGGCGAAATTGCAGCCGTCGAGCCCCGAGGCGCAGTGGCGGTGGAGCTGGATTCCGGTGACGCTCCAGTCGAAGCCCGAGTTCAGCACCGCGATGCGCGCGATGTCGCCGCCCTGCTCCTCGACCGGGCTGACGCAGCCGAAGACAACGTCGTCGATGTCGGCGGTGTCGATTGCGCTCCGCGTCGCGAGCGCGTCAAGCACGGTGGCGCCGAGGTCGGCGGGTGTAACGCCGCTCAGCGCGCCGCGTGCATTGCCGCGGCCGCGCGGCGTGCGCACCGCGTCGTAGATATAGGCAGCCGTCATACTCTCCCCGCTGAATGTTGGGGACGCCGCGAAGCCATATCGCGTGCATCCGTGATTCGATAAACTGTACATATGTACTATTTCCATTGACGCCTGTTCGAGTCAAGCCTATTCGATGGGCTCACAAGAACTGGAGAGATGCGATGAGCGACGAAGCGCCGATTTTGTATGAGATCGCCGAGGAAGCGATTGCCCTGATCACGCTTAACCGGCCTGAGGCGCGCAACGCGCAGAACACCGCGCTGCTCTACGCGCTCAACGATGCCTTCGACCGCGCGGCGCAGGACGAAGACGTCAAGGTGATCATCCTTGCCGCGAACGGCCCGCATTTTTCGGCGGGGCATGATCTGCGCGAGGCGGCGTCGATGGAGGAATTCTTCGCGGCGATGGCCGATTATCGCACCGTTGGGACCTGGGCGGGCTACGGCGACGGCGGTGCCTCGCCGCTGCTGACGCGCGAGAAGGAGATTTTTGTTGGCCTCTGCGAACGCTGGCGCAACTTGCCCAAGCCGACGATCGCGGCGGTGCAGGGCGCGTGCATCGCGGGCGGGCTGATGCTCGCCTGGCCGTGCGACATCATCATCGCCGCCGACAATGCGATGTTCCAGGACAATACGGTCGCGATGGGGGTCGGCGGGGTCGAATATTTCGGCCATCCGTGGGAGCTCGGTGTGCGCAAGGCGAAGGAACTGCTGTTCACTGCCGACTGGCTAGACGCAGAGGCGGCGCGCCAACTCGGCATGGTCAACAAGGTCGTGCCGCTCGACGCGCTGAAGGGCGAGGCGCTCGCGATGGCGCGGCGCATTGCCGCCAAGCCGATCTTCGCGCTCAAGCTCGCCAAGGAGGCGGTGAACGCCGCGCAGGATGCGCAGGGGCGCGACGCGGCGATGAAGGTCGCCTTCGGCTATCACCAGGTCGCACATGCGCACAACCAGCTGAAGTTCGGCTATGTCGTCGACCCGAGCGGCGTATCGCTTAAACCCGCGAGCTAGGCGGGGCGCTCTCGCAGCGCGGCCTGGATCTCGGCAAGCCGCTGCCGCGAGATGGAATAGCGGCGGAGGAAGATCAGCGCCGCGAGGCCGCCAGTAATCAGCACGGGTCCGGTCAGCAGCCCCAGGTCGAACAAGGCCGCCTCGCTCACCGTCCCCGGCTTTGCGTTCGCGGGAAAGCCGATGAGGTCGAGCGCGAGACCACCGATCCAGGTGCCGAGCCCGGTGGTCGCCTTGGCGGCGACGGTAAAGACGCCGAAGAAGGCGCCTTCCTGCCGGCGGCCGGTCAAGAGCTCATGCTCGTCGATGCAGTCGGCGATCATCGATCCCGCGAATATGTTCGTGGCGGCGCCGAACAGGCTGGCGAAAACGCCGGTCCACAGCAGGATGCCCACATGACCGAGGGCTCCTGCGGGCGGATAGAAGCCAGCGAGCGTCTGCAGCACGGGCCAGGCCGTTAGAACGATCCAGCCCACGAAGCCGAGGATGAAGCCGGTGCGCTTTTCGATCCATTGTCCGGCCACGGCCCAGACGACGATGCCCGCGATCAGCGCGAGGATCGACGCGATGGTGACGAGTTCGATCGCGTCGGGGCCGAGCGCCCAATAATGGGTGAGGAGGTGGAGGCTGAGGCTCGTCCGGACGCCGAAGCCGACATAGAAGATCAGCAATCCGATCATCAGGATGCGGAACGACGGGTTGCGCAGCGTGTCGAGGCTGTCGCGCCAGAAGGGCGCGCGCTGCGCATCGCCCGGCGCTTCGTCGTGGCGGAGATGGGGGATGCAGCGGTGCGTTCCCGCTGCGCTGATCAGCATCCCCAGCGCCATGACCAGCGCCATGGTCGCCGCATAGGGGCCATAGACCTCCGGGTTCATCTGTCCGTTGGCAATGCCCGGGCTTGCGACGAAGAAAAAGCCGAAGCCGATGACCAGCGCGACGAGATAGCCGAGCATCGCGAAGAACTGGCGATAGGCAACGATTTGGTTGCGGACGCGATAGTCGTTCGAAAGCTCGGCGCCGAGCGCGAGATGCGGCACGAAGAAGATCGTCAGCGCGAGTCGAGAGAGTACCGCGAAGGCGAGCAGCCAGAGGAAAAGCTCCGTCTGGCCGAGCCCCGCCGGCGGCACGAACAGCAGGTAGAAGCAGAGCGGCAGCGGCAGGACGGCCAGATACATATAGGGGTGGCGGCGCCCCCATCGCGACCGCGTATGGTCCGAGATCGCGCCCATTAGCGGATCGGCGACCGAGTCGATCAGCAGCGCCGCGAACAGCGCGAGACCGGTCGCGCTGCCCGATAGCCCCAGCACCTGATTATAGTAGAAGAGCAGGTAGATCATGAACACGATCGTCACGATCCCTTCGGCCATCTGCCCGAGGCCGTAAGCGGTCTTCCGCGCGATGCCGAGCGGCGGTGCGGCGGGCAGCGCCGGGCAATCCTCTTCCAACGTCATTCCATCCTGTTGCATGGCCGGCTCAGGCGGCCGCCTCGCGCCGCTGCCGGCGACGATTCAGTGCGACAACCACGACCGCGGCGGTCATCCCGACGCCCGAGTTAAGTAGCAGGGGGAGCGCCATCGTGCTGCTCCCGATCAGGGTCGCGGCGATGTAGATGCCGGTGCCTTCCTGCCGCACCGCATGTTCCATGATGACCGAGATGACGTCCTGCCGCTGGAGCCGTGTGAGCAGCGAGACGATGACGGCGATCGCGATCGAGAGCAGGTTGAGCGTGACGACCGCGGCGATCAGCACCGGCAGCTCGGCGACCGTCTCCGACTTCTGCGTCGCCGCGATATAGATCATCATCGTCAGCACCAGCAGCGCGGCGACATTCTTCACTGCGGGGCCGAAGCGGTCGGCCCAGCGCGTCGCCTTCGCCGCGGCAAGCATGCCGAGCGCGACGGGAAGCAGCACAAACAGGACGAGCGGGACGACGGTATCGAGGAACGGCAGCCGGATTTCGGTATTGTCGGCGAGATATTGTTCGAGCGCAAGCCCGGCCCAGAAGGGAATGGTCAGCACCGCGACCATGCTGACGATCGCGGTGAGAGTGATCGACAGCGCGACATTGCCCTTCGCATAGTCGGTCATCAGGTTGGAGAACATGCCGCCCGGGCAAGCGGCGACGAGGATGAGCCCGACCGCGAGTTCCCCTTGCAGGCCGAAGGCGGCGGCGACCGCGAAGCCGACCCCCGGGATCAGCAGCAGGATCGACGCCGTGCCGACTACGAAGGGCCGTGGCATCTGGAACACGCGCGTGAAATCGTCCCAGCGCAGCGCCAGCCCCATGCCGAACATGATCAGGAACAGCCCGAGCGGCAGGAGAATCTGGGTCATGATGTCGTGCATGGGCGAGGCCTCCCCTGTGATTGATGGTTTCGAATCGCTGCCTGCAATAAATTAGTACAAATGTATAGCAAGGAATTCGCGATAGCCCGGCGATGTCTCACTGCTGGCGCGGCAGAAGCGTTGCCGGACTTGAAAGCAAACCATTGATAATACGATATCTTATTCTGCAACTAGGGGCGGTCGGATTGACCTCCAACAATCCGCAACGCTTAAACTTGACATATGTGCAGTTTGTGATTTAGCAAAGCGGAAAGTCGGCGCACATGGATGCGGACGCCGGTAAAACAACAGCCCATGGGAGGGAAATGTGGGGAGTATCAAAGCCTATATGAGAAATGGCACCAGCTTGGCGCTCAGTTGCATCGGACTGATGGCGGCAGGCGGCGCGCAGGCGCAGTCGTCGTCGCCGGCGAACGGCACCGCCGATGACGAAATCATCGTCACCGCCATGCTACGCGAACAGTCGCTGCAGGATGTGCCGATCGCGGTCACCGCCTTCCAGGGCAAGGATCTCGAGCGCATGGGCGCGGTCAACTATACCGACATCGCGGCGTCGGTCCCGAACTTCTCCTCGGACTCGCTCACCAATGCAGGCTTCACCATACCCTCGCTGCGCGGCATCGGCCTCACCGGCGCGACCGACAGCGCGATCTCGAACAATCCCGCGACGGGCATCTATATCGACGGCGTCTATCTGAATGCCGCGGGCGCCAATCTCTTCAGCGTCCTCGACATCGAACGCGTCGAGATTTTGCGCGGGCCGCAGGGCACGCTCTACGGTCGCAACACGATCGGCGGCGTGATCAACGTCATTTCGCAGCGCCCGTCCGAAGAATTGTCGGCAAAGCTTACTGGCAGCTACGGCAGCTTCGACCGCGCGCAGGTTTCAGGCTCGATCAGTGGCCCGATCGCGCGCGACCTGTTCGCAGTGCGGATCGGCGGCACCTATTTGCGGCGCGACGGCTATGTGAAGAATCTCTTCGCCGCGCCGCTGCCCAATACCGAGGACAGCGCGCGCGACACCGACGGACTCGAAAGCTTCGCGGCGCGCGGTTCTTTGCTCTTCACGCCGAGCGATCGCATCGAGTTCGTGCTCGCCGGCGACTATGGCCGCGACGAGACGACCTATCCGGGCTATAATGTCGAGGACGGGGCGAGTCCCGATCTGTCGGCCTTCCTCGGACCGGTCGCGGGCGCCTATACCGATACCGACGGCGACGTTCACGCGGTCTCCTACAATTCGAAGAATTTCGAGCGGTCGATCAACTGGGGCGGCTCCCTGACCGGGACGTGGAAGGGCGACGACGTGCGGCTGGTATCGATCACGGGATATCGCCGGTCGAACTATCTCGATGATCTCAGCGATATCGACGGCACCCCCGTCAACATCTTCCAGCAGTTCATCGAGGTGCGCGAGAAGAGCTTCAGCCAAGAACTGCGCCTCCATTACGACACCGAGCGGCTGAACCTCGTCGCCGGCGCCTTCTACTATAAGAAGAAGGGGCAGCAGGACGCGGCGAACGACATCCTCGGTGTCGAGCGCGACCTCGGCTATCCGCTGAGCGGTGGGGTCGGTCCCGGCCTGCTCGGCGGCGGCATCACGCGCACCGTCGTCGACATCAGGACCGACAGCTATTCGCTCTTCGGCCATGCGAGCTTCGCGCTCACCGAGCAGCTGCGTCTCGAAGCCGGCGGCCGCTGGACGCGCACCGACGTCGATTTCAGCCGCCCGGTGTCGCGCGCCGAGCTCGGTGATGCGACCAACCCCATCTACAATGGCGGCAACCGATTCGACGAGCTGCCGGTGGGGGTGCTACTCGTCGATCTCGGCAACAGCTTTGGGGTGCAGGAACGGCGCTTCTCGCGCTTCACTCCGCACGTCGGCCTGACCTGGGAACCAAGCGCGGCGTGGCTCATCTACGCCAAGTGGAGCCGCGGCTTCCGCGAGGGCGGCTTCTCATCGAACCCGCCCAACGCGACGGGAATCAGCTCGTTCGGTCCGGAAACGCTGACCTCCTACGAGGTGGGTTTCAAGGCGGATATCCTCGACCGACTGCTGCGCCTCAACGTCGCCGCGTATCATTATCGCTACAGCGACCAGCAGGTCGAAGTCGCGTCGCTCAGCCCCGCCGGGCTGTTCGTCGAGATCTTCAACTCGGGCAAGTCGAAGGCAACCGGGATCGAGGCCGAGTTCGTGCTGACCCCGTCACGCAACTTCCGCCTCGACGGCAATTTCGGGCTGCAGGACAGCAAATTCATCCGCCTGAACGCCGGCGCGCTCGGCGATCTGTCGGGCAATCGCTTCCCGCGCGCGCCGACCTTCACGGCCTCGCTCGCGCCGAGTTTCATTGCCGAATTCCCGAGCGGCGACACGCTGACCTTCCGGCCCGAATGGAGTCACCGGTCGGACGAGTATATGAACGTCACGAACGATCCGCTCGTGAAAGCGGGGACGCGAGACCTGATCAACGCGTCACTGACCTTCGAAACCGCGGACGGGCGCTGGTCGCTTTCGGCCTGGGCGCGCAACCTCTTCGACGAGGAATATATCACCAAGGTCGTCGACCTCTCCAGCTTCCTTGGTTATCGCCTGCGACGTTACGGAGAGCCGCGGTCGGTCGGCGTGACCGTCGGTTTCCGCTACTAGCTCCTTGCAGGCACGACTGGGAGGGGCCGGTTGCTTGATTCGCCGGTCCCTCCCGTCTTTTTCAGGACGTTCGAATGGCTGTCGATCCGCCGCCGCTCCCCGACATCGACCGCAGCGCGGAATACGAACTCACGCGGCTGCCCGACGGGCGCGACCTCGCTTATCTGAACTGGGGTCAGGCCGACGGTTTTCCGGTCTTCTATTTCAACGGCACACCGAGCAGCCGGCTCGAGGCTGCGCTCGCCGATCCCGCCGCGCGCAAATACGGGCTGCGGCTGATCGCGACCGACCGCCCCGGCTTTGGCCAGTCGAGCTTCCAGCCGGGCCGTCGCTTCCGCGACTGGCCGCGCGACATCGTCGCGCTTGCGAACCGGCTCGGGATCGGTGCCTTTGGGGTCGCGGGCCATTCGGGCGCGGGTCCGCACCTCTTCGCCTGCGGCGCATTCATCGATCCGGCGCGGCTCAGATTCGTCGGCGCTCTCGGGCCGTGGGGGCCGGTTGCGTCGCCCGAGATCATGGCGGGGCTCAACCGGCTCGACCGCTTCTATGCCAACATTTCGCGGCGAATGCCGTGGATCATGCGCGCTTCCTTCGCTCCGCTCGGCTGGATGGCGAAATATTGGCCCGCGCTCTTCTTCCGCATCATGGAAGCTTCGGTGCCGCCCGCCGACAAGGCGGTGATGCAGGACCCGCGTTTCCTTGCCAATTTCCGCCGCATGGAATTGGAGGCCTTTCGCCAAGGCGGCCGCGGCGGTGCCTATGAGGCGATGATCGCCTTTCGCGAATGGGATTTCGACATCGGCGAAGTGAAGGTGCCGACATATATCTGGCTCGGCGAGGAGGATATTTTCGTGCCGCAGCGCATGGGCCGCTTTCTCGCCGACCATATTCCAGGCGCCGAGCTGCACATGGTCCCCGGCAAGGGGCATTTCAACGTCGAGAATTGGGACGATATCTTTGCCGCGTGCGTGAAGCACATCGGCCGCTAGCCCTTTCCTTCCACCGGCGGGAAGGCGGAAAAGAGCGAGTGCACGTCATACTGGATCTTGCGGCGCGTCGCCGCGAGGTCCGAATCGAGCCGCCCACGCGCCATCAGGATCAGGAAACTGCCGAGCGACGTGCACAGCATCAGCTGCGCGTCGAGCTCGGCATCGTCAGATCCCATCGTCGCCATCGTCTTCGACCAGAATTGCATCTTCTCGTCGAACACGGCGAGCGCCGCTTCGCCCAGCTCGCGGCGGCGAAAGGCCTCAGTCAGCAACTCGAAACCCGCGATCGAATCCTCGCGGAACTCGGTCGCCTCGCGGATGACCTGTGTCGAGACATAGTCGATGATCTCGGTCTCAGAATGATCCTCGGTACGCGCGGTGCGATAGATTTCGCGAAAACGCTGCAGCTCGCCTTCGTAGAGACGGTCGTAGACCTGCCGCAGAATGTCGTCGCGCGACGCGAAATGATAGGTGGTGAGCGCGAGCGAAACCCCCGCTTCCTGCGCCGCGGCGCGGTGCGTGATCGCCTGCGCGCCCGCGCGGGCGAGGATACGGATCGCGGCCTCGACGATCCGGTCGCGGGTCTCGCGCCCGCGTTGCTGTGTCTTGCCCGTCATCGCGCCGCCTCCGCGGTCCCGTTGCGCGGACCGAACAGGCTGGCGACGAAGCGTCGATAGGTCGCCTCGATCCCGCGCCGGTCGAACGGCCGCGTCCGGGTTGCCAACGACATCATCTCGTATCCGATCAGGAAATCGAGCAGTCGCCGGGCATCGTCGGCAGGCGACCGGCTTCGGGCATGTTCGAGGATTTGCTGATAATGTGTACAGGTTTCGCGGTACCAGCGGTCGGCTGTCGCTTGGATCTCGGGGTTTCGGCTCGCCTCGACCATGAATTCGTACCAGGCGCAGATCATCATCCTGTCGTCGTCTCGATCGGTCCCCTGTCGCGAAACGAGCGTTAGATATTGGACAAGCGTATCGATCGTTGGTTCAGGGCCCAGCTCGGCGTCGAGCTGGCTGCGGTCGGAGGTGATATAGCTGTCGATCAGCCAGTCGAAGGCGCCCGTAAGCAGCTCTTCGCGCTCGCGAAAATGATAGGTCGTCGACGCTAGCGAGACGCCGGCGAGCTTGGCGACAGCCCGATTCGTGACCGCCTTAGCGCCACCCTGGCCGAGCAGTCGGATCGTCGCCTCGCAAATCTTGTCGCGCGTGATCTGCGCCCGTTTCTGCTTGGGCGCCGCTGCGGCCTTGTCCTTCGTCTGCGTCATTGCCCCCCGCCGGTAAACCGCCATTGACATTTACTGTACATAAGTACTAATTATGAATCGATCACGATCCAACAGGGAATTGCCGAAGACCATGCCACAGCCGTTCCGCGTCATCCGCCAGATAGGGGCATATGCGAATCTTTGTCCAGATTTCGTATGCGATGATCGGCCTTTTGCGGATCTCGCCGCATGAAGGCGGCCTCCTCGCTCGACCAGCGCCCTGCGGCGCGGTCGCCGATCGTCGCGCAATATTTGGAGCGCACCGCCGAAAGCGCCGCGGTACAAGCGCGCGCCGAACGCTCGATTCCCGGCGGCAATTCGCGGCAGGCGGGGCATTGGCTGCCGCATCCGCTGACGATCGCGCACGCCGCGGGCGCGCACCTTTTCGACGTCGACGGGCATCGCTACATCGACCTCACCAATAATTTCACCTCGCTCGTCCACGGCCATGGCTATGCGCCGATCACCGAGGCGGTGACGAAACAGATCGCCGATGGCACCGCCTGGGCGGCGAACAATTCGGCGCAGCTCGAACTGGCCGAGGCGATCGTCGCGCGCTTGCCGGGGATGGACCTCGTCCGCTTCGCCAATTCAGGGACCGAAGCCGCCAATCTCGCGCTGATCATCGCGCGGACACTCACCGGCCGACACAAGATATTGATGGCGCGCTACGGCTACCACGGATCGATGATGGAGTTCGAATCGGGCGCCTTCGATCTTCCCTATCCCGCAACGCTGACCGCGACCTACAACGACCTTGCAAGCTTCGAGGCGGTGCTTGCCAAGCATGGCGACGAGGTCGCGGCGGTGTTCCTCGAACCTGCGATGGGCGCGGGCGGGGTCATCGAGGCCGACGCGGATTTCCTCCGCGGAGTCCAAGCGGCGGCGCGCAAGGCCGGCGCGCTGTTCATTCTCGACGAGGTGATCACGCTGCGCATGTCGACCGGCGGATTGCAGGCGGTCAAGGGCATCGAGCCCGACCTGACGATGATGGGCAAGCTGATCGGCGGCGGCTTTCCGGTCGGTGCGGTCGGCGGCAAAGCCGAATTTTTCAAGCCTTTCGACCCCGCCAATCTGAAGGCCTGGCATTCGGGGACGTTCAACGCCAACCCCGTGACGATGACCGCGGGCACCGTCGCTGTGCGCCATCTGACCGCCGAGCGGATTGCGGCGATGGCGGCGCTCGCCGAAATGCTCGCGGCCCGGCTCGCCGCGTCGGCGGAAAAATACGGACTGCCGTTCAGCGTCAACCGCTGCGGTAGCATGCTCAACATTTTCTTTTCGCCGGCGACGCCTCCGGCAGCGCTGCTTCGCGCCGACCAGGAACTGATCGGCAAATTCCACATCGCCGCGATGAATCGCGGCGTGTTCCTGGCCGCGCGCGGCATGATGGTGCTGTCGACCATCATGACGGGTGCGCTGATCGACGAGGTCGCCGACCGGCTGGATCACGCGCTCGCCGATCTCGCGGTCGAGCAATGAGGGGGAGGGACCATGACAGGACAATTGGCGGCAACGCGGCGGGGGCTGGTCGCGGCAATACTGCCGTGTGCGTTGATGCTGCTCGCGCATTTTACGCTGCACAAACCCGACCCGCCGCTCATCCACGCCTATACCTTCGTCCTGCAATGGGCGATCATCGGTGTCGTCGCGCACAATGCGCGCCTTGGGCTTTCGATCGGCTGGTCGGTAATCTTCTGGTCGATGACCATCGGCTTGCTGGGCGCGTCGTGGGGGACATATTTTGGCCGCGACGTGCTGATCAGCCTCGAAGTGTCGCAGCTCGTCGCGGCGCTGTTCATGCTCCCCGTTTCAATCTGGCTCGAACGCCGCGCTACCGCGCCAGCTCCGCTTTAGCGAACCTCGCGCCGCGTGCTCGGCGCGCCAGTTTCAGGATATGATCATGTATGACGTCGCCATCATAGGGGCGGGCATTGCCGGCGCCGCCGCGGCTTACCGCCTTCGCGGACTCAAGACCCTCACCGTAGAGGCTGAATCCTTCGTCGGCGGGAGGACCCGGTCGGAGCCGTTCGGCGACGGGCTCTGGGCCAACTACGGCGCGGGCTATTTCTCGGCCGACAAGCACATCATCATCGGTCTCGGTGACGAGGTCGGCGTGCCCTTCATCCGCTTCGACGACAGCGCGCTCGCAGGCGATTTCCTGCCCGACGGTTTTTCGCGCGAGGACATTGCCGAAATCCGTGCGGTCAAGCGGCGGATTCTCGCGGAGCAGCAGAACCGCCGCGACCCGGCCGACGCCAGCCTCGATGCAGTGACCTTCGCCGAGTGGCTCGGCCCGGTGCGGCCGAATGTCCGCGCCTATTGGGAATTCTGGTGCTCGACGATGAGCGGCCCGATGGACGAGGTCTCGCTGTACGGCGTGCTGCTGATGAGCGGCGCCAATCGCACCGAGGCTTTCGCCGATGCGGCGATCGACTATGACAAGCGAGGGAACCTTGTCGTCGAGGGCGGCAACGGTCTGATTGCGCAGCGGCTCGTCGCCGCAAGCGAAACCGACCTCATCACTGCGGCCAGAGTTACCCGTATCGTTGCCAACGAGGATGAATATACCGGCTACACGATCGTCGCTGATGGCCCCGACGGTCCGTCGGCATGGCGCGCGCGCGCGGTGATCTGCGCGCTGCCGGCACCCGTCGCGGCGGCCGTGGTTTCGGGGCTGCCCGATTGGAAGCTTCGTGCGCTCGAAACGATCCGCTACGGCCGGATCATCGGCATGCCCGTGGTCGTAGGACCGAGAGATGGGGACTATCCGCGCTTTGTCCCCACGGCCGACTACCGCGTCGATGCCATCTATTGCGAGACCGAATTCCTGCTGCGGTCGCCGACCGACCTCGATGCGATCGGAGCCTATTTCGTCTGCCAAGTCTATGACCGTGCCGCCGCCGCGATCTGGTCCGACGACGACGCGTCGATCCGCGCGGGCATCTACGCTGCCTTCGCGAAGAAATTCCCCGAACTGGCCGATCGCGTCGAGGCGATCGGGGTGCATCGCTGGCAATGGGGTCTGCCCAAATATACGCCGGGCCGCATGGCGGTGACGCCCGACCTAGTGAAGCCCGTCGGCGGCATCTCCTTTTGCGGCGATTATAGTGATGTCACCCACACTGACGGTGCGGCCAGGAGCGGTCAGCGCGCCGCTGCTGAGGCCCGCTCCTATCTCCAGCTCTTGCGGTCGATATGCGACTGATATCGTCGATCATTTCGCTGGATGTCGAGATCGAGCGGGTCGAAACGCGCGGCCGGGCAATCGTTCTTTTGGGATTTGCGGGCGTTCACGACATGGAAGCGCATGTTGATGCGGCCGAAGCTTGGCAGCTATGTCGCTTGATTCTCCGACCGTCCATTATTGGGCTCCTGATCAAAGCTATTGTTGTCCGAGCTTGATCTGAGGGCCGCTCCGAAGATGACTTGCTCGCTTCTCGACAAAAAGGGGGCTGCGGGGGCCGAGGTCGACAAGACGGTATACTGAGCGCGGGGTTTGTGTGCCGTGGCGGATGAATGCGGCTGGGCGTTCTGTACTCAACGCCGCTTCGACAACTATCGACGAGGAAAATTGCGGAATCGACCTAATTGAATGATCCGAATGTCAACGATGCAGAATTTTGACATCACCTCGCCCGTTCGCGGGGATGAGACGAGCTACCATCTGACGTTGCGTGCTTGCGCGCGCATGGCGTGGGCGCGATAAGCCCGCGCCGCACTAGATTTTCCAGCCCGTTCCCACACCTCGCATCGTCGAATATATCCAACAAGGCGGTTGCACACCAACATCATGGTGACCCGAAGGGCCGGCGGCCATGCCGCTCAATCGGCTGATCGAAGAGCATGGCAAGCTGGTGCGCGGCGCGCGAAGCGACGCGGAGATACTCGAACATAGCTTCGGCGCAGCCGGCGAACTTGGCTTCAACCGGCTCGCCTTCGTCCACGCGCAATGGTTCGTCTGTCCGAACGGGCGGCTGATCTTTCTCCACAAGTTCGACGAATGGGGCCACATCTTCGTCGCGCGCAAATATTATCGCCACGATCCCGCGCTGCTCATGTCCCAGCGCACTCACCGTGCATTCACCTGGACCGAAATGCGGCGGCGGTATCCGCCGGACCGGATGCAGACTCGCATTCTCAGCGAAGCCGGGCGTCACGGACTGCGCGTCGGTTTCACGGTGCCGATATCGGTTCCCAGCGAGCCGTCGGGATGCTGTTCCTTCGCAACCGACGCGTGCGAGCTGCCGCCGGCCGACTATTGCCGGGCCGCGGCCTGGATCGCCGACGAAGCCTTTGAACAAATCCGCCGCCTCCACGGCTATCCGGTATCGATCGAGGAAAGCGCACCCCACCTCAGCCCGCGCCGCCTCGAATGCCTGCGGTGGGCGGTCATCGGGCGGACCGACGCACAGATCGCGCTCATCATGGACGCCAAGGTCTCGACGATCCGCTCCTATATGGCCGACCTCCGCCGCCTCTTCGGCGTGTGCAGCCGCACCGAACTCGCGCGCGCGGCGCAGCGCGCCGGACTCATCGGAATCGAGGACGCAATACCATAAAATTGAGGACTGTCGGCGCGCCCGCCGGCTGCTCCCTTGCGCGAACACAGCCAAGGGAGCTTCATCCATGATCCATATCTGCCAAGGTTACTCGCTTGCCGACGCACGTCTCGCGTCGATGTTCCGCGACCGCAAGACCCTGTTCGTCGACCTGCTCGGCTGGGAGGTGCCGGTCATCGACGGCCAGTTCGAGATCGACCGCTACGATGGCGCCGACGCGCTCTATCTGATCGCGGCCGACGACGACGGCCACCATATGGGATCGATGCGGCTGCTGCCGACGGAAGCCGGGCATCTGCTCGCCGACCTCTTTCCCGACCTCTGCGCGTGCGAGATTCCGCGCGGGCCGCATGTCATGGAGATTACGCGGCTTTGCCTGCCGCAGCGTCTCGGCAGTGCCGGACGCCAGTGGGTCCGCAACCGGCTCATCTCGGCGATGGTCGACCATGCGCTCGGCCGCGGCGTCACGCTGCTGAGCGGCGTCGTGACCGCGCCCTATCGCGAGCAGGTGCTGGCAATGGGCTGGCGCGCGGCGGCGCTCGGGCCGCCAATCGTCCGCGACAGCGCCGCGCTCGGCGCGTTCCGCTTGCATATCGACGCCGAGACACCGGCGCGGCTTGCCGCCAACGGCATCTATTCGCCGGGGATGATCGTCCCCGCGGCGCAAGCGGCGTGAGGGAGGGACAGGCCATGCACGATCCTGCCCGCCTCGCCGCGATGCTTCTCGCCGACGGCTATTGCATCATCGAGAATGCGACCGACCCGCACGTCATCGCTTCGCTCGAAGCCGAGTTTGCACCGCGCTTCGAAGCCACGCCCTTTTGCGAGGGCGGCTTCTACGGTGCTCGCACCAAGCGGTTCGGCGCGCTATTGCGCCGGTCGCATCATGCCGCTGCGCTCGTCCAGCACCGGCTGATCCTCGCCATCGCCGAAACTGTGCTGGGGCGTTCGTGCGACCGCATCCAGCTCAATCTGACGCAGGCCATCGAAATCCATCCCGGCGCGCTCGCGCAGGCGCCGCACCGCGACCAGGATCTATGGGGTGGTGACAAGACGGGCATCGACTATCAGCTCAATGTCATCTGGCCGATCGACCCGTTCACGCCCGACAATGGCGCGACGCGGCTGTGGCCGGGCAGCCATCGCGGTGAGTCAGTCGATCCCTTCGCGGCCGCACCGATCGTCGCCGAAATAGCGCCGGGGTCGGCGCTGCTGTTCCTCGGCTCGATCCTGCACGGCGCCGGCGCCAATGTGTCGGACAATGTGCGCCGGGCGGTGATCGTCGGCTATTGCCTCGGCTGGCTACGGACCTTCGAGAATCAATATCTCGTCTATCCGCCCGAGATCGCGCGCGACTTCGATCCCGAACTGGCGGCGCTCGTCGGCTACGCGCAGCATCGGCCCAATCTCGGCAATGTCGAGGGGCAATGCCCGTCGGTCCTGCTGCAAGGTACCGCGATCGACGGGCTGGGGGCGATCGACGCATTGCTTCCCGAGCAGGCCGAGGCGATCGCGGAGCATGTCGCGACGCAGGAAGCCGCGCGCGCTGGTCTGCTGGGCGGCTAGGAGGCGGCGCCGTGTCCGCCGGTCGGCTTGTCGCCGACTGGCGCGATGCGGGCAACTATGCCTGGCTGGCGGGTTGCGGCCGCGCCGCCTTCGCTTGGGAATGGCTGCGGCGACGGTCCGATTATGCACGCGGCGGCCAAGCGGTGGCCGCGCGTTTCGGACTGCATCGCTGGGAAGATGCGAACGACGATGCGCGGGTCGCCCGTCCGCTGTGGCGCGCTGACGCCGACCCTTTCGTTCTTACGGCAACGGTCGAGCCTTGCGCTGAGGGTGCCGGCAATTTCGACCTCGCGTGTATGCGCGAGCCGGCTTGTTCGATCGCTGGTGATTGCGCCGAACATTGGCTGTTCGGCTGCGCCGCCAAGCCGCTGCGTCTCGATATCGCCGCCGGCACGCTGCGCCACGGTCCGGTGGCGCTGGCCGTCCATCTGGCCCAGCTCGCGCCGCCGGCATTGGCAGCGCTTGATCGCCTGCTTGCGCTCGTGCGTGCCGGGGAATGGCGTCGCGGACATTTCCCGGCCGAGCGCCGCGCGAGACGGTGGGCGCTGGTGCTGCGTGTCCACGATGCGCTTGCCGACGGCGCGCGCCAGCGCGACATTGCCGACTGCCTGTTCGGAACCGCCGGCATCGCCCACTGGCGCGTCGAGGCCGCGTCGTGGCGGCGGCGCACGCAGCGGCTCGTCGAGGGCGCACGCTGCGCGGCGGCGGCCGAGCCGGCCGCTTGGCTAGACCGAACTTTCCCTTGAGATACTATGAAGCCAGCCGAGCCTTGACCGTGTCGAGAATATCGGGGCGCAGCAACTCGTCGATGCCGACGTGCAGAGCGCCGGCGATCTTTTCGATCATATCGATCGAGGCCGCGAATTTTCTGTTTTCCATCATGCTGACATAGCTGCGATCGATTTCGGCCGCGCCTGCAAGGTCTTCCTGCGTCATACCGTGGAGCGCGCGAAGCTCCTTTAGATTCTTCGCGAGTATCGTTCGGCCTTGGTGATCCATGCTCACATGAGCACGGCCAATCGCGCGCCGACTCCATAGAATATATTCAATAAAGTCGAATATACTCGACACGGCTTTTTGGTTGGCGCGTGGCGAAATGCGTCTATTGCGGCATCTGGATCGGCAATCGGCTATTGCATGTTCTGATCGTCGGCCCCTGCCTTGCTCAGTGCGCCCTTGGCGTTTGGCAAGGAACCGCGCAGACGCGTTCGGCCGCATCGGCTGGCCGCTCGCTGCCACGCACGTCTCTTCGATGAATACAGTGAATGGACTAGCTTTGTGCTTTTCATTCCATGCTAGTCCATGCTACATGCCTTTCTCTGCAAGGAGATAGGTGAGTGGCGGACTTGAATGACGTATTGGAGGAGGCTCTAGTCCATGTGTCGAGATTGGCGCTTGCCGGCCGCCCGCAAGACGTGCAGGCGCAAATCCGCCAGTCGATCAATCGCCTTCGCCGCCGTTCGCCCGAACTCGCCCAGCGCCTTGCGGAGCTTTTGGCGATCGCCCCGTCGACTGCGGCCCCGCTGCGCGAAGCCGGCGCCGGGATGGTGCCGATCGATGCCGATTCGCGCCTCGCCTTGGTGAAGCATGAATATCCCGTCTCGATGGAAGAGGCGCCAATTCTCGAACCCACATTGCGTGAGCGGCTCGACCAAGTCGTCGTCGAACGCATGCGCATTGCGGCGCTCGAAGCGCGCGGACTACCGCCGACGCGCTCCCTGCTCTTCGTCGGTCCACCCGGTGTCGGCAAGACGATGAGCGCCCGCTGGCTCGCGTCGCGGCTCGAACGGCCGTTGATCACGCTCGACCTCGCCACCGTCATGAGCAGCTATCTCGGCAAGACCGGCGCCAATATCCGCGCGGCGCTTGAATATGCCAAGAGCGTCGACTCGATCTTGCTGCTCGACGAATTCGATGCCATCGCCAAGCGTCGCGACGACGAAGGTGATATCGGCGAACTCAAGCGGCTCGTGAACGTCCTCCTCCAGGAGATCGACGACTGGCCATCGGGCAGCCTGCTCGTCGCCGCCACCAATCACGGCGAACTGCTCGACCCCGCAATCTGGCGTCGCTTCGACGATGTGCTGCATTTCGAGCTCCCCGATCAGGGACTACGCACACACTTCCTCGCGAGCCTTTTCGCGTCCGACGAGGATATTGGCGAATGGCTATCCATCCTCGTTGCGCTCTGGGCCGACCGGTCGCCAAGCGATATCGCGCGTGAGGTTCGCGCGATGCGTCGTCGCGCGGCGGTGCACGAATTACCTCTCGGCGAGACCGTCGCCGAGGCTGCCGCGCCAGCGCTCCGCGAGGCTTCGCCCGAGGTGCGCAAGCGCGTCGCCGACCTGCTTGCGAGCGCAGGGTTGTCGGATCGCCGTATCAGTGCGCTTGTCGGCATATCGCGCGACACCATCCGGCGCGGCCGCGCTGCCAGAACAAGTCGATAGGGGAGACTATGGCGAGTCCACGTTTTCTAATTGGTCAGGGCGAGAAGCTTTCGGTCGAAATCGCACGCCCCCCGCGCGGCATGGGCGACAAGGCCCATCCGTATGACTTCTTCGATGCGCGGCGCCGCCTGGCGGGGCAGGGACGCGTTGCCGCCGAAGCAATCGAAGCGCTGCCGGAACTCGCGCGTCCCGGCGGTGAGGCGGTGCTCGAACTCACGCTGCATCCAAGCTATCTCGCCAAAAGCTACTATCCTTCAGCGCTCGTGCGTGAGCTCGACCTTCGCCATCTCGGTAGCCGGGCAGTCCATATCACGCCGGACAAGGTCGTATCGAAGCGCGCGAAGGAGCAAGAGAGGGCCGAGCCCGCGCCTGTCCTCTATTTCGGTGGTGACGCCGAGCGTCTCGCCTCCTTTGCGTCGGAGCTTGGCCAATGGGCGCCCGTGCGCGACGATGTGCGTGATGATTTTCGCCAGATCGAAATCCTCGCGACACCGGGGCGTGATCGGTTGAAACCGCTGCGCCGCACCTATGCGGCGGGGCAAGCGATCCCGCTTGAGGTCGTGCTCCATGCACCGCTCGACGACGGCAACGAGATGATCATCGCCGGCTTCGAGGAATATATTGAGTCGCTCGACCTCGAAATCGACCTCTCGCGGCGGCGGCAGGCGGGCGGGCTCTGTTTCCTGCCTTTGCGCGCGCCTGCCGACCGCCTCGACGATATTCTCGCTTTCTCTTTCTTGCGTGCGCTTCGCGAGGTGGCCCGTATCAACCCTTTCGAACCGGCGATGCGCGTCACCGGATCGACCTTCCCGGTAATGATCGGCGCTGAGCCCGCGCTCGCGCCCGATTTGTCGGTGGCGATCTTCGACGGTGGCCTGCCCGCTGGACATGGGCTCGATAACTGGGTGACGGCGCAAGATGCGCCTGGGGTGGGGGCGCCCTTGTCCGATGCGCTCGAGCATGGACTGATGGTCACCTCGGCCTTCCTGTTCGGTCCGCTTGCCGCAGACCAAGCGCCCGCGCGGCCCTTTGCTAACATCGATCATTGGCGCATCATCGGCGACGATCATGTCGCCGATGATTTCGAGCTCTTCTCGCTCCTTGATCGGATCGAGGGCGTACTCACCTCGCGCCGCTATGATCTTGTCAACATCAGCCTAGGACCCGATTGTGCGATCGACGACGACGATGTGAACGTCTGGACCTCCACTCTCGATGAACTGCTGTCGAGCGGCGACACGGTGGCGACGGTTGCGTGCGGCAACAATGGCGCAAACGACCGCGCCGCATTGCTGCACCGCGTCCAGCCGCCCTCGGACGGTGTGAACATGCTCGCGGTCGGTGCCGCCGATCGCATCGGAACCGGCTGGAAGCGCGCACCCTATAGCGCGTGCGGCCCGGGCCGGAGTCCTGGCTTCGTCAAACCCGATTTCGTGACTTTCGGCGGTTCACACGCCGCGCCTTTCCTCGCGCTGTCGAAGGCGAACCCGCTCGAGGGTTCGGGTACGATGGGAACGAGTTTCGCTGCGCCGCTGGCGATGCGTGGCGGAGCCGGAATCCGGGCGCAGTTTAGCACCCCGCTCTGGGCTCCGACCGTCAAGGCGCTGCTCGTCCACGCGGCCAATCCCGCCGGAGAGGACCGCGCCGAGGTCGGTTGGGGCGCCGTGTCGCACGAACTCGGCGATCTCGTCCTCTGCGACGACCATGAAGCGCATGTCGTTTATCAGCGGCAGATGCCCGAGACCGGTGCGGTGCGCTTCTTCCTTCCGTTGCCGCCGGGCCTGCAAGGGACGGTCGACATCAAGGCGACCTTTTGCTTCTATTGCGACGTCGATCCTGAGGATGCAGTCAACTACACGCGCGCCGGTCTGGAAATCCAGTTTCGCCCGAACACGCTCGTGCTTCCCCCTCCATACGAAAAGAATGGAAGGCTGATCACGCCGACCGTTCCCGCGTCAGACAGCTTCTTCACCGCCGCCGACGTCTATGCGACTGAGCATATGCGCCGCGGCGATGCCCAGAAATGGGAGACTACGCTCACGCGAACGAAGAGCAAGCGCGTGACTTCGCTTGGACAGCCCGCTTTCGACGTCAGCCTAATCTCGCGCGAACATGGTCATGAGGGGCGTCGGCCCGCCAATATGAAAGTCGCGCTTGTGGTGACGCTTCGCAATAAACATGCGGGCGATCTTTATGACCGCGTCGTTGCAAGCTCGGGCAACCGTCTCCAGCCGCTTCGACCGCGCGCTGGCGTGCCGATCCCGATCCGCACGCGAGGCTAGCCGCGGGTTCACGTTCCGGTAGGCGTACGCTCGTGTGCGGCTGCCGTCGCAATCAACAAGGTCACTTGCTTGTATCCTATGGGGATGGCTGGAACGCGTGCCGGCCCGAAAAGGCGCATCGCGATCTTCGGGCCTCTGCCAGCCGCCCGCGCGCGACTAGCTCCGGTACGGACGAACTGCGAAGGAGCAGCCGAGCCGTGCCGGAGCCGATGGGAAGCTGGAAAGATGGCGCGGCGGCGCAGCGCCCCTATCTCAACACCGCTCAGGCCGCGCATTATCTCGGCATCGGCGCGCGCAAGCTGCAACGTCTGCGCGTCGGCGGCGAAGGGCCGCGCTTCCGCCGCCACGGCCGCCTGATCTATTATCATCCCGATGATCTCGAAAGCTGGTCGCGCGCCACCGCCGACGCCGGAGGCGGCGATGCGTGAGGGTCGGCGGTTGACTTGCAATGCGGTCTGGTGCCGGTTTCGTGTTCCCGTGCTTGCGCTGATCGGGCTAGCTGGGGCGCTCGCGGCAACGGTCGTATCGGCGCCCGCGCCGCGACTGGTTTGGAATGTGTCGGCGAGCGCGCCGCGTGGCCTTTATGCCGTCTCGCCCGCTGCCGCCATAGCGCGGGGCGATACGGTCATCGCCTGGGTGCCTTCGGAGTGGCGGCGGCTCGCGGCGCTGCGCCGGTATATCCCGATCAACGTGCCGCTGGTGAAGCGCGTCGCGGCGGGGCCGGGCGATCGTGTCTGCGCGGACGGCATCGAACTTCGGGTGAATGAACGGTGGGCGGCAGCGCGGCGGGATCTCGACGGGCGCGGTCGCGAGATGCCGGCCTGGGAAGGCTGCGTCACCCTCGGCGCTGGATGCTTCCTGTTGCTGAACGACGCTCCCGACTCTTTCGACGGCCGCTACTTCGGACCGACGGGGCAAGACGATATCGTCGGCAAGGCAAGGCTGCTGTGGCGGGCCTGAGGATCGTCGCCGCGCTGTTCGCGCTGGCGATCGCCACGCCGGCGCGCGCCGATCCGGTCGATGCCTGGGCGCCGCATATCGCCGAGGCGTCGGCGCGCTTCGGCATCCCCGCCGACTGGATCAGGCGCGTCATGCGCGCCGAGAGCGGCGGGCGGACAATGCTCGGCGGGCGGCCGATCACCAGCCATGCCGGGGCGATGGGGCTGATGCAGCTTATGCCGGGAACCTGGGCGGAGATGCGGACACGGCTCGGGCTCGGCCGCGATCCGCACCATCCGCGCGATAATATCCTCGCGGGAACGCTCTATCTGCGGCTGATGTATGATCGTTTCGGATATCCCGGTCTGTTCGGCGCCTACAATGCGGGACCGGCGCGCTACGCCGATCATCTGGCGACGGGGCGCCGGCTACCGGGCGAAACCCGGGCCTATCTCGCCAGTGTCGCGGGAATAGAAGGGAAAGCGATCGCGAAGCCGCCGGAGGCTCGCGTCAGCAGCCTCTTCTTCTCGCTTCGCACGGTCCCCGTGCCGGCGGAACCCCCTCGGCATGACGACCGGAGTCTGTTCGTGCCGATCGGAGCGCCAGTCGCGCTCGCCGCGATCGAGGCCGATCGCTGATCGACGTCGTTTGCGGCGAAGCATATTGCCCCGCGGCGGCGCATCGGCGGGCCTGTTCGCTTTGCCGTTACGGGATTGGCTGCCTCGCCTGTCTTTCAACGCAATGGCCCGCCTCTGCGTCCCGGTCCCGCGCGAGCGCCTCGCTATCCTCGTGATCGAGGCCGAACTATGTCCCCATGTGCTCGCGCACATTCTCGGTGTCGTCGCCGCGACCGGCGCCGTGGCCTTCAGCATTCATGTCCGTCGCGGCGAACGGGTGCAGACCATCGAACTCGAAACCGAGGCCGACCGGACCGGTGCATGGGCGATCCGCCACCAGCTTCTTCGGTTGACGATGGTTCGTCACGCGCGCTGGGTCGAACGTCTGTCGGAGGCTGCGCCCGCACGCGCAAAACTTTGACGCGGTGAACAGCCGGATCTTGCCGTTGTTTCTATGGGGAGCGCGGGCATGATGAGCGCACACTGGCGGCGACAAGCACCGCCAGAGGTTGCGCGTCATTATCGGCCCGCGCGTGCGCTCTTGGCTCGGGCCGGGGGCGCGGCGGCGGCTGGCCCACAGGCCCGCGCGCACGCCCCCGCGCCTGCGGCTTCGCCAAGGGCGCGTTTTTCGTGCGGCGCCTGCGGCGCCGCGAGGACCGGCGCACCAGCGCGCGGAACGGCGCCAAGGTGCGCCGTCGAGAAAGCAAGAAAGAGCCTATGCGCGTATAGAAGACGGCTTCCAGCGTCAGATCGGAATTATCGGAATCGGATGCCGGGGTTTTCGGCGCCTCCCGCCTGCGGCGGGACCGCCGCTCTATCTCGCTAGGCGTTCCTGCGGACCGCCAAGCTCCACCGGGCCGCCTGCGGCGTCCCGGCCAAAGGCAACGATCGGACTGGCGGGGGCCGGCGCTGACGCGTCGGCCTGATGGTCGCCGCGCCTGCGGGCGCGGCGGTGTCGTTTGCAGGCCTTCCCCTGTCGCGCAGGTGGGCGGCGCTCCCTTCTGGGCGCGGCCCGGCGTCCCGCAAGCCGGCTCTGCCGGCTCCTCCACTGCGTTCCGGCCCTTCGGGTGCGCGCCGCCTCCTGGCCGCGCCCGGCAGGTCGCATTCGCCGCCCACCTCCGCTCCAGGGCAGGTCATGGGATTTTTGGGGCGGTGCAGGAGGATAGCCATGCGCCATTCCGGCGACACCCGCGCGCGCCGCGAAGGCGGCAGGACCAAGCCCGCCGCCGAGCGCGTCAATCTATACGACGAGGTGACGAGCCGCATCATTGCCGAACTGGAAGCGGGCCGCTTCCCTTGGGTTCAGCCTTGGGATGCCAGCCCCAACCTTCCGCGCAATGCCCTTAGCGGGCGGCGCTATTCCGGCGTCAACGTGCTGCTCCTGTGGGCGGCGGCGATCGAGGGCGCTTATCCCTCGCAGTCGTGGCTGACTTTCCGTCAGGCGCTCGAAGCGGGCGGCAATGTCAGGAAGGGCGAGCGCGGGACCACCGTGGTCTATGCCGACCGCTTCATTCCCGAAGCCGAGAAGGCGCGCGCCGCGCAGAGCGGCGACGCCGCCCGCGCCATTCCCTTCCTGAAAAGATTTACCGTGTTCAACGTCGCGCAATGCGAAGGCTTGCGCGAGGGGCTGATGGGCGACCCCGAACCGCGCCCCGAACCCGACATCATTCCCCACGCCGAGGCGCTGATACAGGCGACCGGCGCAGACTTCCGCATCGGCGGCGGCGAAGCCTATTACAGCCAGTCGGGCGATTATGTCGCGGTCCCGCCGCGCTCGGCATTCGCCGACGCCAACGATTTTTACGATACCGCCTTTCACGAACTCTCGCACTGGACCGGCCACCCGATGCGGCTCGCGCGCGACATGGGCAACCGTTCCGACATGAAGAAATATGGCCGCGAGGAACTGGTTGCCGAGATTTCGGCATCGTTCATCGGCGCGGCGCTCGGCTTGGTCCCGACCGTCCGCCATGCCGACTATGCCGGTTTTTGGCTCGGCATCTTGCGCGAGGATAATCGCGCCATCTTCCGCGCCGCCAGTCAGGCGAGCAAGGCCGCCGATTACATCCTCGCTTTCGACGAGACGCGGCGCGCCGCGAATGACGACGAGCTTCCGCTGACAGGCGGATGACGCGCGGCGCGTTTCGCCGCAACCCGAAGCCGGTTCGCCAACCCGCAAAGACCGACGAACCGGCGCTCATAAGGAGCAGACCAATGAAACTGGATTTTATTGAACTTGGCAAGCTGACGATCAGCAAGACCAATATGCGCTACAGCAGACAAGCGCCGGACGTGGCGGACATTCTGCCGAGCGTCCGCAAACGCGGCGTTCTCGTTCCCATCCTCGTTCGCCCCAGCGCCGAACCCAACAGCGTGACGGGCGAACTCGATGGCTTCGAGATCGTGGCGGGCATCCGCCGCTACGAGTCCGCGCGCCGCGTCGCCAACGAAAGGGGCGGCGAAGCCGACCCGCTGCCGTGCGCCATCCTTGAGCATGGTGACGACGCCGACGCCATCGAGGCATCGCTGATCGAGAATATCGCGCGGCTCGACCCCGACGAAGTGAAGCGGTGGGAAACCTTCGCGAAGCTGGTCAGGGAAGGCCGCGAGGTCGAGGATATTTCGATGACCTTCGGTATCCCCGAACAGGGCGTTCGCCGCATCCTCGCGCTCGGCAATCTGTTGCCGCGCATCCGGGGGCTTTACCGCGACGAGAAAATCAACGCGGCGACCGTCAAGCACCTGACCTTGGCGAGCAGGAAGCAGCAGAAGGCATGGCTGACGCTCTACGACGACCCCGACAGCTACACGCCCACCGGCGCGCAGTTGAAGGAATGGCTGTTCGGCGGCGCGTCGATCAAGGTCGAACATGCGCTGTTCGACGTCGAGGCGAGCAAACTCGCCATCGTCGCCGACCTGTTCGGTGAGGACTGCTATTTCGCCGACGCCGACGCGTTCTGGAAGCAGCAATTCGCCGTCATCGACGAACGCCGCGAAGCCTATCTCGACGAGGGATGGAACGACGTGGTGATCGTCCCGCCGGAGGATTATTTCCGGCAATATGAACATGCGCGGGCGTCGAAGCGCGACGGCGGGCGCATCTATATCGCCGTGCGCCCGAACGGCGAGGTCGCCTTTCACGAAGGCTATGTCACCTCGCAGGAGGCGAAGCGGCTGGCGAAGGGCGAGAAGATCGACACCGGCCCCAAGGCGGCGCGCCCGGAGGTGACGAGCACGATGCAGACCTATATCGACCTGCATCGCCACGCCGCCACGCGCGCGGCGCTGACCGGCCATCCGAAGGTCGCGCTTCGCTTGATGGTCGCCCATGCCATCGCCGGTTCGCCGCTGTGGAAGGTGAGGCCGGAGCCGCAGACGTGTCGCAACGAGGCGGTGCGCGAGAGCGTCGAGGTCTGCCGTGCCGAAACCGAGTTCGACGCGAAGCGCCGCGCCGTTCTCGCTTTGCTCGGCCTCGACCCCGAACGCCCGACCATGACTCGCGACGACATGACCGTGTCCCGCGATCATGTCGGCATCGTCCCGCTGTTCTTGCGCTTGCTGGACCTGCCCGACCGTGCCGTCATGGAGGTTATCGTCATCGTCATGGGCGAAACCCTCGAAAGCGGCAGCGCCGCAGTCGAGGCGGTGGGCGGCGAAATCGGCATCGACATGGCCCGCTACTGGCAGGCCGACGACGCCTTTTTCGAGGTGCTTCGCGACAAGGAAATCCTGACCCGCATCGTCGCCGAGGTCGCGGGCGAACCCGTCGCCGAGGCGAATGCCAAGGAACCGGGCAAGACCTTGAAGCGCATCGTCCGCGACCATCTGGACGGCGCGAACGGGCGTCCCAGGGCCGAAGGATGGGTGCCGAAATGGATGGCGTTCCCGCCCGCCGCCTATACCGAGCGCGGCGGCGTCGGCAGCGTCATCGCCCATGCCGAGGTCACGGCGGCGCGCGCCGACCATGACCCCAAGCCGAGCGGTCCCGCGCCCGTCCTCGCGCTGCCCGCGCCCGCGAAGCCCAAGGGCCGGAAGCGGAGCGAACAGCAGCCGGAGCGCAAAGCCGCTTGAACCGGAGCGGGCGGCGGCATGTCCGCCGCCCGCTTCCTTCCCCGAAAAATCGCGCCGCGCCGCTCGTCGGCTTCGCCGCCTCGCGGCGCGGCGATCTTCTAAGGAGAAGCATCATGTCCGACCGTGTTTCGGCATCCATCACCATCGGCGGAACGCTGCCCGCCGATTTGCTCGGCCAGTTCGCCCGGATCGTCCGGCATGAAGGGCTGTCCACCGATTGGGACGGCCCGCCCTTCGAGCTGTCCGATATATCAGAAGGCGAACCGCTCCGCCTCATGGCGCATCAAGTGCCGTGGGGGCATTTCGGGAAACTCGAAGCCTTTTGTGTCGCCAACGCGATACCGTTCGTGCGCTGGTGCGCGAGCTGCCCCGGCCAGTGGGGGCCGGAGCGCGTCGTGTTCACCGGCATCGGTCAGCCGCAGGGCTACGACCTCGACGAAGCGGGCAACCTCGTCGTCAGCGCCGAGGTCATCGACCGGCTTGGCATAGAGGAAGCGATTGCCGACCATCATGCGGGGGCCGATTTCGACGTTCCGCCGCTCCGTCTCGCAGTCCGTGAGAAGGAGACGGGCAATGGCTGACCACTGGACCCAGGGCAGTTTCGCCTTTCGCTGCGTCGCCGCCGAACGCGCGTTGATCGAGGAAGCGGTGAACGCGAGCCGCGATCTATGTGCGGGAGTGGACCCCGACCCGCCGAGCGCGGCGATCCTGTCGGCCTTTCCGCCGACCGACTCCGCCGATCCGTGGAGCGGCTTTCGCGCCGCGTTCGGCGACTATGACCATCCGCATGTCGGGGGCGACTTTGCCGCCGTCGATGATCCCGACGATGCGGAAGCCTGTCTTGTCACCTTCGCGAGCATGGACGATTTCGAGCCGGACGCGCTTGCGATGCTGATCCAGCGATGCTGCCCCGCCACGCTCGCCGAGGGGCCGATCGGATTCGAGTGGGCAGCAATTTTCTCGAAGCCGCGGATCGACCAATTCGGCGGCGGCTGGTGCGCGATCTTCGCCGACCGCATCGAGCTGGAATCGACCGGCGCGGCGCTCGACCGCGCGCTTTCGGGCGGTATCGACTAGCCCAAATCGCGCCGCACCGCGCGCCGATTGTCCGGCGCGCGGTGCGGCCGCGCTGTCCCCGAATATTGTTGGCCTCTCTCCGCCCTGTTGCTAGGCAACGGGCAAAGGAGATATTTGTGATGGCCGACGAAAATCAGGAAAATCTACTTGCGCTCACCGCCGATATTGTTGCCGCGCATGTCGCGAACAATAGTGTCGCTATCGCTGATCTTCCCGATCTTATCGGCCGCGTTCACAATGCGCTCGCCGGACTTGGCGCACCCGCCGAAGCCCCCGTCGAGGAATTGAAGCCCGCCGTTTCGGTGCGCGCATCGGTCAAGCCCGACTATATCGTCTGTCTCGAGGACGGCAAAAAGCTCAAGATGCTCCGGCGCCATTTGATGACGCACTACGGCATGACGCCTGACGACTATCGCGCCAAATGGGGTCTGCCCAAGGATTACCCGATGGTCGCACCCGCCTATGCCGAGACGCGCCGCGCGCTCGCGAAGCAGATCGGCCTCGGCACAAAAGGGCGCGGCGGCGGTCGCAAACCTGCCGCGAAACCCGCCGCCAAGCCTGCCCCGGCGCGGCGCGGCCGCGCGGCGAAGGCACCCGCCGCCTGATTGCCGCGAGCGCTATCTCGCGCGGTGCCGGATCACCGTCTTGACCCGAGCGCATAACTCGCAGGCATCCTTGCGCCGCTCATAGCCGCGCTGTCCGCCGAGCCCGCGCGTCACGACATTGGCCTGGCTTCGCACCGACAGGTTCAGCCGGTCGGTGATGCAGTCGTCGCACACGCTCGCCCCGTCCAGCCGCACGATGAGCCGTTCGATTTGCGTCGCGATGGTCGTGCCCCCGGTCATCCGCGAGTCTATAGCCGCCCGGCGCAACGGTCGAAAGCGGATTGAATCCGCCGACGAAGCACCGCGCGCCGCGCGGTCCATGTCGATGCCACCAATTCTCACCAAGTCGCTGCACCGACCCCATGTCCGCGCGGGGCGTGTGACCTGGGACGGCCGCGACCGCGCGAAACCATCGCGGACGAACTGATTTCCCCGCCTTGCTTCGCTGCGGCTCCTCGCGGTCGCTTCGCTCCAAATCAGCCCGACCGCTCCGGTCCTCCGCTTCGCTTCGGCCTGAAGGTTCGCGCGGCCGCTCATGCCGTCCCTTGGTCCGCCCATCGCCCGGCACGGGGCCGGTGCGAGCAGTCAAGGAGATGAATCATGTCAGCAATCGGTTATGTGCAGCGCCAGCCCGACGGTTCGTTCAAGGGCGCGATCCGCACGCTTTCGGTCAATGCCGAGGTCGCGATCGTTCCCAATCGCGGCAAGACCGGCGAGCAGCCCGACTATCGTGTCGTGTCGAACGGCGTCGAGCTGGGCGGCGGCTGGATTCGCACCGGCGAGGTGTCGCAGCGCGAATATGTCCGCCTCTCGCTCTCGGCTCCCGAACTCGGTCCGCGCACCCTCTATGCCAATCTCGGCCGCGCGGCGGGACAGGACGACGACGACGCCTATGCGATCATCTGGAACCCCGGCGAATAGGCCGAACCACCCCGCGCCGGTCATCCGGCGCGGGGCTTTTTGTGCTTCCACAGGGGCGAGATTCGCGGTCGGCAGTGTGTTTCCAAGCGGCGCTGGTGCGATCGGGGAGGGTGGAAATTCGCTCAGTCAGACCCAGTATCCGGCGGGGAACGGGCCGCCTCAAGGACGACGCCCGGAATGAAATTTTTTCGGCTTTTCATGTCCTGCGTGCCGCCGCGACGGCGGCGCGGAGCCGAAAAATTTTCACCCCGGACATCGCCGCTTCGCGGCCGCTGCGCGGTCCTTGACCCGGCCCGCTCCCCGCCGGGCGCGACTTCATCTTTCGCTAGATCAGGAGGATGAAATGTCGATTGAACAGCAGATCGAGGAGCTTCGCGCGGAGCTTTCATGGTGCGACGATGCAGCCGAACGGCGTCAGATCGAGGCCGAGTTGCGGGATGCGGAGAAGCGCTGGAAGCGGCGCAATCGGTCGCATCGCAAGGCCGAAAAGGCGGAATGGCAATAGCCGGTCCGTTTGTCGGGAGGCTGGTTTCGGGAGCGGCGCCGTCAGGGCGTCGCTCCCCTTTTTTGCTCGCTTGAGGATGGTTGGCCGGTTGCTGGAGGGCGGGACGGGCCGAGAGCACGGAGGGCAAGATAGAATCAATATCTCGCGATATTGTAAGCCATTGTCTGCACATCGTTTTTTGGAGGATTTCGCGAGACTCGCCCTTTGGGCGCGAGACAGGGCCGCCATTAATGGCGGTTTTCTGCGGCTTTCAGCCTTAGATCGCGAGACTCCTTGAAGATGCCCGCGATTTCGCCATTCTTCTTCGCGGGGAGCGTCATTCCGCACGGAAGGACGCCGATATGCACGATGATGAGTTCGAACCTCGCCTTGGCCGGATGCGCGGCCGCGGCAAGGAAACGCGCTATCTCAATCGGGTCGTGAAGGCCGCCAAGCGCGCCGGCATGAAAACCGGCAGGCGCGGCCGCTTCGACGGCAGCCGGATCGGGCGCGGTGCCAGCGTCGCGCGCGTGCTGCGATCACGCGACCGGCTGGGTGCGCTCCGATCTCGCCGCGCGATCGTCAAGATGCGGCCCGTCAAACTGGCCGGGAAGGGCATGGGCGGTGCGAAGGCGCATCTGCGCTATATCCAGCGCGACGGGGTGACGCGCGAAGGCGAGCCCGGCGAGCTATATTCCGCCGACCGGGATGTTGCCGACGGCAAAGCGTTTCTGGACCGCTGCGACGGCGACCGTCACCAGTTCCGATTCATCGTGTCGGCCGAGGACGGCGACCAGTATCCCGACTTGAAGCCGTTGGTGCGCCGGTTGATGACGCAGATGGAGCAGGATCTCGGCACGAAACTCGATTGGGTCGCGGTCGACCATTTCAACACCGGCCACCCGCATACCCATGTCGTGCTGCGCGGCAAGAACGACCGCGGCGATGACCTGGTGATTGCGCGCGAATATATTTCGCACGGTCTGCGCGAGCGCGCGATCGACATTGTGAATCTCGATCTTGGTCCGCGCACCGACCTTGAGATTGAAGAACGGCTACGCGCCGACACCACCGAGGAAAGGCTGACCGCGATCGACCGCCGGCTGGTCCGCGACATGAACGAGGTCCGGCTTGTCAGCGCGAGCGACAGCGATCCATTCTACCAATCGCTTCGCGTCGGCCGCTTGCAGAAGCTCGGACGGATGGGCCTCGCGACGCATCTCGGGGGCGATACCTGGCGGCTGGAGCCTGACCTTGCCGATACGCTGCGCCGGATCGGCGAGCGCGGCGACATCATCCGCACCATGCAGCGCGAACTGACCGCCGCAAATCTCGATCGCAGCGCGGCCGATCGTGTCATCTACGATCCCGCAGCGGAGGGTGCGGCGCCGATCGTCGGCCGCGTCATCATGCCCGGGCTGGCCGACGAACATAATGACCGTCACTATCTGCTGGTCGACGGCATCGACGGGCGCACCCATTATGCCGAGATCGGCAAGGGCGAGAAGGTCGATCCGATTCCGAAGGATGCCATTGTGCAGATCGCGCCGCGCAGCGGCGGCGTGCGGAAGGTCGATCGCACGATTGCCGAGGTCGCCGCGGCCAATGACGGCCGCTATACGGTCGACGCCCATTTGAAGCACGACCCGACCGCCCGCGAAGCCTTCGCCGAAACCCATGTCCGGCGGCTGGAAGCGATGCGGAAAGTCATGCGGAGCGTGGAGCGCGAGCCAGACGGCTCCTGGATCATCACGCCCGACCATCTCGACAAGGTGGAAAAGTTTGAGGGCCGGCAAATCCGCGACCGGCCCGTCACCGTCGAAACCCTGTCGGCGGTGCCGCTCGACAAGCTGCCGACTGTCGAGGCCGCGACCTGGCTGGATCGCGAGTTGGTCGCCGACACGCCGGCGCCGGTGCGCGATGCTGGGTTCGGGCGCGAGGTCCGCACCGCGCAGGCGGCACGGCGGCAATGGCTGATCGCCGAGCAGCTTGCCGACGAGCAGGACGGGCGGACCATCTATCGCCGCAATATGCTCGCCGCGCTCCAGCGGCGCGAGCTGATGCGCGTCGCCGGCGAGCTATCGGACGAGTTGGGGATGCCTTTCGCCGAGGTGCAGCCGAACGAGCCATTACAGGGCACGTTGGTCCGCGTCGTCGACATGACGAGCGGCCGGCACGCGCTCATCGAGCGATCGCGCGATTTCACGCTGGTCCCGTGGCGCCCGGTGATGGAACGTCATATCGGCAAGAATGTCGCAGGCATCATGCGCGACGGCGGGATCAACTGGACGATCGGGCGCGGGCGCAGCGGTCCGAGCATCTCGTGACCCAATCTGGCCGCTTGCAGCCTGACGGCTTCTGTTAATCAGATCGCAAAAGCGGAAGTTGAGCTTGCCCCACTTTGCGGATTGGCTAGAGCCAATCGAGCGAGAGCTGTCGAGAACAAATCAAGATCATTGTAAATGTTTCGCCGCGTAGCTAGCCATGTGTGCAGTCAAATGAGGAACGCACATGGATGATGTCCACATCAGAATCTATTTCCGCGAGGCTGACGGCACGCTGGAGGACAGTCAGCAAGAATTTGGCGTCGAAAGCTTCGGTGGAGCTATCCCTGCGATTGGCGACATGATCGTCGATCCCGGCGTGCTTCAGGGTTTGAATCGGCATGAGCCGACGAACCGCAGGGTCTGGGACGTCGTAGGGCGCGTATTCAATCCTCGCGATATGGCCGACTATATCGCGCTCGTCGTGGAAGAGCGGGCGCCGAATCCCCACGAATACGGCGTCATCGCAGGCTGATTCCCAATCCCATGGACTCGGTTGAGCCCCGCGCTGAGCAGGACATCTTTGATGACCTCGCGGAGCTATGCGCCACACCTGGCTATGCGCACGCGCTTGCCTGGATGTCGCTGCGAGATAACTACGTCACATTCGACGGGGCGATGGACAGTGAGGCTCTGGCGGCCTCTTATGCGCCTGGTCGTACGGTGAGGACCGAATTCTCGACCTTGCTTGGCCTAGTTATCCGTCAGCCAATTGACCTGAGTGAACCGACGCCGGCAGAAATTCAGGTATTGTTCGATCGTACTGGCGCACTGCTGAATGAGTTGCATGAACGGCTGGGCCGGCCGATGTGGGATTCAATCATCGAGACGGCGAAAGCAATGCAGGAGGAAGGAGGGGAACGCCCTCCTTCTCCATTCACTCGCGCCGATGTGCTACGGGAGCCCATCTTCTACGGCGGCGAATCCGCCTATAGCTTCCAGTATCGAGATATGGCGCTCGAACGGTACGCCGCAGACGAAGCTTGGCTGACCGCTAACAAGGGTTTCTGCATCGCGGACGCACAGGCAGTTGCCGATGCAATCTCGGAGATGCAGACCAGCAAAATCGTCAGCGTGTTGTCGCACCTCAAAGCCAAAGCGCCGTCTTTCCAGTCCTTGCTGCCGGCCTTCACAACTACCACCGATGAGGTCGCAGCGCATTGCGGTCTGCCGATAGAGACAGTGCGAGCCGCGCTGGCGGCCCTTAGCGTCGCGGCACCCGCGAATCAGGATTTTACCTCGCTCGGCGCGTTCAACGTGGCCAATGCGTGTCCGATCGTCGCGCTCCAGGACGGGTGCTACCTCTCGCTTCAGACATACGGGATCGTTGAATCCCTCTATGACTCGCCCTTTTATTGGATGGTTGGCGACAAATCTTATCGCCCCAAAGCCTCCGCGCACCGTGGTGCTTTCACGGAGCAGTTCGTAGCCAAGCGGTTGCGGTCAGTGTTCGGCGAGCAGAATGTTTATACCAACGTCAACATCGAAGCCGCGAATGGTCGGGTTTCCGAGATGGACGTGCTGGTCCTGTTTGGCGACCGAGCCCTGATCGTCCAGTGCAAGTCGAAGAAGATGACGCTGGAGTCGCGTAAGGGAAACGATCAGACCCTGCGCGACGATTTCCAGAAGGCCGTCCAAGACGCCTATGATCAAGGCCTGCTCTGCGCCCGCTCGCTCAGCCGGCAAGAACTGGACTTCATGAAGGAGAACGGAGCCAAGCTCGAAATTCCCGAGCTGAGGAATGTCTACATCCTTTGCGCGGTATCCGATCACTATCCGGTGCTAACCGTCCAAGCGCGGCATTTCCTCAAATATGAGAAAGATGCGATCATTCACGCCCCCTTGGTTGCCGATGTCTTTCTAATCGACGTCCTTGCTGAGATGCTCGCCAGTCCTCTTCGATTTCTCAGCTATATCGACCGGCGGGTTGGCTATGCCGAACGCATACGAGGGACGAACGAACTCGCCATTTTGGGTTACCATTTGAGTCAGAACCTCTGGTTCGACGACGAGAACAGCGTCGCGATGGTGGCGGATGAGTTCTCGCTTGACCTCGACACTGCGATGACGGTCCGGCGGGAGGGCATTCCAGGCACAGCAACGCCAAAGGGAATTCTTACCAGGTTCACCGGTACGCATGTTGCCCGGATCATTGAGAAGATCGAACACGAGGCTAATCCTGACCTGATCGATCTCGGCTTCCTCCTGCTCAACATCAACGGCGATATTGTTAAGCAACTCGATCAAGGGATGAAGGATGTCGCTCGGCGCACTCGTCTCGATGGACGGCCCCACGACTTCACGCTGGGGTTCGATGCAGGCGACGCTGGACTTACAATACACTGTAGCCGAGCCGCACCACGCGATGCTGTCGAGGCACTCGCCGACCATTGTCGACGCAGAAAATATGTTCACCGCGCAGGTAATTGGTTCGGACTTCTCGTGCGTGAGACCGACGGACTACCCAAGCTCAGCCTCGCAGTGCGTTTCCCGTGGAAGCGGGACACCCGCCTGGATGCTCAGACGCAGGGAATGGTACTCAACGGCAACCGGGGTATTGCGCAGCCAAGTCCGAGCCGACGCGGAGCTGATGGTTCTAAAATTGGCCGCAACGATCCGTGCCCGTGCGGGAGCGGCAAGAAGTTCAAGAAATGCTGTATGGCCTGAGCCTATGCTAGCTCAGCAGGAGCGAGCCGTCGCTCCTCCATCGTGACGAACGCTTTGGCTTGGAGCTACGCGACGTGAGAACTCTCCATCTCGCTGTTACCAACTGAGGCAAAGCACTGAGACGGTCAATTTCCGCTCGCCCGGCTTCGGTTAGTTCAACACGCTGCCCCTCTGCCCAGCGCCCGGTATTGGCGTGTCTCGACGGTTGCGGCCATCCGTCGCGCCAGAATTGCGTCGTCGCCATCAGACCATGTTTGGGGTGACAAAAGGAAAATGGATCTTCCTGCGTTTGATGCCAACCAAGGCGGTACGCGAGCACCGGATCGAATATCAACACGTCAGCACGTTTACCCACGAGCGATATTTGCAGATTGCGCAGGCCAATCGACACGTCTCTGGCTTCGTCACCGAGCATGATCGTGCCACAGCCCCAATAAGCCTTGGGAAGCGCTGCAATCGTAAGCGTGTCCTGAAGGCCGCAGCTACGCGGCCTGGGCGATCTGCTGCTGCTCG
>CALMYE010000001.1 GCA_937873425.1 uncultured Sphingopyxis sp. | reverse complement strand
CCCGCCTCCAGGCCGGCAATTTCGCCAGCAAGGCCGACGCCGACAAATTCTGCGCGACCGTGGGCTCGGCGAGCCAGCCGTGCGTGGTGATGCGGAGCCGGTAAAGGCCATCCTTGGAGCAAATTGCCCGAAGTCCGAATCACTCCGCTTCCCCGAGCGAAGACGAGGGGCTCGTTCGAGCGTAGCGAGAACCCCTACCGTCGCTGCCTCGGCTTCGCTCGGGGAGGCGGTTCATATTTTATGCTCGTTTAAGGCTCGACGCCCTACCCATCCCGCCCGTAGACATCGGGCCGGAACGCCACCCCGCGCTCGGTAGGCACGGTGGGGATATGGGTCAGATACACCGGCACCCGTATCCACCCACAAGAAAAGGGCCGGAGTTTCCCCCGGCCCTTCCCTAAATCGTTGCGGTGCCGATCAGGCGCCGGCGACGTCGGCGGTGTCGACCTTCACGCCCGGGCCCATCGACGACGACAGCGCGATCTTGCGGACATATTTGCCCTTCGCGCCGGCCGGCTTCGCCTTGACGATCGCGTCGACGAAGGCGTCGAAATTCTGGCGGAGCTTTTCCTCGCCGAACGACAGCTTGCCGAGGCCGGCGTGGATGATGCCGGCCTTTTCGACGCGGAACTCGATCTGGCCGCCCTTGGCCGCCTTGACGGCTTCGGCGACGTTCGGGGTGACGGTGCCGAGCTTCGGGTTCGGCATCAGGCCCTTCGGACCCAGCGTCTTGCCGAGGCGGCCGACGATGCCCATCATGTCCGGCGTCGCGATGACGCGGCCATAGTCGAGGTTGCCCGCGAGCATGTCTTCCATCAGGTCCTCGGCGCCCACCTTGTCGGCGCCGGCGGCCAGCGCCTTGTCGGCATTGTCGCCGCGCGCGAAGACCGCGACCTTGACGTCCTTGCCGGTGCCGGCGGGCAGCGTGACGACGCCGCGGACCATCTGGTCGGCGTGACGCGGATCGACGCCGAGGTTGAGCGCGATTTCGAGCGTTTCGTCGAACTTCGCCGAGGCGAGCTCGCGGACGGTCTTCAGCGCCTCATCGACGCTGTGCAGCTTGAGGCTGTCGACCTTGCCCTCGAGCGCCTTCTGCTTCTTGGTCAGCTTTGCCATGGGGTCAGCCCTCCGTCACTTCGAGGCCCATCGAGCGGGCGCTGCCTTCGATGATCTTCGTCGCCTGTTCGATGTCGTTGGCGTTGAGATCCTTCATCTTGATCTCGGCGATTTCGGCGAGCTTCGAGCGCGCGATCTTGCCGCCGCTGATCTTGCCCGGCTCCTTCGAACCCGACTTCAGGTTCGCGGCCTTCTTGATCAGATAGGTCGCCGGGGGCGTCTTGGTGACGAAGGCGAAGCTCTTGTCGGCGAAGACGGTGATGATGGTCGGGGTCGGCGTGCCCTTTTCCATGCCGTCGGTCGCGGCGTTGAACGCCTTGCAGAATTCCATGATGTTGACGCCGCGCTGACCCAGCGCCGGCCCGAGCGGCGGCGACGGGTTGGCGGTGCCGGCGGGCACCTGCAGCTTGATATAGCCGCTGATCTTCTTGGCCATGAGAGGCCTCCTTTCTTTCTGTCGCCCCGGACCTGATCCGGGGCTCAAAATAAGCGGTCGAACAGAAGGGCATCACCCCTTCCTCCCGCGCGGAATCACGCCCTTGTCTGACGCGAAGCGGCGCCGTTAGACGGAAACGGGGTGGAAAGCAAGCCTCAGGCCCGCGGGATCAGGCGCAGCAGCCCTTCCTGCACCGCCGAGGCGATCAGCGTGCCGTCGCGGCGATAGATCGAGCCGCGGTTGAGACCGCGCGTGCCGCCCGACCAGTCGCTGTCCATCACATAGACGAACCAGTCGTCGACGCGGACGTCGTCGTGGAACCACATCGCATGGTCGAGGCTGGTCGAAAACAGCCCCGGCGTCGACCAGTTGAGCCCGTGCGGCAGCATCGCCGAGGAGAGCAGTCCCATGTCGGAGGCAAAGGCGAGGAAGGCACGGTGGACGAGCGGGTCGTCGCCGACCGGCGCAGCGACGCGGAACCATTGATAATGCTGCGTCGCGCCCGCGGGGCGATGGTTGCGAAGCTCGAAGGCGCGGCGGCGCGCCATATGGTCGAACGCATCCTCCGAAATATTCGGGTCGGCGGCGAGGGTTTCGAGGAAGTCGGCGCATTCCTCCGGCGGCAGCAGGTCGGGCATCGGCACCTGATGCGCGAAGCCGTCGACCGGCCGCTGGAAGGAGGCGGTGAGGTTGAAGATCACCTTGCCGTCCTGTCGCACGACGACGCGGCGGTTCGCGATGCTGCGCCCGTCGAAGTCGCGGTGGACGCGGAAATGCAGCGGCTTCGTCTCGTCGCCGCCGCGCAGGAAATAGGCGTGGAGCGAATGGACCTGCTTTTCGGGATCGACGGTGCGCGCCGCCGCGACCATCGCCTGCGCGATCACCTGTCCGCCGAAGATGCGGTCGCGCGCGGTGGTGGCGAGCGCGGGGAAGAGGAACTCGTCCTCGGCGGCGTCGGGGATCAGCTCGAACAGCCGCGC